>JAEZAS010000136.1 GCA_023430365.1 Planctomycetota bacterium
ACCTTCGGCTTGCAACCCACGCAGATCGGAACGGTGTCGAGGTGGGCGGTCAGCAGCCGGCGGGGGCCACGAACGGTTCCGGGGAGCTTCAAGATCAGGTTGCCCGTGTCTCCCTTGAGTGGCGAACGGGTGTGGGCATTGTCCGTTCTGATGGCATCCGCCGGCGCCCCGGCGGCGAGCAGTTTCTGGCGGACGAAGTCCGCGACGGCCGACTCTTCGCCGCTTCGGCCCGGAATGGCCATGAGTTCCAGAACAAGCTGTTTCGCCCGGCTGAGGTTCGGTTCCACGTTTGAGTCCTTGGGTTGCTCGAAGGCTGCAAGTGCCGATAGTATTCTGCAAACCTAACCGCCAGCCTAGCCCGCACTCGGCCTCCAACCCCGACCGCTGCCTCCTGTCCTCCCGACTCCTCCATGCACATTTTCCTCGCCGGCATCATGCAAGGCTCCCACCTCGGAGCCGTGATGCATCACCAGGGTTATCGCGGCCGATTGCGGGAGAAACTGAAGCAGCATCTGCCCGACGCGGTCGTCTACGACCCCCTGGCCGACCATGAGCAGTCGCTCGACTACGAGCCGGATCAGGGGAGGGCGGTCTTCCTGCATCACAACAAGATGTGCGGCGAAACCGATGTGCTGATCGCTTTTGTCCCAGAAGCCTCGATGGGCACCGCCATCGAAATGTGGGAAGCCTGGAAGCATGGCCGGGTCGTCATCGCCATCAGTCCGCTCTCGCACAACTGGGCGGTACGCTTCTGCAGCCACGTGCTGTACCCCGACGTCGAAGCCTTCGAAGCCGATCTGGCCAGCGGAGAATTGCTGAGAAAAATCGGGGAGCTTCAGTCGCAAGGTGGGAGCTAAAACGAAATAACGGGATCAAGGAACCCCCTCGCCGATCTGCGTTGGCTGAGAGCGAGGGGGAAATCGCCCGTGCATCCCGCGAAATACGGCACGCCGCCGCCACAAACTCGGTGCGCCGCCTAGAATAGGTCTATGCGACACATTCTCGATGCGACTCCGGCCCAGCTTACCGAATGGCTGAAATCTCACGGCCATCCTGGCTATCGGACTGCCCAAATCCGCAAGTGGATTTTTGAGAAACGGGTCGGTGACTTCGCCGAGATGTCGGATCTGCCCAAGAAGCTCCGCGAGCAGCTTGCTGCCGATTGGCAACTCTGGACGGGCGACATCGTCCGCCATCAGCAGGCTCCGGACGGCACCGAAAAACTCCTGCTGCAATGGCCCGATGGCGGGCGGATCGAGTGTGTTCTTCTGCGCGACGGCGACCGCCGCAGTATCTGCATCAGTACGCAGGTCGGCTGTGCCATGGGATGCGTATTTTGCGCGAGCGGGCTCGACGGCGTCGATCGCAACCTGACCACGGGCGAAATCGTCGAGCAGATGCTCCGCCTGCAGCGGCTGCTGCCCAGCGAGGAACGACTCGGCTACATCGTCGTCATGGGAATGGGCGAACCGCTGGCCAATCTCGACAACCTGATGCCAGCCCTCGACATCGCCAGCAGCGACTCGGGCCTCGGCATCGGACACCGCCGGATCACGATCAGCACCGTCGGTCTGCCAATACAACTCGATCGCCTCAGTGAGACCGACCCGCGCTACCATCTGGCCGTGTCGTTGCATGCTCCGAACAACGAGCTGCGGACCAAGATCGTCCCCGTCAATAAAGCGATCGGCATCGACGAAGTGCTCGCCGCCGCCGATCGGTACTTCGACAAATCCGGCCGCCGGCTGACGTTCGAATATGTGCTGCTCGCCGAACTCAACGATCAGCCGGAGCATGCCCGCCAGCTTGTTCAGATCCTTCGCAACCGCACCGCGCTGCTGAACGTCATTCCTTACAACCCGGTGGCTGGGCTGCCCTATCAAACGCCGTCCGCCAATGCGATTCGCCGCTTCCGCGACATCCTGCTGGAGGGCGGAGTGAACGTAAAGTTCCGGCAGAAGAAGGGTGGTGAGATCGACGCCGCCTGCGGACAACTCCGCCGCTCGACCCCCACATCCGTCGTTCAAATCTCCGGTTGAACGAAATCACTTTAACAGAGCGGCGAAGCGATCCGCCGCTCCTCTATCGTCGAAGCGGCACGTGGCCTACGTGCTCGCCGGCTCGAATCCCTGGCAGCCGCTGATCGGTGTCACCACCAGGTGCAGCCCCGCATGCTGCGGATGGCCACATTCCTCGATGAGGTCTTCGGGAGCCTCGTGAGACTCGCGGATTTGCATCAACTGCTTCTCATGGCCGTTGTGTTGGTGTTCGCCGAAGTGTGCGCAAAGGCCGCATTGGCCGTCATTTACATGCATCATGATTCGCTCCCTGCGTTTGAGTCGTGGGTTTGAACCCCGAAGGTTTATGACCCGATTGAATCGCAATCACTATGCCAGCCGTCTCTTTTCCGCTCCCGCTTTCTCCCTCAAGTTTCTCCCGAGTTGCGGCGACCTGTCGGCAACTGCTGTTGACTCTCTTGAATCAATCTTGTTACAAGCCCGCTCACTTATCTGGCGGGGGACTACCCATTTACCCGTGGGGCATTCGGCCCAATGACTATTGCTCGCGCACCACGTGCGTCTATCGCTGCTGCCATCGCTTGGCTGACGTCGTCGCTTGTCGCCGCCGTTCTGCCAGCCGCTGAAACTGCGCCCGTGCAGTTCCCCGACCAGCGTCTCGTCGCGCTGCCGGCGATGGGTCCTGCCGGAGTCGCTTACGCCAGCGTGCCTGCGCAAGGCGCTCCGACGACCGGAGCCGCGGTAACGCCCGGCGTTTACGATCCCTACGCCTACCAGTGGCAACCGTCTCCCTTGGCGCGGTTCTTTGGCGTCGTTCCGGCTCAGGCGGTGGCCCCCATCGGTCCGCCGATGACGGTCATGTCGCCCCCCGCTGGCGCGGCTCCGTACTACTCCTTCCAACCGTCGACCACCGCGCCCATCATCGCCACGCCCGGCACGGTGGTGACGCCCGTCGCCCCCGTGACTCCCGTTCAGCCGTACTATCCCGTGCCGCAGGTGCAGGCCGCCGGCAACTACTTCCAACCAGGTCCGTATGCTGAGATTGGCGCCGTCTTTCTCGATCGCCGCAACGAAGCTCGCGATTTCGCGATCCTGATCGACGACGATCCGCCGCTCAACACCGACAACAACTTCTTCCGCGTCAGCCAAGGCGACTTCAACTACGAAGTCGGCCCCCGAGCGGTCGTCGGCTACGACTTCAACCAGCGCGTCGCCTACGAAGCGACGTATTACGGCGTTTACACCTGGGACTGGTCGCGTGCGATCACGGCGCCGGACGATGTGAACGTCGTTGGCGATCTCGGTTTGAACCCGGCCCTGGCGTTTTTCGACGCCGACACCGCCTTGGTCTCGCTCGACTCAAGCTTTCACAATTTTGAGCTGAACCGCATCGGCAGCTTCAACGACTGCGTCGCCTGGATTCTCGGTTTTCGCTACGTCCGCCTGACCGAAGACTTTCGGCTGACCGTCACCGAGGACGCCTTGCTTCCCGGCGCTGTCACGAGCCGGTACAACGTCGACACCACGAACAACCTGTTCGGCGCCCAGCTCGGCCTCCGCCTCCGCCACATGATCGGCAACTTCAGCTACGACCTCATTGGCAAGGCTGGGGTCTATGGCAACGGAGCGGAGCAGACGCAATTCGTCGGCACCGACGGCGGAGCAACCATCCGCAGTTCGTCGACCAGCGGCACCGATGTGGCCTTCGTCGGCGACATCATGATGACAGGCCGCTACCACCTTTCGTCGGCCGTCGCCCTGCAAGGCGGCTATCAGGCGATGTGGCTCCAGGGGGTCGCCCTGGCCACCGATCAACTCGACTTCACCGATGCTCCCGGCAGCGGCGAGGTGCTCGACCATGACGGCGGCGTCTTCATCCACGGCGCCCACGCCGGCCTGCTGATTGTCTGGTAACAGCCCGCGACCACTCTCCCAAGTCGTCGGCCTCACTCCGTGTGCCGACCGCCCCGCGCGCCGTCGCACAACACTTGCGCGCTCAGCACAACAGATACGACAAGCGACCTGAACACCCCCCTGATGGCTACTGAGCGCCGGTTTTAACAACCCCTTGCGCTTTCGCAGCTTTGCCGCAGCCAAAATCGCTCTGCCTTCGCAACTCTCAATCTAGACAGCGTTTAGCAGTGCAGCGTGTGGCGCGCCACTTCGACTTGCGTCGATTCGGGCTCGGAAAAGTACAACACTTCGTGCGCGCCCCGATTCGCGACTGAACAGGGCGCAGCACATCGTTTTCACAACCCCTGCGCATCGTCGAACGTCCATCGCACGCCCCTCCACAACCCCTCGCCACGTGCCACCCCAGTACCTTCCCGCCGTCCCTCTCCGCGCAGCAAGCACCGCCCAACGACGTCACGCCCGCCGCGGTTCTTTGACTGGACTGGACTGTTTTGTTTTAAGAATTTTCATTGATCTTGTCAAATGTTTTGTGTCTTGTCCGGGAGCCCCCGTACAGCTGGCGTGGACAGCCGCGAAGCGGCGCCATTGACTAGCCGTGGGCGTGAGCCCACGGACGAGAGCGAACCTATGAGCGCCCAGCCCCGCAGGGGCGACATTGCTTGCGTCTCAATGGAGTCGCGACCCCTCATGTATCATCCGACGTCAACACACGGCTCGTACCACGCGCCCGACACGCTTGCGCAGCGGCTGGTCTCCCACACATCGCGACGCTCGTTGCATCCTCACGGAACCAACCGTTGCGTTCTTCCGCTCGGGACTCGATAATCGCGCTCACTACTGCTTAACCAACGGAAACAAACCCCACTTGGAGCGCTTGCACACCATGACTCAGACCCCGGTCGAACAACTGGCCCATCTCAACCTGTTCCACGGCATGAGCGCGGCCGACCTGAGTGCCATTGCCGGCGCCAGCTCGGAGGTGAACTATGCGGCGGGCGAGGTCGTCTTCGAGGAGGGGCAGATCTCGCGAGCGCTGTGGCTGCTGCTCGACGGCCGGGTGGAAGTCGATCTGAACGTCCCCAAGGCGGGGCAGCGCGAAATCGCCGAGCTCACCGCCCCGAGTCTGTTCGGCGAGTCGAGCTTCTTTCACGCCCATCCCCACAGCGCCACGGTCAAGACGCTCACCCCCGTCCGCCTGCTGAAGCTCGACCGGCAGCGGTTTGACCAGCTCGTTGCCGAAGGAAATGAAGCCGCCCTGCGGCTCGGCGTCAAAGCGGCCGAAATCATCGCCGGCCGGCTGTACCAGACCGACCGCTTCGTCGAGAAGCTGCTCGAATCGCAGGCTGACGCCAAGATCCACGCCGCCTACCGCCACCTCCGCGAAGGCCTCGGCCGCGAAGCCGAAGGGAGCGGCCCTTTCGTGGGGCTGGGAGCGAATTGGTCGTAAGGAGGGGCGAAGAGGCAAAGAGGCAAAGGGCCGGCGGGGAAGTCGGAGTTCAGAGGTAAAAGGTAAGAGGTAAGCGAGCAGCTCCATCCGAGGCTCCAGCCGAGAAAAAACTCCGTCCCAGGCTCCAGCCTGGGACGAAACGAACCCGAGGCTCCGCCTCGTTAGCCCCGCGCGAAGAGCCGACGCCCCAAGAGAACCAGCCCCCAACCACCCCCGCCCCCGGAAGCCCG
>JAEZAS010000150.1 GCA_023430365.1 Planctomycetota bacterium
CCGCACGAGGCGCTGCTGTTCTACTACCACGCGAACGACCTGGAAGCCCTGCGCAGCGGCCGCTGGAAGCTCGTCTTTCCGCACGCCTATCGCACGGCGGTCGACATGCCGCGAGCCGCAGGAGGCATCCCGGCGAAGTACCGCCAGGCCAAGGTGAAAGAGCTCGAACTCTACGACCTGGAGACCGACCGTGGCGAGACCAAGAACGTCGCCAACGAACACCCCGAAATCGTCGAACGACTCACCAAACTGGCCAGCGCCGCCCGCGAAGACCTGGGCGACGGCCTGACAAAATCCCCCGGCAAAAACCGCCGGCCAGCGGGAAGGCTGGAGTAAACAGTAAACAGTAAACAGTAAACAGTTGTCAGTTCAGAGAAGGAGAGGACGCCCGATATTCGTGCGCTCTCTTACCTCTTACCTCTTACCTCTACTCCTGCCGCACCGAATACAGCTTCGTGCCGGTGCGGATCAGGAAATCGCCGTTCACGGCTGCCACGCCGTACTGCACCGGTCCGGAGTTTTGCCTCGCTGCCTGCCGGCGTTCTTCGGTTTCCTCCGCCGCAATGGCCGCCTCGTCCGGCTTGATCAAGCTCGGGTCCCAGAGCTCATTTTCGGCGAGCACCTTGAACTCCGGTCCCGCCGCCAGGACGGTCGTCGTCCCTTCCTTGCCGAACAGATAGATGCGGTCGCCGACGCCGATCGGCGTGGCCCACACCGATTGCTTCGTCCGCTCGGTGTACCGTGATTCTCCCGTGGCCGCATCGAAGCAATACACGGCCCCGACCCGGTTCACCCAGTACGCATGCCCCGCGTGCACCATCGGCGAACCGAACGAAGGAGTGGCCTTTTGCGCGGTCCATAAGATCCGCGGCGACGATTTGCCATCGACCTGATCGATGGTCACAGCCACGTTCGACCGGGTCGACTGCTGAGCCCGCTCACCACCCTCGCGTCCCGGCGAGGCGCCAATGAGGAAACGTCCCGGAGCAAACGGCAACGGCGTGGCGGCCGTGTTGCCGCCGATGTCGTCCATCGTCCACAGCCGTTCGCCCGTGGCGGGATCGTAGCCATCGACGCTTCCCGCCGAGCTGCACACGACCTGCTGTCCCTTCCCGACCGGCACCAGCGCCGGCGAGCTCCAACTGGTTCGGCTGGTGCGATCGGTCTTCCAGAGCGTCTTGCCGGTCTGCTTGTCGATGGCGATCAGGTACGACGGGCCGGAATGGTCGACGAGGATGATGACGGCCGAGTCGGTCTGCACCGGCGAAGCGGCCAGGCCGTGGTTGCTCTCGAACTTGCCGAACTCCTGCGAGAGCGAGCGCTGCCAGAGCACCTTGCCCTCGTGGGTCATGCCGACCACGTCGCCGCTTTCGAAGAACGCATAGACGCCCTTGTCGTCGCAGACGGGCGTCGGAGCGGCCCGACTTACGTACAGGCTGCTCTTCACCTTGTCGGTCGACTCGAACGAATGCCGCCAGACCTGCGATCCGTCGCTCTGCCGCAGCGCGAGGATGTGATAGGTGTCTTTCATCGGCCCTTCGACCGACGTGAGAAACACCAAATCTTTCCACACCACCGGGCTCGACTGTCCGTAGCCCGGCAGTTCGGCCGTCCAGGCAATGTTCTTCGTCGGCGACCACTCCAGAGGAGCCTTCGCCGGTTCGCGGGCAGCTCCCGCGCCGAGGAAACCGGGCCAGGCATCGGCGCCGGTCGCCGCGGTCGTCAGCAGAATCGAAAGCACCACTGCCTGCACGTCACATCTCCAACGAAAAACGCCCCAACGGGTCGCAGCCACGAAAAGCGGCGAGGTTCATTTGAACAGGATCAACTTCCCCTGCCGCGTGCACCGCAGGCGATACTCCTGCCCGCGATGCACGATCACCGCTTCGGTCTCGCTGCCGAGCAGATCCTCGCTTCGCCAGACATTCCGCGTTTCCACGCGACGCAGCGGAGCGTCCGACTGCGCCGGGAGATCCTCGTTTTGCGGTACGTCAGTCAAAGTTCGATCCTCGATAAACGTCTTGAGCGACATCTCTGGCTGCCTCCGTCGTGAGCCACTCGCCGCCGCGACTCCGCGTTACTTCGCAGTGCCGGCGAGCTTCACTTCGATCGATTCCACTTCGGTCACCTTGCCGCTCTTGCGGCTGGTGCCACCCACGACCAGCAGCCGGCCGTCGTCGGTCGCCACCAGGCGGTGCGACATGCGCGGCTTGTTGAGCTGGCCGACTTCCTGCCACTGCTTGCCGTCGCTGGTCAGGCGGAAGAGCTTGCCGTTGGTAGCGGCGCAGTAGACGGTGTCCTGCGTGGCAAAGGCGCTAGCGCCGAAGCCTTCCATTTTTTTGCAAGGCAGCTCGGGGCCTTCGCTCCAGACGTTCGACTGCGGATCGTAGACGGCCACGGCGTTGGTGGTCTCGCTCGAGTCGTCCATGCCGCCGATCACGAACACCTTGCCCTGGGCGGCCGCCATGGCGATCGCCCGCCGCATGAACGGCGGCTTGGCGATCTGCTTCCACTCCGGCTTTTCGTCGGCCAGGTCGGCGACAAAGGCCTCGTCGTGCCATTCACCTTCGCCGGGGCCCTGCATGTTCCAGCCGCCGACCACATACAGCTTGCTGCCGAGCAGAGCGGCGTCGTGACTCGACCGTCCGCTGGGGAGCGGAGCCAAATCCTCCCACTTGCCGGTCTTCGGATCGAAGCGAGCGAAGTCCGACTGCGAGAACAGGTTCCACTCCTCCCCCTTTTTGTTCTTCGATTCCCAACCACCGATGCGGTAGAGCTTGCCGTTGTAGGCGACAAGACCGAGCCCCGTCCGATGCGGGCCTGCGCTTACGACTTCCCACGAATCGGGCTTCGCCAGGTTCAGCCGCAGCAATTGGCCCGACTGTTCCTCGTAGGAGTAGTTGTGGGGCGAGCCGAGATGGCCGCCGTAGGTGTAGAGATAGCCGTCGGCGATCGCCGCGCCGAAGCTGGTGATCGTCAGTTTGTGCGGAGCCAGTTCCTGAATGCTCACCGTACCGACCCTCGGAGCCTTCACGACGTGGTTGCTCAGCCGGATCTCTTCGACCTGCCGCTTGCCGTCGCTCGTGGCGTTCATGCCGACCAGCCGAACCGGCAGATCGAGGCGGCCAAACCGCTTCCACTCGTTCTGAACCTGCCGGGCCTTGGTGATGGCGCCGGTTTCGTTGTCCCAGGTGGTGACGACGAAGCTATGCGGCAGGTGCTTCCCTTCCGCGGTCCGGCTGACTTCGCCCACGCTGATAATGAACCGCGTCTTGCCGTGGTTGCGATGCACCTCGGTCAGCACGTCCCCCTTCACGCGCCACAGGCTCTTGTCGGCGGGATCTTTCGACTTGAGCAGCGGGCCCATCGGATGGTTGCGGTCTTCGTCGGCGAATTCGACGTTGGTGATCGCCCCGTCATCCGACAACCGATGGCTGACCGTCGATTGCAGCGTCCGCTCAACCCACTCCATCCCGCTGGGATCGCTCAGTTTCAGTTCCAGCGCGCCCTCGGGGCTCACATCGAGCGTCCCCTTCGTCGACTTGCCGTCGACCGTGGCGATGATGTCGGCCGTGAAGCCGTGGAAGTCGGTCCACACCGCCCGGCCCTCGTGGGCTTCGGTCATCAACTGCTCGGGCGTCTTGTCAGCGGCACGGGCCGCCGGCGCACAAACGCCCAGCACGGCCAGAGCGGAGATCGCCAGCACATGGCGACCAAGGCGCGAGAATCTGCTCATTCGATATTCTCCAGGAGATAAAACGCGGTGTGCGGGAGGTAGCGGTGTGCGTAGCTGAATTCGCCAGAATTCAGACCAATCTCTGCGGGGCGTCTGAATTCTGGCGAATTCAGCTACGTAACGGTCCGTGGATTAATAC
>JAEZAS010000162.1 GCA_023430365.1 Planctomycetota bacterium
CCGCACGAGCGGCCTGATATTCTGAGTGACTGGTTACCCACACCCCGCACGCGACGTCGCTACATCCTCGCGAGGAATTTCCGGCGGATGTGATCCGCCGGCTGAAGAAGACGGCTCTCACGCAAACTTCGTCAGAATCCATTCCGCCAATGGCGGGCAGAGTCGGTCGAGCCAGACCAGCGCTTTGCCGCCCGGCGACAGAATGATCTCGCGCTTTCCCTTCTGGATCGCGCGGATAATCCGCTCAGCCACCGCCGCCGGCGTCATCACGCCGAACGTCCGCTGCCGCTTCATCCGGTGCGCCTCCGCGCCACCGTCCGCCGTCGTGGGCATCGCCACGTCGAAAAACTCCGTGCTCGTCGTGCTCGGGCTCACCAGCAACACGTCGATCCCTTCCCGACCAAGCTCAATCCGCAGGGCGTCGCTCAGCCCATGCATCGCAAACTTGCTCGCCGAGTACTCGCTCTTGCCCGGCGCCGCCCGATGCCCCAGCACCGAGCCGACGTTCACGATCAGCGGCGTTTTGCCGGCTCGCAGCAGCGGCAACGCCTGCCGGATGAACTCGGCAGGCGCGAAGAAATTGACCTCCATGATCTTTCGCAACCGCTCCTGGTCGGCCGCGGCGAACGATCCGTGGCCGCCCACACCGGCGTTGTTGATGAGCACATCGAGCCCGCCCCAGGATGATCGACAGAGCTCGATTGCCTCCTGACGAACCGCGGCGTCGGTCACATCGCCCGCAATCCATTGCAGCCGATCGGGCCCCACGGCTTCGCCCAGTTGCTTCAGCCGATCCTTCCGCCGCGCCATTGCCACGACGCGGGCGCCCCGCTCCACGAGGCGCAGCGCCAGCTCATAGCCGATGCCGCTCGACGCGCCGGTCACAATTACCCGCAAACCGGCGAGATCCCGACGCATGCTTAGGCCACATCTTCAATGGCGATCGATTCCGCTCCTTCAAACGCTGGCAGGTCTTCCTGCGGCATCACGATCGGAGCGTTCCGCGGCCGGACGATCGTTCCTTCGTGACGCAGGCCGCCCAGATGCCGCTGCGGAATCCGGCAGTGCACCGTCACGCGATCGCCGTTGTACTCCCGGCCGAGAATCTCGGCGTGAGCCGCGAGGAACGCGAGCAGCTTTCCGTTCGAAGCGTCGAACTCCACATCCAGCTCGGCAAACGAGCGGCTCAGCGCTTCGCTCACCTTCTGGTGCAGTTCTTCGATCCCTTCGCCCGTTGCGGCGCTGATCGGCAGGGCATTCGGATACCGCTTCATGATCGCACCGAGCAAGCCGCGATCGGCAAGTCGGTCGATCTTGTTCAGCACGAGCACCGTTCCCTTCTCCTCGATGCCAAGCTCTTGCAGCACGGTGTACACCGCGCTGATTTGCTCGAGCACATCGGGGTTCGAAGCGTCGGCCACGTGCAGCAGCAGGTCCGCTTGCCGGGCTTCTTCGAGCGTCGCCTTGAAGCTTGCCACCAAGGCGTGCGGCAAATCGCGGATGAAACCGACCGTATCGCTCAGCAGCACCGGCCCCCAGCTGGGCAATTGCCAGCGGCGGGTACGCGTGTCGAGCGTCGCGAACAGCTTGTCCTGGGCCAGCACTCCCGCGCCGGTCAGGTAGTTCATCAGCGTGCTCTTACCGGCGTTGGTGTAACCGACGAGCGAGACCGTCAGCCGATCGGCGCGCGAAGCGACCAGTCGCTCCTTGCGTCGTTCGACGCCGTGGAGCTCCGTTTTCAGGTCGTGAATCCGCTTTTCGACCAGTCGGCGGTCGACTTCGAGCTGCTTTTCACCCGGACCACGCATGCCGATGCCGGCCTTGATGCGCGACAGGTGGGTCCACATCCGCTTCAATCGCGGCAGCGAGTACTCGAGCTGCGCCAGCTCGACGGCCAGGCGGCTTTCGTAGGTCTGCGCGTTGCTCGCGAAGATATCGAGAATCAGCTCCGTGCGATCGAGCACCTTGACCTTGAAAGCCTGCTCCAGATTGCGTGTCTGGGCTGGGTTCAAGTCGTTGTCAAAGATCACCACATCGGCGTCGTGGTGCTCGACGACGTTTTTGACTTCCTCGACCTTGCCTTTGCCGAGATAAGTCTTCGAGTCGGGCTTTTCCCGTCGCTGGATGAGGCTGCCGACCACTTTGGCTCCCGCCGTCTTGGCGAGGCCAGCAAGCTCGTCGAGCGGCTCTTCGCCCACAAACTGGTCGGGAAGGATCACGCGAACGAGAACCGCCTTCTCGCTCGCTACGCCGGGTACTCGTTCTTGCACTTTGGCTGGATACCTCGAAAGGGAAGATACGGGTGAACTGGAAATCAAAACCTGCGCTCCGCCCGGAGCGCCTACCATCGATTGTGTTTGCATCAACCTTCGTAGGGTAGGCTTCAAGCCTGCCCGTAATTATGTATGACCAAAGAGGCGATAGCCGCTTCGACCCCCGCAATTGGTCATTGGTCATTCTACCGAGAGCGTCGTCTACCAAACTGACACGCCAATTCGTCACTGGTTCACAGAAGCAATCGATGTACCGCGGCTGGCCATTTCGCGCCACTGCTGGTGCAGCGGCCGCTGGATCGCCAGGTCGCTCTGCAAGTCCTGTCTCAGCCGCTGCTTCTGCTCGCCTGTTAGTTGACCGAAAAAGGCCTGCTCGCGCAACACCGGGCCCTCCGCCATCCGCTCCGCTGCCACAATGTCGGCCCAGAAAAACAGCCGGTCGCCGGCGTTATACATTCCCATGACTCGGCACTCAAACCAGGCGGCGCAGTCCCGCAACACCGGGCTGCCGGTCGACCCCGTTTGAACGTCCAGACCGGCCAGCTTGTCTCCCTGCCGCCCGGAGCACGACGCCATCCGAAACGCCAGTTCCGCTTGCTCGGGGCGGAGCAGGTGAGCGACGAACGACCCACACTCCCGGACCAGTCCCGCGGTGAAGTGATTGGGAGCGAGCCCAGCCAGCAGCATTGGCCGGTCCGGATCGACCGAGACCGGCGAGACCCAGGTCGCCGTCAGGGCTCCCCGACGAGCCCCAGCCGCCGCCGTGACGACCCAAACCTCGCGGTCGAGCGCTCCCTTCAACAACCCTTCGATCTCCGCCGCCTGAATCACTTACGCCAATTCCCTTCGTTCTAAGTCCCGCGCCGCCGCCCGCCGGTTTGGCGCATCGGTTGTTTTACTAGTGCTGGGCGCCGTCCGTGAATTTCATAAGGCGATAATAAATAGACAGTTGTAGAAAACTACGTTCAGATTTTAACAATACCTCTGGCGAGGGGGTGGTGGTCGAAAGGTTGTATCGACTTACCTCTCCGGCCCTCGCCCTAAATCGGAAAACGCTTTCTTCGTTTCACAACACATCTTTCGGCTAGGGATTCAGACGATCTGTTCCCGACTTCATCGTCGTCCGCACCAATTGCCCCGGCGACTTCGATGCGACAGGGGACAGCGGACCCTGGCAGCAGTCCGAGCGTCCAACCCAGTCGCCCGGCATTATACACGATTGGGTCGAAATCCCTCGCCCGCGATTTAGAGCTAGGAGCTCCCTGAACCTCTGATTGCACCGACTCCCGTTTGCCCCCGGTCCGCCGATTGGAGTTTCCCGCTCGCCGCCTTAGCGGCGAAGGAAGCTGCCCATTCAAACAGGAGTCTTACCGTGGATGTCTCCCGTCGGGCGTTCGTCGGCTGGAGCGCGGTCGCGCTGCCCGCCTCGGCTATACTTGCTTCGGTCGCTTGGGCCCAGAATCGTCAGCCACCCGGCGTCACCGGTCCCGCGGCCGCCAATCCCGATCCGCTGCTCGCCGCACAACTGCTGATCGAGGGGCGCAAGCAAATCGGCAAGTGCCAACTCGCGCTCAAGCGCTTGCAGTCGCAAGAGGCCCGCAGCTTCGCTCAGGAGGAACTAGACGAGCATCAGACCATCCAGGCCCGGCTGAAGGAAATCGGTTTCACCTATCCTTCGGCCGCCGGGGCACAAACGGCTGACGGACGAGCCTCGCCACTGGCAAGCCAACTGACCGTCGGCACCGCGCCGCTGCCGCTGGGCGCCGCTCCGCTGATCCAGGTGCAGCACGAATTGGCCGACCAGTGCCTCGCCACATTCAAGGCGGTTTCCGATCGCCGCGAAGGAATGGATCTCGACAAATGCTTCCTCGGCGACCAGCTGCACGCCCACTACGCCCTCTTCGATCAGGCCACCGTCTTCCGCAAACACGCCTCGCCCGACCTGCAACCGGTCCTCGAAGAGGGACTGCCGATCATCCAGCGCCACATCGCCTCCCTTGAAAAACTGAAAGCGGCAGTAGACCGATCGTAGGTCACGACTAACCCGACAACCTCCCAATGCCTGCCGTATCCTTTCGTGTTTTCGTGCTTCGTGATCCAAACAATCGTGATTCCAAGCAGAGAGATCACGAAAACAAGAAAGCACGAAATAAGGGAGCGTTACGCGGATGCGGATGGCAGAAGAGGGCGCTGCTGCTACTCGTTGACGGTGGCGCCGTCGCCGGTGCCGTTCAAGGCTACCCAGGTGGTCCACTCGATGGACTTGCTGAGCGCGGTGACGGAGCTGTCGCCGCGTAGGGCGAGCACCGTTC
>JAEZAS010000182.1 GCA_023430365.1 Planctomycetota bacterium
CGGCGAAGAGCGGATTGTCGGGCGGTACCCCCAGTGCGTTTTGGATCGCCGCCTGGGGGAGCACGTGGCTCCGACGAAAGTTGACCGACAACTGCCAGACGTTGCTCACGTCGACCGATTTGATGAGTCCGCGGAGATCCCGGCCAGACTCTGGGGTGGAAGCGGCGGCGCCGGGTAGAAGGAGTTCGGACAGCCGATACGCGTTTAGCGAGGACGCTTCCTCCTGGGCGGCGCCGGAACCGTTTGCAGCGGGATTCGACGAAGTTGAAGGACGCAGGCGAAACGTCAGCTGCAAGTTGTCGTCGCTGAGCTCTGTTTCGCCGAAGGGGCAGGTATATTCGCCACCTTCGGGCCCCATGCCTTGGTACTGAAACAAGGGACGCTGCACGAGGCGGCCGATGCGGCGGGCGGCTGGGTCGGCCAGGCTCCGGCTTTCGGCCTGTTGGGCTGACGAAAGCACGCCGACCTGAACCAGCGGGTAGCGCTCGGCCATTTCGGCTGCCAATTCGGGTCCGCCCTCGACCTTGGGCCAAATCTCGCGCATTTGTGCGAAGGCGTCGTACGCGGCTACGAAATCCTCCCGCTCGAGGGCCTCGCGGGCGGCGTCGCGTTGGCGGGCGGCGGCTTCGGCGAGCTGCTCGCGCCACTTCACGGCGAAGGGCTCATTGGTCGCCCCGTACTTTTTCGTCAGGCGCTCCAGCAGCGTCCTCGCGGAGCCGTAGTCCTCCTTGGCGACATACTGCCCGATCAAGCGATCGGCCGAGCTGCCGAGAACCTGCACGAGCGTGGGCCCGGTTGCCGACGGCTGGAAGCGGGGAGCGCGACGATGGAGCTCTTCGAGCAGCCCGAGGGCTTCGGCGTAGTTGCCCTGGCGAAAGGCGCTGCCGGCGGATTGATACAGGAAGGCGTTGTGAGCCTCTTCCAGTCCGGCCGTCTGGGGATAGTTGGTCCGCAGATGCAGCAGATACTCGAAGGCCTCGTCGAAATTGCCCGCCGCGGTGAGCCGGCGCATTTCGGCCAGGAGCAAATCCTCAAAGAGCTCGACCTTGGCGATATGTCGCCACATCACTTCATAGTCGCGCCCCGTATCGAGGAGCTTGACGGTGAGCTTGTCGGTCGATTTCGGTTTCTCCGGCACTTTGCGGCCGGGAAAGCGGATCGTGGCGACCTTGATCACGGCATTGTCGTTGGCCGCATCGAGCGTGATTTGATCGAAGGGGTCCTGGTTCAGGAGCGACGATGATGCGTCCTGACCGAGCGCAAGGCTCCCGCTGGCCGCGAGCAGGGCAGCGGCCAGAAGAGGCGGCAGCCATGCGAGGCCGAGACGATTCGCTTTGACGCGGGCAGTAGTCATGCGGTGGCGTCAGGGCTTTCTCGGCAGATTGACCAGGTGCAAGACACCATCCGCTCCGCCGACGAGCAATCGCTGCCCGAGGACCCAAGCCGCCGGGCCGAGCGGTTCGCCGACTTCGGCTGACGCGATGGTTTCGCCGCTATCGGCTGCCAGGCGAGTCAGCGTTCCGCTGCGATGGACGAGAATCAGATTGCCGTCCTTCAGTAGCGGCGGGCAGGCCAGCGAGCGGCCTTCGAGCGGCGACTTCCAGGCGAGTTGCTGTCCCTGGCTGAGGCAATAGAGCGACTCCTCGTCGGCCACGTAGACACGGTCGCCGACCGCCACCGGCCCGAGCTTGCAGCGACCGGTCAGCGGCCAGGTGGTTCCGCGGGCCAGGTTTTCCAGGTTGTAAGCGGCGAGCGTTTGGCCGGTGCTGCCGTTATGGACTGCGTAGATCGTGTCGCCAGCGGCGGCGAGGGGACGTTCGGTGGGCCCAGCCGTCGGGCCTTCCGCCACGGCCGCCAGATGAGGCTGCGGTTGGTCTTTTACGCCAATGCGGAACAGCCGTGTCAGGCCGTCGCTGATGGCGGCCGTCGAACCGTCGGGGGGCAGCGAGGTCGCATGAGTCCACGGCAGGGCGACGCCTGCTTCCAATGTGGGCTGGAAGGGAAGCATTCGCTCGCGGCCCGTCTCAGGAGAGAGCAGCAGTACCCGTCCGGAGCGGAGCGGCGTCAGGATGCCGCCATGGAAGAAGGTCGGCGGAGCGGTTGCTTCGCGAGTGCCGGGAATCTCCAGCCAGCGGACGCGGTTGTCGGCGGCGGTCACGTCGTACAGCAGGGCTTGAGGACCCGCGGACAAATTCGAAAGGAGCCAGCGGCCCTCGCCCAGGGATGTGGCGTCTTGGAGATTCCAGTTGCCGCTGCCCATCGGTGGGCTGGCGGTCGGCTGGTCCATCGTGCCCGCCGAGAGGGAATCGCGCGGGACTTCGAAGACATGGCCGGGCGACGTCACTGCGACCACTTGCGCGCGGGCATCGCTGGCCGCAGCGACAACGATCGGAGCGCCGAGCGTCGTGCGCCAGTGCCCGCTGCCATCGGCGGCCTTGCAGGCTTCGACAATAATCTCGGGCGAGCCCGGCCGGCGACGGGTGTGCAGCAAGGTCGGGCCGCGCACCTGCAGGGGACCTACGAACAAGTCGTCTTGATGGACTGACCAGCCGCGCGAAAGCTGCTGCACCGAGCTTTGGATCTCGTACATCGTGCAGCGCCGGCCGGCGACCCACAGCCGATTGCCTTCGACGACCGCCGAATAGCTGGTGCGCTCGCTATCGGTGGCGGCAACGCGGGCCAGCTCGCGGACTGATTGTTTCTCGGCCCCTGGATCGACTTCGAAGACCGAAATCTGACCGAGATCGGTCACCACCACCGCCCGGCGACCGCTCGTGCTCAGCGGCGCCGTGGTCCGCCCCTTCAGCCGAAAGGGGCTCACGACCTCAGCGAGCTTGTTCTCTTTCGATAGCTTGAGTACGTGCAGCAGTGAGTAGGCGTCGCTCGGAGACTGCGGGATGAGCAGGTGTTCGAGAACGACGACCGGAGAGGCGAGGATCGCGCCCGGAGTGTGTCCGAGGTAAAACGTTTCGACGCATTCCAACGTCCTGGCGTCGAAGACGAAGACCGTCGAATGCTCGCCCAACTGGTAGAGCCGGCCCTGCTTGGGCTCCAGGCAGGCGGCGACGGTCGCTCGCTGCGGCAACTGGGCCTGCGTGGTGACTTCGCCGCTCTCGAGGTTCAGCGCGAGGAGCCGCCCGCTGGCGGTCGTCGTAAAGACGGTTTGCTCGGAAACGAGTGGCGCAAAGAACGGCTCGTCGAGTTGTTGTCGCCAGACGAGCTTTCCGCTCGGTCCATGCAGGCGAAGCAGGGAGTGGCTGCGAGCGTCGGTCACCAGGACATCGGCATCGGCGCTGTTGCTTAGAGGGACCGGCTGCTGGAGCGTCTCGAGGCCGACGAACCGTCGCCACGCGACTTTGCCGGAGCGCACCTCCAAGGCATACACGGCTCCTTCGAGCAGAAAAAATGCTCGCTCGCCGGCGGCGGCAGGAGACGCCTGGCAGGTGCGATTGGCGAGTACGACGCGAAAGCCGGGGGGCGGTGTTTCCTCGGCGATCGCCGGAGTGTTGGGACGGGTGACTTCGACCAATTCGCGTTCCCGCTGGGCGATGGCGAGCGTGGCGGCCGTAAGGCTGGCGTTTACGGAAAGCTGGGGATAGGCGCGCAGCAGGGTCTTGCGCACTTGATAGCCGTCGGCGACCTTTCCCGCCTCGGTGGCGGCGTTCATCTTCTCCAGGGCGGCCTGTAGTTCCTGGTCCTGGTCGATGCTGCGGCGGGCGAGCTTGAGCTTGTCGACGATCGAGGTGATTCGCCCCTCGATGTCCTTGCGGAGCGACGCGGGGATGTAGGCAGGGTTGGTCACCAAGGCCATCGCCTCTTCGGTCGACTGGACCAACTGTGCACGCCGATCGCTGTCCTGGGAGTCTTGAGCCTGCTGGGCAAAACCATCGGCGATTCCGGGGAGGATTTGGGCCAGCTCAACGCGCGCGTCGCTGAATCGCGCCTCGCTCTCGATCTGCGGCAGCACTTCCTGCGCTCGCTTGAGCCCCGCCGCCGGGTCCTTGCCGCCGTCGCTGACCGAGCGAATCTGCGCCATGCCGCGGCGGACGCGCGCCAGGCTGGCGTTTTCGTCCTCGGGATATTTTTTCAGAAACGTGTCGTAGGCCGCGATCGCATTGGCATACGCGCCCTGGTCGTATTCCTGATCCGCTTTGGCGAGCACTTCGGCGGCCGAACCGCGCGTGAGCGACAGGTACAACAGCGCAAAGGCAAGCAGGATCGCACCGAGCACGCCACCGCCGATGAGTAGCAGCGGCGAATCCCATTGATTGCGTTTCGCACGGCGAGGCTGGGCTTGCTGGGGAGCGGCGGGATTCTGTCCAGTGAGTGGATCGAGCGGCGTCAGCCCCGCGGCGCCGAGCAGCGGATCGCTGAACAGGTCGTCTCCGCCGGCGGGGGACGAGGGCTGAGCGGGGCCGATCGGCTGCAGCATGCCGATGGGTTCGAGCGTTCCGAGCGGTTGCAATCCTTCGCTGGGACCGATTGGCTCGAGCGGTTGGAGCGGCTTCATGCCACCGATGGGACGCAGCGGCGTGATCGGGCGCAGCTCACCGATCGGCTCGAGTTCGGTGCTCGGATCGGCGAACTCCATTGGCGCCGTGACCGCAGGCGGAGTTGGTTTGGACGGCTGCTTTTTCGCCGGGGGCGCGGCGGGAGGCGTCGGTTTCGGAGCCGGCGGCGGATTCGTTGGAGCTTTGCTCAGTGGCTGCTTGCTGGGCGGCGGCGGACTCGGCGGAGGCGGAGCGGGTGTCGGCGGCGGAGCCGTTGGTTCCACCGCTTCGAGCATCACCACATCGTCATCGTCCTCGTCGTTCCCACCAGCCACGGGTGGCGCAGGCGCTGGGGCGAGCAGATCCTCTCCCATCGGTCGGGCGCCTCCGGTGGCCGTTTCGAGCAGACGCTTTGCCTGGAACTGGGTGAGATGTCCCTGCTCGAGCAGCAGGTTGACGACTTCGCTGGCGGACACGGAACGAGGGGAGAGGGCGATCTGCGAGCGCAGCTCATCGGCGGCCTGCTCGTCGAGCAAACCTTGCTGCCTGGCCAGGTCGAGGACTTTCAGCGCCGACATTCCCGTTCCTCTCAATCCCTGCGCTCGTCGGCTTCACCGGCGGGGTCGGAACCCTGCCCAGCCACCTGCCTGCGAGCCGAACTATCCATTCTACTTGGTCGCCGATGCCCCGACAGGTCAGCCGCTCGCCGGCCGTCGGCTTCCCAGGTCACGAAGCCGTTCCGTCCCGGTACTCCTGCGAGATCACGAAGAACTCGTAGCGCCCGTTTTCCTCTCGCACTCCGAAAACCGTCTTGCGCACCTCGATGATCCGCCGCGACCCCATTTTCGCGTTCTCAAGGGTCAGGAGCGTCTGATACGTCGCGGGGGTATAGAACTGAAAGACCACTTTCCCGGTCGGATCGACTCCCGCTTTAGTGGCCAGCGTTCGGTCAGCGTCGCGCAACTGACCGCTGCGGTGCAAAAACCTCAATCGCTTTTCGTCGCGCGGGTCGCCTACGCGCACCGTGGGCTTCGCATTCGCGAGGTTCGAGATGTACCGCACGCTCGGATCGCCGCCCCCCGCCACGCCCAGTTCCACGCCGAAGAAATCGAGTTGCCGCGCGTAAGTGTCCAGATTGGCCGCCGACATCCGGATCTCCCAGCGTTCCCACGCCGGAATGCCGTCCGACGTGCCTGGTCCGCCAGGGCCGGTTCCGCGGCCGTCTCCCATACCCGATCCCTGACCGCTCCCTTGGCCACCGGTCTGTTCCGCGAGGCTCAATTCCTGGGTTTGCGTGACGATGGTCGAAATCGATTCCAGCGTCGATTCCACCGGCGGCTGATCGGCTGCGATCTGCTCGATCGGTTCTTCGAAGTCGAATTGTTCTCCGGGCGCGAGCGTATCGCCGCGGCCACCGCCGCCGACGTCTTCCAGGATCTGCAGCGCCGGGGGCGCTCGCCGGACCACCAGGCGGGACGACAGCCAGACGAGGAACATGAGCGCCGTGATCACACCCAGCAGCAGGATCACGGCCAGGAGCAGGCCCGACACCTGATCGTAGCGCGAGACGCTCAACTCGCTCTTGGCGGAATGCGGTGCGTCGCTGGTCCGGGGTGAAACGTTCGTCATGCAGAAAGATGCTTTAGCGCGCTATTCGAGGAGTTCGGCGTCGGGGCGAATGGAGAGATACCAGTCGGTCCAAGCGCGCTGTGCTTGCTTGATTTGCTCGCGCGTGGCGCCCGGTTCGAGTCCCACGCCGTCGATCCGTCGGCTGACGAACCGGAGCCACTTGTCGGCTTCGAGCACCACGCGGAACTCGGGATCGCTGAGGGCGTACAGCAAGGGAGGGACATTGTCCAAATCGCGGGCGGTTCCGAGCGTGCGGACCGCAACGAGCCGGGCGTCGGGAGATTCGGCGCGAACGAGCGCCCGCAAGCGAGCCAGTTGGCCCGAGCGTTTCTTGATCTCGGGATCGAGGCGAATCGCCTGCGACGAGTCGGCCAGGGCGGCGAGTTCCGGATTGTTTTCCTCGTCGACCAGGCTCAGTAGTTCGTCCACCGAGCCCGACAGCGGAGTGTCGACCAGCCGGCCGTTCACTTCGCGGATGTCAGCCGTGTTGAGCGGCAGGCCGAGCCCGCCGCGGAGAACGCCGCTTCCCAGATCGACGACGTTGTTCGCAATCGACTTGCGGGAACTCCGCGAAAGAAACAACACGCTAAAGGCCGTGTTCACCGCGGCGCCGTCGGACGATCCATCGCGCCAACTGCCGTCGGGTTGCTGGGTCTTCTGAAGGTACTCAAAGCCCTTCGTGTACCACTCCGGCTCCTCGGGAAAGTTCAACTCGTACAACTCGCGATAGGCGCGATAGCGCTCGTAGCCGTACATGAAGTAGTAGTTGTACTCCGGGGCCGGGATGGCGAGATTCTTGTCAAACCAGCGGTTGCCGTCGGCGATGACGCGGCGATAAGTCGCCGTATCGATCGACGAACGTCGCCGCGTGGCGCTGGCTTCCTCTTTTTCCACGGCCACGAGCGCGGGCGGGAGTTTCTTCTTCTTCTCTTCCTGGTCCTGGTCGCCGCGACCCGGAATGACGATGAGGTCTCCCAGGATGTACAGCGAACCGAGCCCTGCCGCGGTGCGGGAGTTCGTCACCTGATCCTGATTGACACGGTTGAAGCTGTTGGGATCGACCCCTTGATAACCCCAGCCGCCGGACGGGTCCTGCACCCGCATCAGGTAGTTGGTAACCCGCTCGATCGCCTGCAACGGAATATCGAAGCCGCTGCGGTGAGCCATCCAGAGGCCGAGCACGGCATATTGGGTCTGCGAGTTGTCGCCGGTGCCGACGTGCGATCCCTCGTGGTAGCCCCAGCCGCCGTTGGCTTTTTGCCGTTTCAGCAGGGCGTCGACATAGCGCTGAATCGTTTGCCGCTGGCCTTGGAGGTCGGCTTCGCAGAGAAAAAACAGGGCACAACCGAGGCTGTAGTTGTCGACGCTGGCCTGACTGGCGACGTCGGCCTTCTGGCACAGCTCGATGGCGGCGCGGATCTTCGGGTGTTTCAGGTCGCGGTCGTTTTTCAGAAACGCCAGCGCCACCAGGCACTCGCCCCCTAAGCGAGCGTCGCCGTTGGTCTCCAAAAACTTCAGCGCCTTGTCGACCGTGGCGCGCACCTCCGGCGATTCCGGAGAGACGGCCTGGACGCGGCTGGGGAAGCTCAGGGCCATGCTCAGGCAGAGCGCCAGCGCAAGCGGTCGCTTAACTGCACTAGCCGTTGTTGGCTGAGCCATCATTCGTTTCCGACGCCCGGGTAGAGAAGCTGCGGGGCGAGCGAAGCAACCGGTTGGATCGTTCCCCGAGCGGGAGGCAGGGAAGCGTCGAACCGGCAACTAGTTCCGTATTTGGATGCTACCAGCGGTGAAAAGGCCGGTCAAGCAAAACCGACGTGGCAAGCCGTTGCCGCATCTAGGGTTTCGTGGAACTTGGGGGAGCGAAAACTGCGGGGACTGCTGATTGAGTCGGGCAATTCGGCTGCCTAGAATGCGAACCTGCCCGTTACAGCCCGCATTTCAGTTCCTACCGCACCTTGAGGTATTCGCATGTCGCGCTTGATTGGATCGTTTGTCGCTTGCCTGGCCGTCTGCTTTGCCGCCACCGTGACGCTCGCTGATGACGCCGCCAAAGCCAACAGCTCGGACGAAGGCTTTGTCTCGTTGTTCGATGGCAAGACGCTCGACGGCTGGCAGGGAAATAAGAAGGGATACGTGGTCAAGGACGGTTCGATCGTTTGCGATCCCGCCGGTGGCGGCGGCAACCTATACACCGAGAAGGAGTACAGCGATTTCGTCCTCCGCTTCGAGTTCAAGCTGACCGAAGGGGCCAACAACGGCATCGGCATCCGCACCCCGATGCAGGGCGATCCCGCCTACGTGGGTATGGAAGTCCAAGTGCTCGACGATTCGTCGGACAAGTACAAGGGAATCAAGGATTGGCAACGCCACGGTTCGGTCTACGGCATCATCGCCGCCAAGCGCGGTCACCTGAAGCCGGTCGGCGAGTGGAACACCGAAGAGATCACCGTCAACGGCCGGAAGGTCAAGGTTGTCCTGAACGGCGTGACGATTGTGGAAGGCGACCTCGACGAAGCGAGCACCCCGAAGACCCTCGATGGCAAGAACCATCCGGGGCTGAAGAACGAGAAGGGCTACATCGCCTTCTGCGGCCACGGCACACCGGTCGAGTTCCGCAACCTGAAGATCAAAGAGTTGAAGTAGGCCAGATTGGGTTCATAGCCGGCGGATCACATCCGCCGGAAGCCCCGCAAGAAAACGCCCCATTCGCGTTCGGCGAATGGGGCAGATTTTTGGTAGCTGCGTCTGCCTTCAGTAGCTACGTCAACTCGAGGACTTTCCGGCGGATGTGATCCGCCGGCTGATGTCGCCGTGCGGTGCGAATAGTTTTCCTCAACCTCTCAAGTTCTCGCCGCCGATAACCTCCATGCGAAGTCTTGTCGGACCACTGCGCGCCGACCGGACCGCCAGCCGAGATACGCATCGGCTGTTTGTCATGCAAGTTCCAGGGAAGGAACAGCCGCATGTGCTTGGGGCAGGGACGTTTAGGCGGCGAAGCCGCGCTGCGGGTTCAGCAGGCTGGGGCTGCGATTGCGCTGGTCGCTATCGGCGTGGCCACGGCGAGTGCACAGTCGTCGGTGGCGGAGGCGGCTGCGGGTGAAGGCAAAATTGCCACGAAGAACCTGCTGCACGTGATTCACGACGGCGGGCCGCTGATGTATCCCATCGCGCTCTGCTCGTTCATTCTGACCGTCTTCATCTTTGAGCGGATCATCGCCCTGCGCAAGGGGCGGGTGATTCCTGGCCCGTTCGTCAAGCGATTCATCGCCCAGCTCAAGGAAGGGCAGCTCGATCGCGAGAAGGCGCTCGAACTGTGCGAGGAGAACGGCAGCCCCGTGGCTCAGGTGTTTGCCGCAGCGGTGAAGAAGTGGGGCAAGACGTCGGTCGAGGTCGAGCAAGCGATCCTCGACTCGGGCGAACGAATCACCAATCACTTGCGCCGCTACTTGCGGTTGCTCAACGGCATTGCCCAAGTCGGGCCGCTGTTGGGGCTGCTGGGAACGGTGGTCGGCATGATCATGTCGTTCAACGGCCTCGCGGCGGGCGGCGAAGGGCAGCGCGAAATGCTGGCGGGCGGCATTGCCCAGGCGCTGCTCACGACCGCGGCTGGCATGAGCGTGGCCATTCCGGCGCTGATCGCCTACCTGTATTTCATCGGGCGCGTCGACCGGTTGATCATGGAGATCGACGCCCTCGGGCAGCAGATCGTGGAGGTGATCTCGGCCGAAGCGATCGCCGAAAGCAAGAGTTCTCGTCGCAGCAAGGCGGCCTAGCGGTGGGCGGGCGTCGGTGGGGATTTACCGTGACGCTTACGCGTCACGCTCGCCGGGACAAAGACGCTCGCCGAGACGGACACGCTCGCCAAGACGATAGCGCTCATCGAGGCAGGTCACGCTCGGCGAGAGGGAAGGGGAGGGAGTTGCGATGCCGCTGAAAATGCACGAAGACGACATGCCGTCGATCAACCTGACGCCGATGGTCGACATCGTCTTTCAGCTCATCATCTTCTTCATGGTGGGGACGAAGTTCACCGAGATGGAGAAGAAGATCGATCTTTCCGTTCCCACCGTCGCCAACTCGGCCAATCTGCCTGATGCGCCCGAAAAGCGGATCATCAACGTCTATCGCGATGGTCGAATCGAACTGGACAAGCAGCTCGTTTCGCTCGACCAGTTGCAGAGCGAGTTGTCGGTCTGGCGCGGACGCTCCGCCAACCAAAGCGTGGTCGTGCGGGGAGACGCGGACGGCCCGCTGCAGAACGTAGCATCGGTGTTGACTGCCTGCCGCGACGCGGGCATCTCCGATATGGGCATTTCGGTGCGCGTCGCCACGAAACAGCGGTAGCCGAGTGACCGGAGCAGCCTTCATCCTCGCCAGCGCCTCAGCGCCGAACCAGACGCTGGCGGTCGTGCTGCTTGCCGGCTGCGGCCTGCTGACGCTGACGCTGGGGGTCCTGATGTGGACCCGCTGGGGACAGGCCCAGCCGCTGGCCAAGTGCGTCGGCCTGTCGGTCTTTGCCCATCTGCTGCTGCTGATCTACGCCTATGCCACGCAGGTGTTCTACGCCGTGCCGGGCAACCCGGATTCGGAGGTCTTTGAAGTTCGGCTGGTGAACACGGGCGACGACGAAGACGCCTCGCCCTGGTTCGATCCCGACGCCGATTCCATTCCGCCCGAAGATCTGGCCGAGTTGGCGGCGATGGGGACCGAGGGAATGCCCGACGAAGCCGCCTTGGCTGCCGCAGACCTGGCTTCGCCTCCCGGCAGCACGGCGCCTCCGCTGCTGGAAGCTCCCCCACCCGCGGAGCCGGAGCCGACGGAAGCGGAACAGGCCGCCGAGCTCGAAGCGGTGGAGAGCGATCTTGAAGCGCTGGCCGCGTCGATCGCTGACGTGCCCGAGCCGGAACGCATGGAGCCAGAAGCGACCGCGGAAGCCGCGGCGCCAGAACCACTCTCCGAAGCTGCGCCGGAAGAACTGGCCGCCAGCCCTCCGGATCAGCCGCAGGATCAGCCCGTCGACGAGCGACACGATCCGGCCGTGCCGAATGCGCCGAGCAACTTTCCGATGCCGGGGATGGGAATCGTAGCCACCGCCCAGCCGAGCGTGGCTGTTAGCGCTCCCGCAGCACCCCGCCGCACGGGCGATGGCCAGGCCATGCCCAATTTGTTCACGGCGCGCGTGGCAGCCGATCGGCTTAAGATCGCGGAGCAGCACGGCGGCGACATGAACACCGAGGCGGCTGTCGCCGGGGCGCTCGAGTGGCTGGCAGCCCATCAGAGCGCCGATGGCCGCTGGGACGCCGATCGCTACGGCGCGGGTCGCGAAACGGCGCTGCTCGGTCACGACCGAGGCGGGGCGGGGGCCCGGGGCGACACGGGCATCACCGGCCTGGCGCTGCTGGCGATGCTCGGCGCCGGCAACACGCACCTCGACGGCCAGTATCGCGAGCACGTGCAGCATGGGCTCGAGTTTCTACTCCGCAGCCAGTTGGCCAACGGCAGTTTGCAGGGGGAAGCCGAGTTGTTCGCCTCGATGTACTGCCACGGCATCGCCGCGCTGGCGCTCAGCGAAGCGTACGCAATGACGGGCGATCCGCGGTTGAAGGACGGAGTGCGGCGGGCGATCGACTACACGCTCCGCTCGCAACACGCGGCCGGCGGCTGGCGCTATCAGCCGGGCGACGCGGGGGACATGAGCCAGTTCGGCTGGCAGGTGATGGCCCTCAAGAGCGCGGAGATCGGCGGTTTTCCGATTCCGGACGAGACGCGCGTGCGCATGACGCGATTTTTGCGCACCGTCACGAGCGGGCGGCATCGCGGCCTGGCCAGCTATCGGCCTGGGGAACGGCCGTCGCGGACGATGACCGCGGAGGCGCTGGTCTGCCGGACGCTGGCGGGGATCGAGAACTCGTCGGGGGCGATGGACGAGGGTGGTCGGTTCATCATGGAGCAGCTTCCCGGCAGCGGTCCGACCGACCTGTATTACTACTACTATGCGACGCTGGCCGTTTATCAGCGGCAAGGCTCCGATTGGGACCGCTGGAACAAGGCCCTCCAGCACGAGCTGCTCCGTTCGCAGCGCCGCGACGGCGACGCGGCGGGGAGCTGGGACCCCGATTCGCTGTGGGGGAGCTACGGCGGGCGCGTCTATTCGACGGCGCTATCGGCGCTCTGCCTGGAAGTCTATTATCGCTATCTGCCGCTGTATGAGAACGATTTCCCGGTCGACTCGCGGTGGACCGAACGCCCCGGCTGGCCGACGCCGCTGCCACGATAGCAAGCGGCCGCTCGCGTAGCTGAATTCGCCAGAATTCAGACGAACCAAGCCACGCTTTCACGCATCGGCCAGCCGAATTCGCGATTCCTCTGAATTCTGGCGAATCCAGCTACTGCCGGAAGCTTTCAGCTCATCCTCCTCCGGTTACGTCGCGGGGCCGCCTTGCTACATTGAAGGGATGTTTACAGGCCTTGTGGAAGAATTGGGAACCGTCGCCGCGCTCGAGCAGCGTGGGCCGGGGGTGCGGCTGACCGTGGAATGTCCGCTCGTGGCAGCCGACGCCCGGATGGGGGACAGCATTGCGATCAACGGCTGTTGCCTCACCGTGGTCGAGATCGCGGGTAATCGGCTCGGCTTCGACGCGGGGAGCGAAACGCTCAGCCGCACGAATCTCGGCCGACTGGCCGCCGGCAGCCGGGTGAACCTCGAACGGGCCCTGAAGGCCGGCGATCGGCTCGGTGGGCATTATGTCACCGGCCACATCGACGCCGTCGGCACGGTCGACGAGCGCCGCGACGAGGCCGACTGGTCGTTCTTCTACTTCCGCGTGCCGCCGCAACTGACTCGGCAAATGGCCTCGAAGGGCTCGGTGGCGGTCGACGGCGTCAGCCTGACGCTCGTCGAGGTCGAAGCCGAGCGTTTCAGCGTCGCCCTGATTCCGCACACGCTGGCGGTCACCACGCTCGGCTCGCGCACGGTGGGCGACGCGGTGAACATCGAAACCGACCTCCTCGCCAAGTACGTCGAGCAGCAGCTAAAATCGCACGTTTCCCCGTAGGGTAAGGCTTCCAGCCTGCCCGTGCACCGTAGCTCAATTCGCCAGAATTCAGACCAATCGGGCATCCACTTGCGGGGCGTCTGAATTCTGGCGAATTCAGCTA
>JAEZAS010000145.1 GCA_023430365.1 Planctomycetota bacterium
ACGACGGTCGCCGTCCGCCGCAGGGCTTGCAGCATGGCTTGGAGGCCGCCTGGCCGCTGCGGATCGACGAGAAAGCTGAAGATATCCTCTTCGATCACATCGCTGGAGGCCGCCGCAGTGCCTGGCGTCAGCCTGCCATGGTCGGCCAAGCCGCGCAGCAAGGTCGCCAGGGTTTCAGGCGCCGCCAGACTGGTTTCTCCCGAGAGACGCGCGACGATGCTGCGCGTCATGCGCACGGCCCCTTCAATCCTCTCCGCCTGCCGGCCGAGCCAGAACAAATGGTCGGCGACGCGACTGGGCAGATCGTTGCCGCTCGGCTGGAGCGAGATCGAAGCCCCGGCCGGGTGCAACAGCGAGACCTGCGACACCGGCCCGCTCGCCAGTACCCACACGTCCTTGCTCCCCTGCCCTCCCAGCGCCGATTCACCCGGAGCGTCGGCCGACATCGACACCCGCGCCAGGCCTCCCGGCATCACGTCATACGAATCGCCCCGCGCCACGGCGAATGTCCGCACCGCAACCCGGCAGGGGGTCGGATCGCCCGAGTTCCAATGCGGCGCCGTGGAACCGGGAATCAATTCCTGAGCCACGAAGCTTTGAGGGGAGGCCTGCAATCGGTCTCGCCACTGCGCCCGCTCCTCGCGCGAGAGCGAAGCTCCATAAACCGGCTTCACCCGGCCGTCGGGATAACAGGGCTTCAAAACGAGTTCGTCGAGATGCTGGGCGACATATCGCAGCGACTCGCCGTCGCCACACCACCAGGTTCGCACCGTCGGCAGCAGCAACTCTTCGCCCAGGAGCGATCGGGCCAGTGTCGGCAGGAAAGGAACGAGCGCCGGGGACTCCACCAGACTGCAACCCAGCGCATTGGCCAGCACTACATTGCCGGTGCGGGCGGCCTGCGTCAGCCCCGGCACACCGAAGAACGAATCGCTTTGCAGTTCCAGCGGATCGCACTCTTCGTCGCGCAGGCGGCGGAGGATGACATCGACCTTGAGTAGTCCGCCGAGGGTCTTCAGCCAGACGGTATCATCCCGGACCGTTAAGTCGCCCCCTTCCACGAGTCCAAAACCCAGGTAACGGGCGAGGTAGGCGTCTTCAAAGTACGTAGGGCTGGTCGGCCCCGGGCTCAGCAAGACGATGCGCGGGTTGTCGCGCGTCGATGCCGACTCCAGGGTCTCGCGGAGCGTCAGGAAGAACCTCGCAATGCGTTCCACCTGCATCTGGCGAAACATTTCGGGAAGCATGCGCGACGTGACGATGCGGTTTTCGATCGCGTAGCCTGCCCCAGTCGGGCCACGAGCGCGGTCGGCGATCACCACCCAATCCCCTCGCGCGTCGCGCGCCAGGTGTGCCGCGTAAAAGTAGAGATAGCGACCGCCCGTCGGCTGCACTCCGTGACAGGGACGCAGAAAGCCCGGATTGGCAAACACCAGTTCTGGCGGCAGCAGGCCTTCTTTCAGGAGTCGCTGCGGTCCGTAGATGTCGGCGAGCACCAGGTTCAGCAGTCGCGCCCGTTGGCTGAGCCCCTCGGACAACTTGGTCCAAACATCGGACGGAAGCACCAGGGGAAGCGGATCGAGCTCCCAGGGACGCGAAAGCCCCTCCGGATCGCCGTGCACGTTGTAGGTGACGCCGTTTTCGCGAATGATCCGCCGGGCCTGCTCCCACCGCCGGCCCAGTTCTTCGTCCCCCAATTCCCCGAGCGAGGCGAGCAGCGGTTCCCACTGGGACCGCACAGCCCCTACGGCGTCGAGCACTTCGTCGTACTCGCAGGTGGCCTCGAATCCTTGTTGCAAACGCTCGCGAAGGGAGCTGGAACGATTCAGGAGAGGTTTCATCGGCAGGACCGCGCGCGGCGGGCCCTGGCGGAATGGAGCTGCGCCCCTGGTTGATCCGCCATTATCAGCCAGGTGAGCGGGTGTCGTGACGTGTGAGGAACGATCGTCCGCCTGTTGCGTATCCCTTCACTGCGACTGGCCGAGCGGCTGCAATACCGCGGCCGGCGGTGGGGCGAAGAAGCAGTCGTAAATGGCTTCGCCGACGCCGTTCAATTGGCCTTGCACATGGTCGACGAACTCATGCAGACCGCCCGAGATGATCTCGTCGATGCGGACGTAATTCAGTTCGGATCGCAACCGCCCCAAAAGCTGCTCCGCCTTCGAATAGTTCCGTCCGCTGGTGTTGCCGGTGACCGCAGCAAGGGATTTTTCCGCCTCGATCAGGCAGAAGTGAATTGCCCGGGGAAACTCGCGATCGAGGACCAGAAACTCCGCGACATCGTCGGGCGAGATCCGACCGTAGCGCTTGCGGTACATCTCCAAGGCGCTTGCCGACTCGAGCAGCGCCGACCATTGAATCGTATCGATCGCCGTTCCAACATCGTCCAGCGAAGGGAGCAGCACGAAGTACTTCACGTCGAGCAGCCGCGACGTTTTGTCCGCCCGTTCGAGCAGCCGCCCCATCCGGTGGAAATGCCAGGCTTCGTTGTGCGACATGCTGGCGTCGGTAATGCCTTGGACGAGGTGACTCGCCAGGATCACCTGATTGAAGAATTCGAACGGAGCGTCGTAGATCGTGCGATCGCTGGCCGACGAACGGACGGTAAGGAAGAACTTGTTGATTTCCTCCCACATGGCCGACGAGATCATGTCTCGCACCATCCGGGCGTTTTCGCGGGCCATGCGCAGGCAGGAGATGATCGAGTTGGGATTGGTCGCGTCGAACGCCAGGAACTCGACGACCGACCGCTGATCGGCGGCGCCGTACTTCTGCGTAAACTGCTCCTCGTCCCCCGTGATGTAGATCAACGGTGCCCACTGGTCGGAAGCGCCGGAGGGGTCGAGCGAGAGTTTCAAATTGACGTGGATGAACCGCGCCACGTTCTCGGCGCGTTCGATGTACCGGCTCATCCAGTAAATGGAATCTGCGACGCGACTTAACATCTTAGAGCGATTGTTCCTGCCGCTGGATGGATTGCCGCCGGCCGTTGAAGCCGTTTCGCAGCACCCACGTGTCCTTGCTGCCACCGCCTTGCGACGAATTCACCACCAGCGAACCCTTCCGCAGGGCAACCCGCGTCAGTCCGCCCGGCAGTACGAAAATGTCTCGCCCGTAGAGGATGTAGGGGCGAAGATCGACATGCCGCCCCTCGCAATGGTCTTCGATCAAGGTCGGCACGCGCGAGAGTGAGAGCATCGGCTGGGCGATGTAGTTGCGTGGATTCTCGCGGAGCAGATCCTTGTAGCGATCCAACTCAGCCTGTGAAGCCTGCGGCCCCAGCAGAATGCCGTAACCTCCCGATTCATTGGTCGGCTTGATGACGAGCTTCTCGATGTTTTGAATCACGTAGTCGCACTGCTTCGGATCGCCGCAGACATAGGACGGAACATTCGGCAGGATGATGTCCTCGCCAAGGTAGTACTTGATGATCTCCGGCACATAGGCGTAGACGGCTTTATCGTCGGCGATGCCCGTGCCCGGCGCGTTGGCCAGCGCCACGCGTCCCGCACGATAGACGTCCATCAAGCCCGGCACACCGAGCGCCGAATCGCCTCGGAAGGTGAGCGGATCGAGGAAATCGTCGTCGATACGGCGATAGATGACGTCGACCCGCTCCAGGCCGCGCGTCGTGCGTTTTTGCACATAGCCGTCAACGACACACAGGTCCTGCCCCTGCACCAGCTCCACACCCATTTGCTTGGCCAGGAAGCAGTGTTCGAAGTAGGCCGAGTTGTACACGCCAGGCGTCAGCACAACGACATTGGGATCGTCCACGCCGGCAGGAGCGATGTGCTGCAAGGTATCGAGCAGGCGGTCGGGGTAGTCCTCGACGGGCAGGATGGAAAATCCGTCAAACCCTTGCGGGAAGGTCCGCTTCATCACCTCCCGATTTTCCAGCACGTACGAGACGCCCGAAGGACAACGGAGATTGTCCTCGAGCACGTACATCTGGCCGTCGCCGTCGCGGACCAGGTCGGTGCCCGTGATGTGACACCATACGCCCTGCGGCGGCCGCATTCCCTCGCATTGCTTCA
>JAEZAS010000246.1 GCA_023430365.1 Planctomycetota bacterium
GCCTTGTAGTTCATCTTGTAGATATGGTCGCCGGCGAGGATCACGACGTAGTCGGGGCGCTCTTTCTCCAGGGCGTAGATGTTCTGATAAACCGCGTCGGCGGTTCCCTGATACCACTGCTCGTCGATCCGCTGCTGCGGCGGGACGACGTCCATGAACTCGCCCAACTCGCGGTTGAAGTACTGCCGCCAGCCGAGATTCACGTGACGATCGAGGCTCATCGCCTTGTACTGCGTCAGCATCAGTACCTTGCGGAACTGGCTGTTGAGGCAGTTGGACAAGGTGAAGTCGATGATGCGGTACAAACCGCCAAACGGCACCGCAGGCTTGGCCCGGTCGCGGGTGAGGGGTTCGAGGCGCGAGCCTTTGCCACCCGCCAAAATGACCGCCAAGATATCTTTCATTATCTCTATACTCCGTACGCGCCGGGGAGGCGCCGTGGCGGTTTGCGACGCGATCGCGCGCGACAGGCCGCCTGAAAGTGTTCGCTGAGCGCAAGAACATCCGTTCGAGCGTTCCAACCAGAATCATCGGCCCGCGCAAAAACGCAAGTCACAGCAATCCAGGTCGATGCGCTTTCTTGCACATTTTCTCCGGCGACAGGCGGGAACGCAGCCGCGTGTGTGGTTGCCCCCGCGTCTGCGCCATCGTCGCCATCCGGATTTTGGGCGGAATGCCGAAAATCCCAACGGATGAATTCTATCCGACCCTGCGCACGGTCCCAAGTGGTCGCTAGCGAGCGACGAGCCCCGTCCTCGACCCGTAGCTGAATTCGACAGAATTCAGATGCCCGCGAACGGAGCAAGGTTTCGCTGAATTCTGGCGAATTCAGCTACAAGGAAACGTACGGTCGCGGACATTCCGCCCCCAGCAGCGACTGGTCCCCGATCCACCGTTGCAGCCACAGTTCCAAGACCAGCAGCGCCCACAGCCGGGCGCTGTGGTTGATCCGGTGCTGCTCATGCTCGCGGAGCAGCCGCTCCACGACCTCGCCGCGGAAGAGCGAGCGCGAACGCGCCTGAGGGTCCAGCAGCGTATCGTGCAGCAGCGGGCGGAGCTTGCCCCGGAACCAATGTTCCAGCGGCACGCCAAAGCCCATCTTCGGCCGTCGCCAGATCGCTTCCGGCAGCAGGTCGCGCAGCGATCGATAGAGGATCCGCTTGCCTCGTCCGCGGCGGAGCTTCAGTCGGCTGGGGAGCGAGGCCGCCAGTTCCACCAGTCGATAGTCGAGAAACGGCGCTCGCACCTCGAGCCCGTGCGCCATCGAGGCAATGTCGACCTTCGTCATCAGATCGCCTGGCAGGTACGTCGTCACATCCGCCAGCGAAGCGGCCGTCACCGCGTCCCTCCGACCAGCGCGTCGCCACGCTCGCTCCAGAAAGGCCGCCGGATCGGAGTTCGGCAGCGCCGCCAGAAAAGCGTCGCTATAAAGCTCCGCCCGGCGGGTTTCGTTGAAGATCGAAATCCAATCGAGATACCTCCGCTCCGCAGGCAGCGCAAGCGCTTCGCAGAACCGGCGAAACTGTCGCAGCTTGCTCTTCTGCCTCGCTGGGACCGGAATCCGCTGCAGCCACCGCGACGCCAGCAGGTTCCGCACCGGAGCAACGCGGTCGAACGACTGCGCCAGCGCCACCGCGCGATATCGCGGATAACCGGCAAACAACTCATCGCCCCCATCGCCACTCAGCGCCACGGTCACGTGCTCGCGCGTAAGCTGCGACACATACCACGTCGGAATCGCCGAGCTGTCGGCAAAGGGTTCGTCGTAGTGCTCGATCAGCTTCGGCAGCACCTCAGCCGCATCGGGCGTCACCTGCAAGGTCCGATGGTCGGTTTTCAGATGCCGGGCCACTTGCTCGGCGTAGACGCTCTCGTCGTATTCCTTCTCGGGAAAGCTGATTGTGAACGTCTTCACCGGTTCAGCCGCATGCCGCTGCATCAGCGCCACGATGAGTGACGAATCGATGCCTCCCGACAGAAACGCCCCCAGCGGCACATCGCTGCGCATCCGCAGTTGCACCGACGAATCGAGCAAGTCCCGCACCTGCGCGCCGGCTTCGGCGGCGCCGAGCGAGCGCTCGAACCCAAAATCGGGCTCCCAGAATGGCTTCACCGTCAGCCGATCATCCTGATACTCGGCATAGTGTCCCGGCGGCAGTTTGCGATAGCCCTTCAGGATGCAGTTCGGGTGCGGCACGTACTGATAGGTCAGATACTCATCGACCGCCGCCAGGTCGAGCTCGCGCGACGCATCGGCAACCTCCAGCAGACTCTTCAGTTCGCTCGCAAACGTCAGCCGGCCGCGCTCGTGACGATAGACAAGCGGCTTCTTGCCGATCCGGTCCCGCGCGAGCACCAGCTTTCGCTGTCGCGAGTCCCAGATGGCAAACGCAAACATGCCGTTCAGATGAGCGAACCCCGCCGCCCCTTCGTCCTCGTACAGATGGACGATTGTCTCGGTGTCGCTGTCGGTGCGGAACTTGTGCCCCGAGCCTTCCAGCCGACGCCGCAGGTCGAGGTAGTTGTAGACTTCGCCGTTGAAGACGATCCACACCGTGCCGTCTTCGTTGCTCAGCGGCTGATGTCCGCAGGCCAGGTCGATGATCGACAGCCGGCGGTGCCCAAGGCCCACACCCGGCATTGCCTCATAAGGCGGACGCAGCTGAAACTCGCTCCGATAAAGCCCGCGATCGTCCGGCCCCCGATGCGCGAGCGCATCGGTCATCCGCGCGAGCTGCTCCTCATCGAGCGAAAGCTGCGGATCGGTCCAGATGCCGCCAGTGATGCCGCACATGCGTTGGGTGTCTAGCCAGGATAAGAGGAGCTGCCAGGAGCTGTGCTGGCCCACGTTTCTAACGCAAAGCCACCCCAGCGCAAAGCCGCGAACCAAAGTCAAAACCCCACACCCCCAGTCTAGCTCCTCCCATCGCCGCTTGTCCCTTCGCCAGTGCCTCCTGGCCCCTTCGCCTCTTTGCCTCTTGGCCCCTCAGTCCGCCTCCCGCAAAATCCCCTTCGCCACATACACCGGCCGGACGAGCTTTCGCAGTTCACCCATCTGGCTGGCGATATAGATGCCCCCCAGCAGGCAGCCGACGCTTCCCATGAAAATCGTCAGGGGCGCCCCGATCTGTTTTGCCAGGAACCCAGCCGCGAGCGTCCCAAATGGGGCGATGCCCATGAACGACATCGTGTAGAGGCTCATCACCCGCCCCCGCATCCGATCCTCCACGATCGTCTGCAGGATCGTGTTGCAAGAGGCCATCTGGATCATCAAGCCACACCCGGTGAACGGCAGCACCGCCACCGCCAGCCAGTAAAACGGCGCGTGCGAGAAGATCATCAGCCCGATCGAGAACATCAGGCTGCCAAGGACCACCTTCCGCCCCAGTCCCAGCACCGTCGGCCGGGAAGCCATGTAGAGCGCCCCGGCGAGTGCCCCCAGTCCCGACGCCGTCATCATGATGCCCAGCGACTTGGCGTCTCCGTCATAGATCTCGCCGGCGTAGTAGGGGATGAACACGGTGTAAGGGATACCCAGCAGGCTCGTGATTGCCACCAGGCCCATGATCGCCCGAATCGGACGAAAGCCAATGGCGTAACCCAGTCCCTCCCGGAAGCCGTGAATAAACCCCGCCATCCTCGGCCGCGCCGGTGTGACCGGTTGCTCGGCCGAACCGACTGGTCGCGGCACCACCGGTCCGGTGCCGCCGGGCAAGAGCGAGCGCCCGTGCCCGGGCTTCACATGCATCAGCAGCAGTGAAGTGATCACCGCCACATAGCTGACCGCGTTGAGCCAAAAGCAGGCCTGGAACCCGGCGATCGCCAGGACGAACGACGCCAGGGCAGGGCCCACCATGCGGGCGCCGTGAAACAGCGACGAGTTCAAGGCAATCGCGTTCGCCAGGTCCTCGCGATTGTGCAACATCTCGGGCAAGAACGCCTGCCGCGCCGGCATGTCGAACGCGTTCAGGCAGCCTTGCATCACCGCCAGGGCAATCACCTGAACGAGGAGCGCCTGGAACCCCAGCGTTTCATCGACGAGCAGAGCCAGGAGCACCGCCTGCACCATCAGCAGCACCTGCGTGAGGAGGATCAGCCGCAGCTTGTTCACCCGGTCGATAACCACCCCTGCAAACGGCACGAGCAGGAACGACGGAATCTGCGCCGAGAAGCTCACCAGGCTCATCCAGAACTCGTCGCGCGTCACCTGGAACACTAGCCAGCTCAGCGCGAGCTGCTGCATCCAGGTGCCGATCAGCGAGATCGATTGCCCGCTGAAGAACAGGCGAAAATTTTGATTGCGCAGCGCCCGGCCGACCTGCGAAAGGCCGCGGCGAGGGACGATGGCCGTTTGAGTCGCCGCAGCCGCTTTGGGGGGAATGAGAGCGTCACCCTCCGCCGGCCGACTGGCTTCGCTGTTCGAATCTTGAAGCATGTCGGTCGAAACTGCAAAACCTACGCCACCCCGTAGGGTAGGCTTCCAGCCTGCCCGTCAGAAATCCCAACGACCAGGCGTCTATGACCAAGAGAGCTCGTATCGCGGCGAGTTTTTGGTCATTGGGATTTGGTCATCGGTCATTCGCTTTCTCGGGCAGGCTGGAAGCCTACCCTACGGACTCCGCCCTAGCCGATCTGGTTCAAATCGATCCGGCAGCAGCCGAATTCGATTCGTTTCGCTCCCTCTTGGTCGGGCTGGAGCGCGACATCGGGGTGGAGCGAGTACTCGATGAACCGGCCGTGGCGCGTCGCCTTCAGCACCTTGGCCCGCCGCAGCACGGCCAGATGGTGCGACACCTTGACGATCTCTTCACCCAGTTCGGCGGAGATCTGGCTGACGTTCTTGGCCCCCTCGAACAGGCAGTGCAGGATGCGCAGCCGCTCCGGATCGGCGACCGCTTTCAGCCGCTCGGCACATTCCTTGAATTCATCCGTCGCCATCATGTCCATCGATCCATGGGGTTGGGTGGACGGCCAACCGGCCGGCTGCCTATGCGGAAGCGATTCTAAATCCTGATCGCCAAAAAATGTAGCGGTCCCCGCGGGCAAGTACCTTCTGCCGTCTGAGCTACCGCTTTGGCAGCGGCGGAGCGGCGCCGAACAGTTCTCGCCGGATTTGCACCTCACGCTGCCGCTCGCGCCGCGTCTTGTGCGGCACATTGTCCAGCCGCTCGACCATCGCTTGAACAGTCTCGATTGCGTCGATTTCTGCCGTGATCGAATCCACTTTACGACCGGCCGCAACCGGGGAACGTCCTTCAACACCAGACTTTGCGGCCGACGCGGTCGTTGCAGCCGTCTCGACCGGGTGGCCCAAGCTCCCGCTGTTTGAACGGTGGTGCGCAATTATCTGGACCTAGGCTAACGCGGGCATTCTACCGCCCCCTAGTTTGGTGGATTAAAATCGCTTCCGTCCGGTAGGCGGCTGATCACCGTCGAATATCCGACCGCGCTGCAGGCG
>JAEZAS010000285.1 GCA_023430365.1 Planctomycetota bacterium
CGCCGGTGGAGAGTTTGGGGCGGCGGGGCCAAAGCGACGCGTGGCCCCGTTCATATTGGATTGTAGTCGGGGCCACGCTGCGCTTCGGCCCCCGCCACTCATGATAATCGAAAAGCTGTGAAGCAGCCGTACTAGCCGACCCGCGCCGCACGCCGCTCGATCACGCCAGCCACGAACTCTTCGAAGATTCGCACATCGAGCGCCGAGGCCGAATCGGCTTCGGGGTGGAACTGGGTGCCGATGGCAAACCAGTCTTCGCGGGTGCTTTCGATAGCTTCGATCACGCCGTCCGGGCAGCGGGCCGAAACGGTGAAGCCTGGAGCGACTTCATCGACAGCCATGTGGTGCTGGCTGTTTACGCGAATCTCGCCGTCGCCGTAGACCCGCTCCATCAGGGTGCCGAAGACGACTTCCAGGCCGTGGCGGTGCTCCGGGTCCTGGATATCTTTGTGCGGGATCGCGCTGGCGAATTCTTCGGGCAGGTGCAGGAACAGGTTGCCCCCTTGGGCGACGTTCAGCAACTGCATGCCGGCGCCGATGCCGAAAGTCGGGATCCGGCGGTCGGCCAGCAGGCGGATGAGCTTGCGGTCGAAGTCCTCGCGGCGGGGGTCCATGATTCGGACGCTGCTGTGCATCTGAAAGCCGTCGCGGCGGGGGTCGAGGTCGCCGCCACCGACGAGCACGAAGCCATCCAGCATCCCGAGCACCTGGGTCAGGTCGCTTTCGTGCTCGAGAGGCGGCAGGATGACCGGAATCGCTCCCGCGGCCTGAATGCAGTTGTAGTAACCTGCCTGCACATAGCTGAGGGCGGGACCCTCCTTACGGAGCGGGCGGTAATCAGCATTCAATCCAATCAGCGGCTTCACAGACATCGTCAAATCCCTTTACGTGTGCGAGGTACGAACCGAACCCGAAAATCCCTACGGGCGTGTTCTCCGGCGATTCCAAGCCAAGACCTTCGACAGACAGGAATCAGACAAAACTGGCAAAGTGCAAATCAGCAACGCACGCTGCGGGGCATACGTTTCGTGTGCGATGGCTACCGGCGCTGGAGAGAAGAAGTCGCGCGGTTGTCATCCATGACGACGCCTGACTAAGGCAGGCGGCTGGTTGCTCCTCAGCACCGAGTTCATCCGGAACCTGGGCCGAAGCGATCTCCCTATCGAGTGAGGAACGAATCCATTCGTCGTTGCTTGACTTGAAGCACCAACAAGACAGGGAGCAATCTAGGCCCAGCCGGCAAAGTCGCAAGGAGCGAGCACTATTTTGGTGTTGGTGGCCGGTGTAACCACAAGATTGTGTGCAAGCAGCGGTTGCCAGCATCGGATTTTGCTATTGCACACTTGTGACGATGTTTCCGGTTGCAGCGGGCTGCGGCTGGCTCAATCTGTCGACAGTACCGGTTGCATGTTGCCCGAAAGCATCACGGTGACCCGCAGCCCCTCAAACCGGGCTACCGAAACGCAAATTGCGCGCAACTCTTTATAGGACGGAGTTTAAGTCCGCAGCGGGTCGGTTTAAAAAGATTGCTAGCCCTCGCGAAGTGCGGCACGTCGTTTGTACTGCACGGTTGCCTGCTTTGCGCAGCTTTTAGCTGGCGAGAAAAGTTTTTCAGCATGTGGGGGAAACGACCGAATATTCAATTCATGCGGGTTGGTTAGCCGCTCGCATTGCGCGTACAGATCTCGGCCCGGTTCGCCAGGCTGGGAACAAACGCGGGCAAAGTCGCCAATTGAATATTGCTTCGTTGATTGAACGACTGGAAAGTGCGGCGATAGGGCTCGTGTACGCGTGGCACAGAGCGGCTTGCTCTCCTTGCAAGGCGCCCGCTGGCCGCGGCCACAGCGGGAGGAGTTTCCATGATTCGCAAATTCTGTTGGACCCTGATGGTGGTGCTCGTGGCAACGTCGCCCGTGGCCGCCAAGGAATGGGCCCAGAAAATGTTCGCCGTCAAGACGCATGACTTCGGGCATGTCGCCCGCGGCGCAAAAACAGAATACGCCTTCGAGTTGCAGAACCTCTACGAAGAGGATGTGCACATCGCAGCCGTGCGCACCAGCTGTGGCTGCACCACGCCGACCATCACCAAGGACACGCTGAAGACGTGGGAAAAGGGGGCGATCCTCGCCACCTTCAATACCCGCTCCTTCCAGGGCGATCGCAAGGCGACCATCACCGTCGTCATCGACAAGCCGTACTACGCCGAAGTCCAGCTCAACGTCGCCGGCTACATCCATGCCGACGTCGACTTCCAGCCGGGTTCGATCAACTTCGGCGAAGTCCCCGCCGGTCAGGCGATGGAGCAGACCGTCACGGTGACTCGCAACGGCGCCACCAACTGGCAAATTGCCGACGTCCAAAGCGCCAACGAAAACCTCGAGGTTGAGCTGAGCGATCCGATCCGTCAGCCGGGACGAACGACCTACAACATGCTCGTTCGCCTCAAGGGTGACGCCGCGCCGGGCTACATCCAAGACTCGCTGATGCTGGTCACCAACGACCGCAACATGCCGCAAGTGCCGATCGCGGGCGAAGGACGTATCGTTCCGCCTCTGACCGTCAGCCCATCGTCCCTCTATCTGGGCGCAGTGGCTCCCGGACAGACAGTGACGAAGCAACTGGTCGTTCGCGCGAAAACGCCATTCCGCATCACCAACATCGCTTGCGAGGACGGCGCCTTCCAATTCAAGGTGGCTGACCAACCTCGCGCGGTGCACCTGGTGCCGGTGACGTTCACCGCTCCGACGAGCCCCGGCGATATCGAGCGGATGATCGAGATTCAGACCGATCTCCCCTCGGGAGGCGTCGCAACCTGCATCGCTCGCGGCAGCATCAAAGAAAACGCCGGCCAGATCTCGCTCAAACCGGTGACGAAGTAAACCCGCAGACACCGCAGCCGGGAGCTAACAGCTCCCGGAGAAGGGCGAACAGTTCTCGCCACGCAGGTTGGCTCAACCCAACGCGCTCGCAGCAATCGCCCCCTCCACCAGCAATCTCTCCGGAGCGTGTTACGCTCCGGCAAAATCACTGCCGCGGGCGCTCCCCGACGGCCACTTCCACCGTCACTTCCTCGCCGCCTCGCAGCAGCACCACTTGAGCCGTGGTGCCGACCTCCGTCCGGGCCACCAGATTGCTTAGCGATGCAGGCCCTTTGATGGGCGAGTCGTTCCAGCGGAGCACGATGTCTCCCACCAGGATGCCCGCCGCCGCGGCCGGCGAATCTTTTCCGCCTTCCTTCACGACTTGAGCGACCAGGGCTCCGAGCCCTTCCTGAATGCCCAACTCGCGGGCGCGATCCTCATTGATCGAATCGAGCGCCACGCCGAGCCAACCGCGGCGAACTTCTCCTTCGCCCCGCAGCCGCTCATAAACCTCGCGGGCTACATTGCTCGGAACCGCGAAGCTGATGCCTTGATAAGCGTCGCCGACGATCGCCGTGTTCACCCCCACCACGCCGCCACGGGCATTCACCAGCGGACCACCGCTATTGCCGGGATTTACCGCGGCGTCGGTCTGGAGGAAGTCCTGATAGGGGGTCCCAGCCAGGCCGGCCCGGTGCTTGGCGCTCAAAATGCCCGAGGTAATGCTGCGCTCCAACCCAAACGGACTGCCAACGGCCCAGACAAGGGCGCCGACATCGGTATCGTCGCTGTTCCCCCAGTCAGCAGCGATGAGATTTCCCGCATCGACGCGGATCACCGCCAGGTCGGTCTCCGGGTCCATTCCCACGACTTCGCCGATCACCCGTCGGCCATCGGATAGAGCGACTCGGATCTCGCGCGCGTCGCGCACGACGTGATAGTTCGTCACGATGTATCCCTCAGGATCGACGACAAAGCCCGAGCCTTGTCCGTCGAGAGGGGATCGTCGTGGCGGAGTCATCCCGCTGCCGGGCAGATGGAGCGTGCTGATCGGGGGCTGAGCTGGCCCGATCGTGTTGATATGCACCACGCTCGGCCCCACCCGCTGCGAAATCATCTGATACGCAGTCGAGAGCTGCTCGAGGGGCGAACCGGGGAGTTTTTCCGAGGCAATTTCATACTCAGCCCGCTGCTTACCGCGGGTGAGGGCGTACTGCGTTTGCTCCGCGATATACGGCACCAGATAGGCCATGGTCAGCGCCACGGCGAGAAACGTTAGGAGCCAGACGAGCTTGGCCCAGGCCAGCTGAATGCGAGCCGCATCGGCAGGGCTCACGTCAGCCCGCGCCGCCAGGACCGGATCATCGCGCAGCGTGGCAGCCCGGTTCGGCTCACTGTTGCGGCCACCTCTCGACGGTTCGGTAGCGAGGCTAGACGCTGCAGCGTCCGGCCGGACGCCGTCGGTTTCGAGAAATGCATCCATAACGATGCCGCCAGGCCGAGATAAGTCCAACGAACGCCTCATTATAGGCGAACGGTCCAGGCCAGTTCCACCACTTTCCGGCCAAGGAGCCCGCCCCGAGGTCGTGAATCCGTCCCTGCGACCACTTCAAACCGGCAACTTGCAGTCCATTCGACCTCGCCACTGGCAAAAATGCTTGCCCTCGACCCTGCAGGCGCCCGCCTTCGAAGTCCACTTACGTCAACGCACTCTCTTGTCCTTGGGCAGCCGAGTGTTGATAAACCCACCCGGTTTATCAACACCAACCCGCCCCCAGGGGCCCCCAACTTGTTGATAAACCTCCTGGGTTTATCAACACCCCCCACCCGCGAGGCGAGGGAACGAATCGTCGTAACTCAACCTACGCTTCCGAGCGTTGCCCGCTAATCCCGTCGCCAGGGTGAGAGCGCGAGGTGCCCAGCGTCACTCAGCAGAGATGAGTCGCTAAAGTCATTGTGTAATGTATTAAAACGTTACGAGTTTGTCAATAAGTTCCGTCGGGCGGTTTGCGCTTCATCGCCGCGCTTCCACGCTCCGCTACAATAAAAACCCTGGCTCCACCTCACCGTTTCGCGAGCGACTCCATCTCATGTTTCCGCCCAGCGATCGCCCCAACTTCCCTTCGCCGCTGGAGGCTGGCCCGGAAGGGCTGTTGATGGTCGGCGGCTCCTTGCGACCGGAATGGCTCTACGAGGCCTATCGCACGGGCATTTTTCCCATGCCCTTGCGCCTGGAAGGACGGCGCGTGCTCGCCTGGTTCTCGCCCGACCCGCGCGGCATCCTCGAGCCTGAGGAGTTCTATACCTCCAGCCGATTGGCCCGTCGGCTCAAGCGGGGAGAGTTTCAGTTCTCGATCAATCAGGCGTTCCCGCAGGTCATCGAAGGCTGCGCTCAGCCGCGCGACAACGATAGCGACACCTGGCTGACGCTCTCGATGCAGACCGCCTACATCGCTCTGCACGAGCTGGGCTACGCCCACAGCGTCGAAGTGTGGCAAGACGGCCTGCTCGTGGGAGGCGTTTACGGAGTGGCCATCGGCGGCGTCTTCGCCGGCGAGTCGATGTTCCATCGCGTCACCGACGCCTCGAAAGCGGCGCTCCACCATCTCACCCGCCGCCTCATCGACCGCGGCTACACCCTCTTCGACGTCCAGTGGACCAACGACCACACGAGCAGCCTAGGCGCCAAAGAAATCCGCCGCCGCATCTACCTGAAACGCCTCGCCCAAGCCGTCCAACTCGACCGCAGCTTCGTGTAACGGGGCCTCGATCCGAGTGGAAAGCAGCCGGAGGCGAACCGCCTCCGGGCTCGCCCCGCAGTTGGATGCTCGACGCCATTACTTGGACTCGCAATCAAACAACGTTTGACGACGAGTCGATCATAAGAGTTGGCGTCGCGGTTTGTCAGCATCAGTCCAAAGGTCATCGCTACTTCGGCGGCCGCGACTCCTGTTTCCGCTCGGGCAATTGGGTTGCCGCCTTATAGCGCCGGTACTCTTCCAGTTCGTCGTCGCTCACCGGCGTGATCTGGAGGAGGACGCGATCGTGGAGAAAGGCGTGTTTGGCCATCGGTAGATGTCCGACGCCTTGGCTGGCTGGATTGTCGGCGCTCTCGAGCGTGAGCTGGATTGGATCGAGTTCGGTCGGTTGCTCGTCGAACGTATTGGCGTAGAGACGGAGGTGGACGACGTTGTCATCCAGGGCGAGCACCTTCGACACCCGCCACTTGCCGTCCTCGCCCTTCTCGGCGTACAGCCCGCCGAGCTTGATCGGCTCTTCCGGCAAGGGCGGCTGCGGTTGATTGCAGCCGACGAAACAGCAACTCGCGAGCAGGGCAGCTAGCGCCAAAATGCGATTCATGATCCAAGTCTTGCAGGTAGGCGCGCTGACAAGCTTGTCGGCGCGCGAAAGGGCGCGAGGCAGAGCCTCGCGGTAGTTT
>JAEZAS010000355.1 GCA_023430365.1 Planctomycetota bacterium
CGGAGCTCTGTTGTCGTGGTCGCCGAAAACCGGTCACTCTACGACCAGGAGCCGGAAACGTCGGCCGTCGACTAAAACGACTGGTCCGAAGCGATCCTGAGCGCCAGCCAGCGCTAGGCGAACAGGCGACGAGCCAAAGTCGAGTGACGCTGAGCGACTTTTCCGGCGTGTTCCGGTCGCGGAGGCTCATTCGCCGTCCCGATGAACGGTCTGCGGCGAGAACGCGGGGAGGCAGACGGCCACGTACTCAGCCCCTTCGGTCGGCGTGCTGTAGCGCACCCACTCACCGGGCTGAGTGACGACCGCCTGGCCGGCTGACACCTGCAATTCGCCCCCTTCGTGCTCGACACGCACGGTTCCTTTGAGCACGAGCGTCACCTCCAGAAACTCGGGACGCTGGCCGGGCTCCTGCCAGCCGGTCGGAGAGACCATCCGCGCGACGCTCACCTGCTCGTGGCCGGAATTCACCCGGCCCACGAATTCCTCGATGCGCTTCGGCGGCTGCCCGGCGGCTTGAACAATGGTCGGAGCGGCGATGAGCTGGGGCATGTGGAATCTCGCTGAGGGTGATCGACCTGTCGTGTCCCGTCGATGTCCGGGAATCCGGCTCCGAGGGCACTTCGCAAATTTATCCCGGCTGGTCAGTAACAAAAAGGAGCGGACCTCGCCTGGAGGAGTATCGGAGTCGAGCAGCCAAGCTTGAACGAAGCAAATTCCTCACACGTGAGAATAGAAAGCGTAGGATCCCGCGATGATCAGCATCTCCAAACTCATGAAAGCTTTGACCTTGGCCGCCGCGTTCGCCTTGCTCGCGGCGCCCGGCATTGCTGAGGCGGGCCATGGAGGTGGTTCGCATCACCATCATCACCACCAGGGCTTCCACAAGCACCATCACCATCACCACGGGTTTCACCACCACTTGGATTGGTACGACTATTACTGGCACTATCCCCATCTGTTCCACAAACACAAGCACCACCACCTCCATCATCACCACAAACACCACTTCAAGCACCACGGACATTAGTTCCACAACTTCCATGACAAGCAAGCGACGGCTCCGGCCGACTCGCGCTGATCTAAAAGGTGGAGACAGTTCCGCGTGCCTTGATGCGATGTTGAACGGGCTCGCCGTTGAACGCGAAAGCCCTCGCCAAATCGGCGAGGGCTTTTTTCGTTGGTGAACGGCTTGGGCGCGGCGGGTGCGAACCCGTGAAGAACGAGCGGTTGCTCACCAGAGACGCGCCCAGATGGCGTTGAGATATTCGGTCTCGGGGCAATTCGCGGCGACGGGGTGGTCGGCGGACGCGCCGCTCTTGGCAAGCACCTGCAGCATGCGCGGAGCGTGCCGGGCTGACCGCTCGCTGGTGGCCGCGGATACCTGAGGACCCGCCTGCCGGGCCGCACGATAGATGATTCGCGCAAACTCGTCGGCCGGGAGCAAACCGGCGCAGGTGCATGTGAGCAGCAAGCCGCCAGGAGCGACGAGCTGCATCGCCAGCTTGTTCAGGTCGAAATGCTTGTGCGAGCCTTCTTCCAATTCCGCTCGCGTGCGAATGAGCTTGGGTGGATCGAGCACGACGACGTCGAACTTGCGTCCGCCGCGGAGCATGTCGCGCATGTAGGCAAAGGCGTCGGCCTGGACGAACTTCACGCGGGCCTGGTTCAGGTTGGCGTTCTCGCGGGCCGTCTCCAGCGGCTCTTCGTCGAGATCGACCCCCGTCACTTCGGCAGCCCCGCCGAGCTTCTTGGCGTAGATCGAGAAGCCGCCGGTGTAGCAGCAGAGGTCGAGAACCGTTTTGCCTTCGCAGAACGAGGCCAGCAGCTTGCGGTTGTCGCGCTGGTCGCAGAAGAACCCCGTTTTATGTCCCTTGGCAAAGTCGACGCGGAACCGCAGGCCGTTTTCGTGGATGGTGACTCGGGGCGGCAACTCGGCCGACGAGATCGGCAGCCCCTCGAAGCCTTCCTGTGCGGTCGTGGCCGGGCCGCCCCGGATGAGCGTGTGCTTCGTGCCGCACAGGGGCGCCAGCTTCGCCAGAATCGCCTCGGCCCGCTGGTACATGCCGAGCGAAAAGATTTCAGCCGACAGCATGTCGCCGAGCTTGTCGACGACCAGTCCCGGCAGGCCGTCCGCCTCTGCGTGGATGACGCGGTATGAGTCGGTCACGTCGTCCAACCGCAGCACCTTCCGCCGGAGCTCGACCGCCTTCTGCAGTCGATCGTCCCAAAACGAATCGTCCGGCAGCGACTGCTCCAGCGTGAGCATGCGGACGGCGATTTCCGAGCGTGGGTTATAGAACCCATAGCCGGCCAGGTTCTCGTCCGCGTCGTACACGGCGACCCAATCGCCCGCCTTGGCGGACGAATCGACTCGCCCGATTCGCTTGCGATAGAGCAGGGGATGCAGGCCGACCGACTTGGCAAACACGGCGGGGAGCGGCCGGGTGGGATCGGGGGAGAGGGGCCGCTGCGCAATGGCCTTGGCAGTCGGACGGTAGGAACTCGAAGTGGAACGCATAAACACCAGCCAGCCCGGCTGCCGCAGCCAGTCGGGCCGCTGAAACGAATCAAAGAGTGAAAGGAATGCCGCGACGGCACACGGAGCGTGCTGCTACTTGGGCACAAACGGAAAATGCTCGTCGAGCGGCGACTGCGACAGTTCCAGCAGGAACGTCCCCAGGCGATCGACGAGCCGATCCATCATTTTACGCGCTTTGTCGGGCGAAGAGGCGTGCGGATATCCGGAACCTGTGTTCGTCGTCAGCAGATGCCAGGGACGCGTGATCGACACCCAGCCGCGGTTCACCGCTTCGAACCGGGAAGGGCTCACGGCCCCATTGTCGGCGGCCAGCGTTCCGTCCGGATTCTTGGCGACCAGGTGCGGGAAGTACGCCATGATGAACGACGTTTCCATCTCACCCGCGTGGTCGTCGGGATGCTCGAAGATTTCGCTGCTCTGGTCTCCCAGCACGGTGAACCAGTTGCAGAGGAACAGGTGACCGTCGATCTTGTCGCACAGCTCGCGGAGGAGCGGCTTCATTTCGTTGCCGCCGTGGCTGTTGAGCAGCACGATCTTGCGCACTCCGCTGCGAATCACCGAGTGGACTATGTCGGTCACGAAACGGAACAGCGTGCTCGGATCGACGTTCACCGCCAGCGGCAGGGCGTGCATGTTGGTCTCGGTGCCGTAAGGAATCGTCGGCAGCAGGACCACCTTGGCGCCGCGGCGATGGGCCGCCTCGCAGATTTTCTCGCCGACCGTCGTCCCCTCGTAGCAGTCGGTGCCGTACGGGAGATGCAGGTTGTGTGGCTCCGTGGCGCCGAGCGGCAACACGGCCACCTCGTAGGGATGCTCTTTGACGTAGGCGTAGTTCACTTCCGACAGGATGTAGGGTCGCATGGGAGCTGTGCCAGGGTTGAAGAGGAGCGGCTCGGTGAAACACCGTTATACGTTTTTGCCGCCGGCTTGTCCCGCGGACCAGCAAAGACGCCCGGGAGCTAGGGGCCTTCGACCTGTAGCTTCGGTTTGCCCGCCTTGAGAGCCCGTACGCCGTCGGCGGTCACCTGAGTCCCCCGCAGGTCGATCGATTCGAGCTGTCGCAGGCTTTTCAGGTGCGATAGGCCGGCATCGGTAACCGGAGAACCTGTCAGATAGAGACTGCGGAGCTGCTTGAGTCGGGAGAGATGCGCAAGCCCCTCGTCGCCAATCGGCAGGCGGGCGAGGTCGAGCTCCTGCAATTCTTCCAGCTTGCCGATCAAAGGGAGCGAGGCCTCCGTCACCTGAGTCCCTTCCAAGAACAACTGCTGCAGGCCAGCCGCCCCTGCAACGTTTTTCAGTCCCTCGTCGGACGTCTTCGTATTTGACACGTCGAGCCACAGCAGCTTCGTGCACGGCGCCAGGTTCTTCAGCCCCTCGTCGGTGACATCCGTACGACCCAGCGAAAGCTGCGTGACCTGAGCGAGGCCGGGCGTGTTTGCCAGATCGTCGTCGCTCAGTTTCAGGAAGGCGAAGTACTGCTTGTCGAGCTCGCCGAGGCTGGTGTTAGTGGCCGCGGTGAGGCTCTGCGGACCGTCGGTTTGCTGATAGATGCTCCGCAGGTAGTCGACCGTGGCCCGGCGGTACTGGCCGTTTTGGCCGTCCATCAGGAAGTGGGTCAGCCCGGCTGCCTGGGTGTAGAGCTTGCGAATGTCGGCGTCCTGCTGCAGATCCTCGCGCCCGAGCAGCACGAGATTTTCAAGCGGCGTGTAAAAATCGCCGCTGAGCGCCCGATAGCGGGCTGGCTGCAAACGCTCCGCTTCCCAGCCGCCGACGGTCCAATAGCCGTCCTGCTCGGTCAGCGATTCCAGGTACATCGCCGCCCCTTCGACGATCCAGAAGTTTTGCCGCTCACCGACGCCGCTCTTATGCCTGCCCAGTTCCTGAAAGAGCTGGTGGGTCGCCTCGTGCAGCCAGGTCGAACGCGGCGCCGGATCGGCTGCATAGAAGTAGGCGGTCTTTTGCGTGTCGAGATAAAGCCCCAGCGACACGGCGATCTGCGGCTGGCTTGGGCCGAGTGTGGCCAGATACTCGTCGCGGTCCTTGAACAGCACGACTTGCATCTTCGGCGTCGGAACGATCCGGTCGGGACGACCGCTCGTGTTGTTGGTCAGCAGGCTGCTGTCGGCCCAGAAGTCGAAAAACACCTGCTTCCAGATGCCGACGAGCGTTTCCAGTTCGGCTGCCAGTTCCAGTCCAGCCTTGGCGCTGCGATTGGTAACGATCGAGTAGTGTGGCGTCTCGACTCGCCAATACTGGCCGCGTCGCCAATCGAATCGCGGATGATCGGTCCGCCCCGCCTCGGCCCGCCAGGTCGCCGGCCGCGGAAGCCAGTCCTTACCGGTCCCCTTGGTATAGCCGAGGGCTCGTCGGGCCTCGGCATGGTCCGGGGTCTCGCGCAGCACTTCGTGCAGCAACTGATAGGCGGTCGCCGGCTCGGAAGCCACGTTCGCTTGGGCCAGTTCGAACAGCCGATCGGCTTGGGCTGAGCGAAGCTCGCTGAACTTGGCGTACCACTGCTGCACGCGCAGCGGAGCCGCTTTGCTGGGCGCTGTGACGTCTTTTGCGGTCGGCAGAAACAAATACTGCCGCCGATGGTGGCGGGGGACGAACCAGTCGCGGGTCGTCGCCGCCTGTTCCTTCAGCCCCAGTTCTTCGCACTTCGCCGCCAATTGGATGAGCTCGGCAGCGAACTGCTGGTCGAAGGCTTCCCGTTGCAAGGCGGCGGATGAGGCGGATCCTGCATCCTGGGCCGAAGTCTCCGCACCAATACCGGCGAAACTCAGCCCAAACCACAAAACGGCCCAAAAGCCGAGTTGGAGGGTCCGCCGATATCGGGAAACAGACGACATGGAAGCATTTTACCATCGCTGACACTCCATCCGCCCCCCGCGTCTCCGGACGACGCCCGGCTGGGCCCGAGGGTGGCGCCGACCGTTCCGAACTTATCGATTAGGAGCCCACTGCGTGGCGATCCAGAAGCTGGTTGAAGGGGTGCATCACTTTCAAAGCCGCGTCTTTCAGGCCCAGAAAG
>JAEZAS010000443.1 GCA_023430365.1 Planctomycetota bacterium
ATGCAAGCCAGATAAAAGCCAGTCAGAAAAGATTGAACCGTTTCGACGCTGACCGGCTGCAGGTACATGCCCTTCCGCCGCCGAAACGATTCCAGGAGTGAGAGAGCGTTTTCCGCTGAATCCATACGCCCGATTTTACTCGCCTGCTGGTTCAATTTGCGAATCGCTCCGCGGTCAATCGTCGTCTGCTCCGCCCCGAGGCCGAGTGGCTGGGAAATGAGTCACGTAGGGTGGGTCGAACGCTAGTGAGGCCCACCAACGCGCTGTCGAGGGGCTTCCGGCGGATCGCATTCGGTGGCTAATTGCTCGTTTCGTGTTTCCGTGATGCCTTGAAGAAGATCACGAAAGCACGAAAAGTGCCAGCATCCCAAACGCGTTTGCGGCTGGGGGTGGCACGCCCTTCGCGTTGCTCAGGGCGTGCCACCCAATGGGCAACAAAAGAGTCACGTAGGGTGGGTCGAACGCTAGTGAGGCCGACCAACCCGTAAAACTGGGGCCAGCCACCAACATCAGCCGGCGGGTCACCACCCGCCGGAAAACCACCGAGCGACTCAGCCATCATCAGACCAGCCACCTGATCAGGATCACGCCGTCGAGCAACATCCTGCCGAGGGGCTTCCGGCGGATGTGATCCGCCGGCGGAGCGAGTCATTTGCCCATTGCGATGCGCTGGGGCAACGCTTCGCTATGCCCCAGCCACACGTTGCTACGTTACTCCACCCGCGCCCCGGGCAGTACCAAATCATTGAACCGATCGACGGGCTCTTTCGCCGTCCAGGCGATGCCGCGTAGCAGGATCACGCGGAACAGCGGATCGTCGAACGACCAGCTGAAGTGGCCGGGGATGGAGACGAAGACTCGGCCGCGGCCTGGCTCGGTGGTCCAGAAGAGCGGTTGGGGCTGGCCGTCCTCGGGGCCGGTCGCCAGCAGCGTGATCCGCTTGCGGTCGCCGACCAGTTGCCAGTAGCTCTCGTCGTGCAGGTGCAGCCGCTCGAAGTTGCGGGCGATCGGGTGAGCGGCGCCGAGTTCGAATTTCAGGTCGAGCTCGCCGTGGCGGAACTTCGACGCGCCACCTTTCCAGGCCAACCCAATCCGCTCGGAAAAACCCGCCGCGGCGCCGCCTCCATCGACGGCGTAGTGGATGTAGACCGCTCCGCCGCCGCGGGCGAAGAACGCGTCGAGATCGCGGGCCCGCTCCTCGTTCCACGTCCCTTGCTGATAGAACACCAGCACGCCGGCCGACTTCAGCTGCTCGGCCGACGGCCAGCTGTCGGCGGTCTCGACGGTCGTCCCGTCCGCCATCGCCAGCAGCTGGCTCCACGCCTTCTGCCACGCCGGATAGTCGTGCTCGCCGGGGCCGTGATCCTTGCGCCCCGCGACGAGGATGATCTTCAGCGGCCTGGTGTTCTCCGGCTTGTCCGGTGCGCCGGCGAGAATCGCGTCGACCTCCGCTCGTTTGCGCGGCGCGGGGGGATCGAGTTTGCCATAGTCGGGCATCCTCGGCGGCGGGCTGAGCAGGAACGTGAGCAGGTCGCGGGTTTCTTCAGCGCTGAGCTTCTTGAGCAGCCCTTCGGGCATCACCGAGAGCTTGGACGGCTGAATCTCTTCGATCTCGTCGCGCGCGACGAGCGTCACACGCCCTTCGGCGTCGCCGAAGCTGAGCTTGTCGCCCTGCGTGCGCACCGATCCGGTCAGCGTCCGGCCGTCGTTCAGCAGCACGACCTGCGTGATGTAGTCGGGATTGATTGCAAAGCTCGGCTGGACGATGTCGCGCAGCACCGAGTGGTAATCGCGGTGGGGGAGGTTCGTCAGGTCGGGCCCGATCTGGCCGCCTTGCTGGTTCACCGCGTGGCACTTCGCGCAGCCGACCTGCTCGCCGAAGAAAATCCGCCGCCCGCGAGCCCAGTTGCCCCCTTTCAGCTCCGGCGTTTCGGCCTCAGCGAGCGAACCTGGCTCCAGCCGCTCTTCGGGAGCCCACGGCAACAGCAGGCGCTGGAGCGGTAGGGCTCGCTGCCGGGCGTCGTCGGCCGTGTGCCAGGCCACGTGGATATCGGGATCGCCATCACCGGTCCGCAGTCCGATTTCGAGGGGCACGCGCTGGCTGGCGTCGACGGTGAAGCTGGCCGAGAGCTTGCCGTTGCGGACCTCGCCTGGCTTGATGGCGCCGGCAACGGTTGCCTCAAAGAACCCGCTCGAGCTCAGCGTCAGCGTGATCCGCTCGGCTGGCAGTGTGTAGTCGAGCTGCGAGCCCGGCTGAACCGCGGGACGGAGCATGTCTTTCAGATCGAGCGTGGTTCGCAGGGTGAGTTTGCCGGGCGCTCGAATCAACTCGGCCAATTGCTCATGCTCGGCGCTGCCGCGCGTGAGCGACTCGTTCACGAGGGAGTCAAGATGCGGTAGCGTTCCACTCCAAGCTCCGTCCCCCGTTCTTGCCCGCCAGATCGCTTCCACGCCGCTCAGGTTGTAGGCCAGATCGACCTCCGGGGCCTGCGACCGCTCGAGCGCTTGCTGTTTGGCGGACAGGTTTCGTCCGAGCCCAGGCAGCGTGACGGCGTAGCTGACCGCCTCGGGATGGGGCGCGGTCGCCAGGAGGAGCGTTCGTCGGTCGGGCGTCAGTTGCACGCTATGGACCGGCAGCTCAAACCGCGGCGTGCGGAGCTGGTCCTGTGTCGCCTTGTAGCCCGGCCAAAGGGATTCGAACCGATCGCCCGCCGAGACGTAGCGGCCATATTCGATCGTCGTATCCGAGAGCTCCGCGAGCTGCTCCGGCTGGAGCGGCCGGTCGAAGGCAATCCGCACCTCGCGCGGCGAAGCGGCCCAGGCGAGCACCGGCTGGGCGAGTTGCTTTTGCTCGTAGCGGATTTTGTAAAGCTTGCCCTTGCCGCTCGGCCCGCTTCCCCAATCGGGCCCGCCGCTGTGGCAGGCGACGACCAGTTCGCCTGCGGGGCCGACGCACGCGTCGCAGGTGAGCATGTTCAGGCAGGCGAGGAGCTGGTTCTGGGCGACGTAGCCGCTTGGCGTTTTGACGAGCTTCGTGCGATAGAGCTTGCCGCGCGAGTAGCCGGCGACGAACACGTCCGACTTCCACCACTCGGGCCCAAACACGGCGCCCGACTCCCCAGCCGGCTCGTTAAAATTCAAGCCGCAAACCGACTGATGCTGCGGGCCGTAGTCGAACACGCTCGGCTCGTCGATCACCGCGGGCAAGTGCTTGGGATGCCGCGGCGGAAACCCATAGTGCCGCTCCGGTTCGATGTGCAGCAGCTCGTCCAGCGGATTGCCGTTGGCCAGCCAGGTCGCTCCCTCCTGATCGGTCGCAAATAGATCCCCCGCGCGATTGAACCGCAGCCCCACCGGAAACCGAATGCCGGTGGCCACGATCTGCCGCGACTTGAAGTCGGGGGCGACGCGCACGATCGTCCCTCGCTCGCTCTTCAGGTCGTAGCGCGCCCGGCCGTCGGCTTCGACGAGGTAGGCGTTCGTAAAGTTCGTCGTGCCGAGGCCGAAATAAACCGCTCCGTCCCGCGCGACGGCCACACCGAGCGCATCCACGCCGTGCGGCAGCTCCGTCCAGCCATCGGCGACGATCGTTTCCTTGTCCGCCTTGTCGTCGCCATCGGTATCGACCAGCAGCGAGACCTTTCCCTTGCCCGCGACCAGCACGCCGTTGCCGCGCGGATAGTTCGGCGGCGTCAGGGCTATGCCGATCGGCGCGCGGATCTGGCCGGCGTTGTCCCAGAATTTTGTCGCCGAATCTTCGAGCCCATCGCCGTTGGTGTCGGTGAGCAGCCAGACGTTGCCGTCGTAGCCGAGCGCGACGAGCTTGCCGTCGGGGCGATAGAGGACGTTGTTGACGTTCGTCAAATCGACCGGCAACTCGTGAACCTTGAAGCCCGGCACAAGCACCTGCACCGGAACGGGCGGCGACACGCGCACGAGCGGCTTGCCAACTCCCGTGCCGGGAATCGGCAGCGGCTTGATGTCGCCATACTTGTCGGCGAGATACTTTTCGACCGCGGCCCGCTCGTCGTCCGCGAGCGCTCGATCGTAGACGAGCACCTCCGCCACATCGCCATCCAAGAAGCCTCGCACCTGCGGCGCAGCGCCGAGGTTGAACGACCGCGCGCCAAGAAAGATTTGCTCCGCCGACACGACGCCCGGCTGCCGCTCTCGCGTGCCTTGCAGTTGGCCGTTGAGCCAGAGACGGACGCCTTCCTTGCCCACCGACGACGCGACACACAATCGCACGACCGAGCCATACGGCGCCGGCTTGCGCAGCAGATTGCGCATCCCGCCCGAGCCAGCCCCCTCGACGTTCAGCACGGCGAACTCCTGCGCCGCGGCGACTCCCTGATCGATGTTGATGCCCGTTTGAAAATCGTTCTTCCCGCGGGCGCTCGTCGCCAGCAGGGCCGAGAACCATTCCGGAGCGGAGTAGGGGGCCGCCACGAGGAAGATCGTCACGTCGTCAAACGCCAGATCCCCCTCCTCGCGCGCGAGAAAATCGTCCCGCCCGTCAAACCGCACCGCCGCGAACGAACCGGTCGGCCACCAGCGAGGCTGGGCCGTTTTGTTCTGCTGCACCAGATGCCGCGCGCCGCCGGAAGCGTCGGGCCACTCGTCGACCGGATCGCCGTCGGCCAGCGGCGGCTTCCCCGCGGCGGCCCGCGCCTCCGCCAGCCGGGCGGCGTCGAGCCAAACGGCCAGCCCGCGGGTCACCGGCAGACGCCCATCGGCCCATTGCTCGAGCCTCGGGCCGGCCTCGTCCGCAGCGCGAACCTCACCGACCGACGCGGCTCCTACTAGCAGGCTGGCCAGGGCCAGGAAACGGGCAAGAGGTTTCATCCTTCACCTCGCGAGCGGGGGGAGAGGGCAGGGGAGAGGACCGGGCCAGCGTCACGATCCGGGCAATACCCCACGACCTCCCCGGAAGTTTGGGCGATTCAGCCTGGCGGCCACGGCAACTGCCCCGAAGTAAAGCCCGGCCGTCCCTCGCCTTGCAAAGAAGGTCAGCCGGAAGATAATAACACCGACGCCCCGTGCCCCCGCACGCCGGGCGTCCCCCCCACAGGGGCCAGAGTGGCGGAATGGCAGACGCGCTGGATTCAAAATCCTGTGTCCGAAAGGGCGTGTGGGTTCGACTCCCACCTCTGGTACTGAACTGGATCAGTTCGAAGGACTTGCAGCCTGGCTGCAGGTCCTTTTTTTGTTGGCTCGGCGGTCGGCGGGACGGTCGCAATTGGCTTAACCGTGCTGCCGGCTACGGCGTTTCGCTTCGCTCGACTCGCCTGCTTTGCAGCC
>JAEZAS010000452.1 GCA_023430365.1 Planctomycetota bacterium
CATTCCATGTGCGGACAGCCCCGCGATATGGCGTTCATTTCAAGCAGTGCCCGATTGATGCAGCGCTGAACTGCAGGGCTGTCGGCAAACGGAGTGATGCCGACTACTTTGGCCTAACCTTTGGTGAGATGCTGTTGCACATTTCTAACAGCCGCTTCTAGTTCCGGGCCGATCGAGCGGATGGTGAAAACCCGCGATGTCGCGCCGGTGACTTCTATTTCAATCGTCAGATGCTCCGCCGGCAGGCAGCGCTCGACCTTATCCGCCCATTCGATGAACGTCAGTCCGCCGCCGTCGAAGAATTCCTCGGGACCTAGCTGCAGGAACTCATCGTCATCGTGCAGCCGATAGGCGTCGAGGTGATAGATCGGCCGCTTGCCGGCATATTGCTGCAGGAGCACGAACGTGGGACTGACGACTTGCTCGCGGTCGACGTTCAGTGCCGCGGCCACTGCCTGCACCAGGCGTGTCTTGCCGGCCCCCAGCGTGCCCAATAAAGCGACGACGGTGCCGGCGGGCAACTCCGCGGCCAGCGCCTTGCCGAGCCGCTCTGTGTCGTCGATGTCGGCAGCGTCGAAGCGAAATTCCGTCATGCCCTGGATGCCCTTAGTCCAACCGATGTTCGTAGCCCCGCGGCGCGAGAGGCTGGCGGGTTCCATTCGGAGCCACCGTCCACAAACCGGGTTCTTTCACAAGTCGGCCAATTCGCGTGAGAGGCACAGCAAGCGGTTGGACTGCCAGTAAACGTTCCGCTTCCGGGGCAGAAACGGCGAGAATGAGCTCAAAGTCCTCGCCGTCGCCGAGGGCGTGTTCGAGCGGGAGTTTGCCGGTCGATTCCGCAAGCTGCCTGGCGGCTGGGCTGATCGGTACGGCGTGCAGATCGATTTCCGCTCCACAGCCGCATTCGGCCACCAGGCGAGACAGGTCGAGCGTCAAACCATCGCTGACGTCCATGGCGGCATGAATCTCCGCATGATCGGCGAGCCAGCGAGCCTCTCGGAGCCGCGGTGTAAAGCTGAAGTGTTTTCCGAGTATGCTCCCGCCGAAGTTTCCGGTGACGAGAATCTGATCTTCCGGCTGTCCTCCCCCCCGACGAAACGCCCGCTGCGGTTCGACTTCACCGACGGCTGTGATGTTGATCACGAGGGGCCCGTCCCAGCTGTTCGTATCGCCTCCCGCCAGGGCGGCATCGAACTCGGCGGCGAGCTCGAAGATGCCTTCGTAAAGGTCGCGAGCCAGCTGTTCTCCGCCAGTGCGAGGAAGAGAGACCGAAACAAACGCCGCCACTGGCCTGGCTCCCATGGCGGCCAGATCGCTGAGGTTCACCGCGAGCGACTTTCGCCCCACGAGCCGCGGCGATACTTCCGCCAGTCGAAAGTCGACGCCGTCCATCAGCATGTCGGTCGTGACGACGTTGACATGCCCCGGCGACACCGAAACCAGCGCCGCGTCGTCACCGATTCCGAGCGGAACCTGCGGATGCAAAGCCACCCGCGAACGCAGCCAATGGATGAAGGAGAGTTCCAACGGAGTAGTCAGTAAACAGTAGACAGTTAACAGTATGAATCGCGTGCCTGTTCGACCGGCGAAGTTGCTCTACTGTCTACTGTAAACTGTTTACTGTCTACTCGCCGTTTACTTCGTCTGCCGATTGGCCACTCGCAGGTGACCGTACAGCGTGTCGGTCCCCCGGACGATGTAGAACACGACCGGGTCGAGCTTCACCAGATCTTCGCGGTCGAGGATGTAGGCGATGTTCTCGAGCGAGATCGTTTCCCAGACGTGCATGCCGACGAGCACGTCGTTGCGGCGAATGCCCTGGGCGGCGGCGGGGCTATCGGCCCGGACAGCCGTCACGCGGAGCCCGCCGCGATAGCGAGAATTGAGCGTCCGGAACTCGGTTTCGTCGATCGAAGCGAGCTTCAGGCCTAGCGTTTCCCAAACCCGATCGGCAAGGGGCAGCTTCGAGGCGGGTTGCTTCAGGGCGGGAGCAAGGGCCAGGCTCACGCTTTCCGTGGCCAGGTCACGCTGCACTTCGATATGGACCGACTCGCCGCGGCTCCGCCCGAGGAAGGCCAGCTCGACGTCCAGGCTGCGTTCGATCTTGCGGTCGCCGATCGCCGTGATCACGTCGCCAGCCCGCAAGCCGCTTTTGGCGGCGGGGCTGTCGGGCAGCACCGAGGTGACGGAGAACGTCCGCTGCTCGGGTTCGCACTTCGTCGTGCCAGCGATGCCGTGCGCGTTCTGATCGATCCGCTCGACGCTCATCAGTCGGGCGGCGACTTCGAGGGCCTCGTCAATTGGAATGGCAAAGCCGATTCCTTGAGCTCCAACCCGTACGGCCACGTTGATGCCGATCACTTCGCCGTCGATGTTCAGCAGCGGGCCGCCGGAGTTGCCGGGGTTGATGCTGGCGTCGGTCTGGATCAGATCGTGATATTTCTGTTCGTCGCTCACTTGCACCGAGCGGTGCAGGGCGCTGATGATGCCGCGAGTTACCGTGTGTTCGTAGCCGTAGGCATTGCCGATCGCTACGACCGGTTCGCCGGTCATCAGGTCACAGGAGGTGCCGAACTGGATGACTTGCAGCGGCTGAGATACGTCGACCTTGATCACGGCCAGATCGGTTTTGGGGTCGTGGGCGATCAACTTGGCGACAGCGTTCCGGCCGTCGTGCATGGTCACCTGGATGTTCGACACCCCTTCGACCACGTGATAGTTCGTAACTATATAGCCGCGGGAATCGAACACGATGCCCGTGCCCATCCCGTTCACCTGGCGGACGCCATCGGCTCCAACCGTCGGGTTCTCCGCGCGCACCGTCTTACGACCGTGAATATTGACGATCGAGGGGGCGGTTTCTTTGATCGCCTTCACGATCGCCGTGTAGCGCAGCTCGGAAGCGCGGGCGGGCAGGGCGATCGTCGTGCAGGCCGAGGCGACCAATAGGCAGCCGGTTAGCCAGATACGACGATGGAGCACTGGATTGCATTGCTCGGGCATGAGGGGCTCGTCAGGCTGGGTCTCGGACTCATCCCTTACCGACCACAGACACCGGCGGGAGTGGTGTACGGGTGGCGCAAAGTCGAGGAACCAAAGCTAGATCGGTCCGGCGCCAGCCATCCGCTTAGCGGGGTGGCCGGCGGGCCGTAGAGTCGCCCTAAGTTGTCAAGCATCCGAGTGGCCGTTCGGCGCAGAAGCGAGGCTCAAGAGTGCTAAAGCCTTGCAGGCGTTAGGCGAACGGTGCGTGCACCGTGTACCTGCACATAGCCGCAACGGCTGCGGGCGTTGAGCATGCTGCGCCTAGAGAGAAGTAGGCGGCGGCAAGTCGCTAGGGAACCGGGCTTAGTTCCGGGCCGTAAGGCAGCGGCGCTTCCGACGGTCCGATCACCGTGTCGAAATAGTTCGGTTCAAAGACAGGGCGCGTCGGCAGAGGATGAAACTTCGGCAGCGGGGCCACGGGGACCTGCGGCTGGAGGGCGCCGTGCGGTTTCAAATGATGCGCCAGCCGCTGGACGGGACGGCGCCGTCCATACTCCGGCGGGCAGGGCTGGGCAAATTGCTCCTCGTCCAGGGCGGCCTGCCAGGTGTGATACGACCCGCCAGCCGGCTCGCAGGCGCGATGTTGGCAGCCGGGCGTGCAGCGCGGTCCGCAGGCTGCAGGTCGAACGCATGGTCCACAACATCCCGTTCCGCTCACCAGCAAGGCGATCGCTAGCAAGCCGGCTAACGCATGGCGAATCTGCTGGCGAATTGGCGAGACTTCAAAGTGCATGTCAACGGCCGCGACACGGAACGGAAAACATCCTCCGTTCTCATCGACCGCTACAACGGGCAATCTTGACCAAACCGGCAAAACTTGCCGACTTTGACGCGGCGTATGTGACACCACCTTCGCGCGTCTTCAATGGCTGTGCGCATGGAATTGTCTGCCCTGCCGCGAGTCTCCGAAAACTTTTTTGCCGAACGGACGGGATGGCTGCCGCCTCACTCCGTGGACGCTTTGTCCGGCGCCGAATCGCCTGGCCGCCCTGCCTTCGGCTTCACCAGCACCTGCAACGTTTGGAGCAGTAGAAAAACGAGCACGGGTACCAGAATGAACACCGGCCACATCCGCCACACCGGCCAGTTCCGCAGCGGCAGATGGAGTCCCTCCACCACGGCCGCCAGCAGGATCACCAGCAGCACAGCCGTCAGGGTCAGGCAGCCGCCGACGGCCATCACTCCCTTGAACGATTCCTCCTCGCTTCGCTCCTCGGCAAGCAATTCGATCGTTCGACCCTTCTGAATACTGCGGTCGATGCTGGAGACGACTTCCAGGTCGTGACACACAGCCGACCAATCCGTCGTCGGCATACGATGGGCCAGCCGGTCGCGGATGATCGCCCAAGTCTGTGACCATTCCGGCCCGCGATCGATGTCGACTCGTTCCGCATCCGCCGCCTCGATCCTCAATTTCCAGGTGGCATCGCCCCCCCGCTGGGCGGCGGGCATGATCAACGTCGCCTGTCCCGCGGAGCCAACCAGCGTCAGCCGAGTCTCCTCCTGATGAGTCGCCGGCCCAACCGACCAGCGCGACGGAAACGCCGCGGTCCCCTGCAGGTTGACCAGCAGGTTCGCCAGCGATGGCAACTCCCGCCGCTTCGGCCCCAGCGGATCGACCATCGCCTCGGTGATCGGCCCACTGGCGGTCACCTTCTTGATGGGGCCAAGCAGCCGGCGCAGTAGCGGCACATCCTCCGAGAAAGCCTTGAGCACCGCGGCCCGATCGCGCTCGCGCAGGCCTCGCTCGAGCGTCACATACTCGATCGTCCCGATCGAGTTGTCCTCACCCTGAGCCATTTGAGCGAGTCGCACGAAGGCTGGATGCTCGCTGCCACGACGGTGCACGAGGACCGTCCGCCGGTCACGCGTGGCCATGTCGATCTCGTAGGCCAATAGCAGATCGCAGGCGGGATGCACGAGCAGCAGCGGAACCTCCTCGGCGATCAACTTCCGCAGTTGGTCGGCCCGGAGTTCATCGGCTGCCATGCCGTCCGCCTGATTGCCGTCGGTCTTGCCTTGGCTCACCACGACCAGATCGACCGAACCTTCCAGCAGCAGCCACTCCCAATCGGGATCGTTCACCCGCGTTTGCGGCGACAAGTGGCGGAGCCGGGGCTCAAACTCGGCGGGCGTGTTGTAGGCGGCGACGAGCGTCGCCTCATCGCGCTCCACAGCCCAGCGGACGAGCGCGAGCGTTTCTTCGTCGAGGCCCAGCAAGGCGAGTCGCATGGCGTCGGCCTACAAGCGGCGAATATGAAAACCGCCGTCGACGTGAATCCGCTCGCCGGTCGTGAAAGGAAACGCGTCCGAGACCACCGCCGACACCGCCGAAGCCACGTCCTCGGGAGTTCCCCAGCGGCGGATCGGGCTCATGCCTTCGGCGATCAACCGGTCGTACTTCTCCTTCACCGGAGCCGTCATATCGCTCTCGATCACACCCGGGCAAATCTCGAACACGCGAATCCGATTCTCCGCCAGCCGATCGGCGAGCAGCCAGGTCATCATCTGCATCGCGGCCTTCGCCATGCAATAATCGGCCCGGTTCGTCGACACCGCAAAAGCCGAGATCGACGACACGTTCACGATCGTCCCGCGCTCGATCACTCCGCGCTCGCCCAGCTCCATCATCGCCCTCGCCGACTGCTGGGCGAGAAAGAACGGTCCCTTGAGATTGGTCGCAAAAACCTGATCCCAGCTCTCCTCGGTCGCTTCGAGCAGATCCTTCCGCCCGACCGATGTGATGCCCGCATTGTTGACCAGAACGTCCAGCCGGCCGAACCGCTCGAGCG
>JAEZAS010000456.1 GCA_023430365.1 Planctomycetota bacterium
CAGGACTTTCACTGGCAATTTCTCGCAGTGCAGGGTGGCCAGTTCTTGGATGTTCATCTGGAAGCTGCCGTCGCCGTCGATGTCGACAACCAGGGCGTCCGGATGAGCCGCCTGCACACCCATGGCCGACGGCAGACCGAAGCCCATCGTTCCCAGGCCGCTGCTCGAAAGCCAGGTGCGCGGATGGCGGAACTTGTAGAACTGAGTGGCCCACATCTGGTGTTGGCCCACGCCCACCGTGATGAACGTCTTGCGGTCCCGCGTCAGTCGGCTGAGCTCGCTGATGGCGTGCTGCTGGAGAATGCCTTCGAAGTTGGTGTCGTACTTGAACGGATGGGCCTTCTTCCAATCCTGGCAGAGACGCACCCAGGGAGCGATGTCGCTCGGGGCTTCGACGATCTTGTTCAGCTCCTGGAGCGCGTACTTCACGTCGCTGCAGATCGGAATGTGAGCTTCCTTGTTCTTGTTCAGCTCCGAAGGATCGATGTCGATGTGGACGATCTTCGCATGCTTGGCGAAGGCTTCCAGCTTGCCGGTCACGCGATCGTCGAACCGCACGCCGAGGGCGATCAGCAGGTCGCAGTCGCGCACCGCCCAGTTGGCATAGACGCTGCCGTGCATGCCGAGCATGTCGAGGCTGAGCGGATCGTCCGACGGAAAGGCCCCCAGGCCCATCACGGTCATCGTGGTGGGGATGCCCGTCTTGCGGATGAATTCTCGAAGTTCATTCGAGGCCTCGCCCGCGATGATGCCGCCGCCGGCATAGATGATCGGCCGCTTGGCCAGCTTGATCGCCGCGGCGACTTGCTTGAGCTGTTCGGGCATGGCCCGCCGAGGCTTACCGTTGTAGCCGGGCAGGTTCATCGGCGCATCCCAATCGGGAATGCAGAGATCCATCTGCACGTTCTTGGGCATGTCGATCAGCACCGGGCCCGGCCGGCCGGTGGTGGCCACGAAGAACGCTTCCTTCATCACCCGCGGCAGGTCCTTGGTCTCGGTGACCAGGTAGTGGTGCTTGGTGATGCCACGACAGACCTCGACGATCGGCGTTTCCTGGAAGGCGTCGGTGCCGATGACGCTCGTCGGCACCTGGCCGGTGATGGCGATCAGCGGAATGCTGTCGAGCTTGGCGTCGGCAATGGCGGTGACCAGGTTCGTGGCGCCGGGGCCGCTGGTGGCCATGCACACGCCCGGCTTGCCGGTCGAACGGGCGTAGCCCTGGGCGGCAAAAGCGCCACCCTGTTCGTGGCGGGGCAGAATCGTGCGCAGTTTCACGCCATACTTAGTCAGCGACTGGTGCATCGGCATGCTGCAGCCACCCGGATAGGCAAAGAGGACGTCGACATCGTGATCCACCAGCGACTTAACGAGGATGTCGGCCCCACTCATCAATTGAGTTTCGGTTGCCGGGCTGGTTGTGGTGGACATCGAGGACGCTCCTGAAGATACCGTAACTGCTAACGGGAACACTGCTTGCGGGCACGGGCCAGCGGGGACGGTCCGCTCGGGAACGCCCGGTCACGCTGGGACGAAACATATCAGATTATGACACAACGCCCCGGCGTTCAAGGATCGGCGGGTTGCGGAAGTGCGTAATTCCTTGTTTTTTCACGACTTGAGGCCGATCAATCGGTCTCGCAGCCAAGGCGAGACGCCCGCCACAACCGGTCGAATCCATTCCTTATTATCTAGGCCCGCCCCGACGAACGTCTTGGGCCGGCGAAAGAGCCCGCCGAGGGATGGAATTTACTAGGACGCTCAACCTGGGATTCGGTTCATGCAAAATCTGCTTTTGGTGGCCGTCGGTGGGGCGCTCGGAGCCTCGACACGCTACGGCGTGGGGATCACCGCCGGTCGGCTTTTCGGCCTGGCTTATCCCTGGGGCACGCTGCTGGTGAACCTGGTGGGCTGCTTTCTGATGGGAATCGTCGGCCAATGGCTGTTGAACCTTGAAGCGGCGCCAGACGTTCGAAATGTGGCGGATAAGCTCCCCTCGCCGACGGATGCACTCGCCCAGGCAGCCTCGCTCCGCAGTCTGGTGGCGATTGGCTTCCTAGGCGGACTCACGACCTTTTCCGCCTTCGGCTGGGATACGTTCCGGCAACTCGAAGCGGGACGGCCGACGCTGGCTCTGGCCAACGTCAGTGCCAATCTGCTTCTCAGCTTGCTAGCAGTTTGGGCGGGGGCGACGCTTGTTCGCTCGGTTTCTTAGGCGGGCTGGGTCAGAGGTCAGAGGTCAGAGGTCAGAGGTCAGACACGCGGCGAGTCCCTTTTGCTGAATTCGCCTTTTTGCCTTGTCTTGCCGATTTGCCGCTTCATCGCGCGCTTTAAGTCAGGTAGCGAAGGCTGCGCAATCGAGGAGGTCTCGGCCTAACCGCTCTGGATCGTTCGGCTCCGAAATAATCGGCCGTCTCTAACGATTCCTCAAAGTTTGCCGACGGTGGCGACGATAACTGTGCTACCGATTCCTACGTTCGGACCGTGCGCCTCGTGCAAGCAGTCTGAAAGTGGTGTCGCTCAGGGGGGCCTGAACAATTCAACCACGGCGAAAGCCAGCGGACACGAGCGATGTCGCTCGTTTCGCTAGCACGCCAGTTCGGCAAGATCCTGATCGACGGCGGCCCTGCGGCCGAGCACCATTTTCAGGAATGGGATTCGATGAGACGGCGCAAAAGCACCTGGCGACTACTGCTCGTTACCGCACTCGCTGCTGTGACCGGCTGCTCCCCCACGCAGCCCTTCTATCTGCACGAAGACGGCGACCTGTCGCACTACCTCGACAAGGCGACGCAGACCGAACACCCCGACGTGCACGCGCCGCCGCTGGCTGAGGTGGAGCACTCGCACGCTCCGCTGACGCTCAGCAATCCCGAATTCAAAGAGATTTGGGAGCTGACGCTCGAAGAGGCGGTGTCGATCGCCCTGGCCAACACCAAGATCCTTCGCGGTGGTCAGGCTGCCCGACTGCAGAACGGCACCATCTTCGCCGGTACGCAGGAAGGCACCCTGGTGGTCAACCCGCGGGCCTTCGCTTCGTCGTACAACCCGGCGATTGTCGAAAGCAACCCGGGCTTCACCAACGACGGCCCCACGGTCGACGGTGGTCTGGCCAATACCCGTGAAGGTGTCGAGGCCGCCTTGTCCGACTTCGACGCCCAGTTGAGCGTCGTCGGCAACGGCCCTTCCGGCGCCATCGGCAACCGCACCGACCGTCCGCAAAACATTCCGCCAGGCCAGCCCTTCAGCCTGCCGGTGATTCAGACGACCGACGGCGGTCTGACCTCGCAGATCAGCAAGCGTTCGGCTGAAGGTACGCAGTTCGCCTTCCGCAACACCACCAACTACGATCGCGGTTTCACCCGTCCGCCCGGCTTCCAGCCGCTCGAGAGCGTTTGGACCACGACCCTCGAGGTCGAAGCCCGCCAGCCGTTGTTGCGTGGCCGGGGCGCGCAGATCAATCGCATGCCGATCATCATCGCCCGTATCGGCACCGACATCGAAATGATGGGCCTGCAGGGGCAGTTGCAGGACACGCTGAACAACCTCGAAATCCGCTACTGGGACCTCTACAACTCGTTCCGCCAGCTGGAAACTGCCAAGATCGGTCGCGACAGCTCGCTGGTCACCTGGCGTATCGTATACGACAAGTGGCAGAACGGCGTGGAGCCGGTGCAGGCCGAAGCTCAGGCTCGCGAACAGTACTTCGCCTTCCGGGCTCAGGTCGAAACGGCCCTGCGTGAACTCTACAACAACGAAAACGAGCTCCGCCTGCTGATGGGCCTCACCGCGACCGACGGTCGCCTGATCCGCCCGAAGGACGAGCCGACGCTCGCTCGCGTGCAGTTCGATTGGTGCGACATCCTGGCCGAAGCCATCGCCCGCCGCCCCGAGCTGATCTCGAAGCGTTGGGAAGTGAAGCAGCGTGAGATGGAACTCATCCTCGCTCGCAACCAGCTGTTGCCGCAACTCGACGTCGGTAGCGCCTACCGTTGGGTCGGCCTCGGCGACAACCTGTGGAACGCGAACGGCAACCAGACCGACTTCCCGGCCGTCGGCTCGAACGCGGTCGAAGAGATGTTCGAAGGGGACTTCCAGGAATGGAGCCTGTTCTTCAGCTACCAGATGCCGATCGGCTTCCGCCGCGAACTGGCTGGCGTTCGCCACCAGCAGTTGCGGATGGCTCGCGAGAAGGCCTTGCTCGAAGACATGGAACTCGACGTCTCGGTCGGTCTGGCCAAGGCGGTGCGTAACCTGGACGCCAACTTCCAACTCGCTCAGACCAACGCCAACCGCTGGGCTGCCTCGCAGAAGGAAGTGGAGTCGGTCGAAGCTCTCTACCGTGGCGGCAAGGCCTCGCTCGACCTGGTGCTCGAAGCCCAGCGTCGTCGGGCTCAGGGCCAGGCTGCCTTCTGGAGCGCCGTGGTGGAATACAACAAGTCGATCGCCGATCTGCACACTCGAAAGGGTTCGATCCTCGAGTACAATGGCATCTGCATGGAAGAAGGCCCCTGGCCGCAGAAGGCCTACTGGGACGCTCTCGACCGGGCTCGCCAGCGTGACGCCGGCCTCTACATGGACTATGGTTGGACTCGCCCTGCTGTGATCAGCCGCGGCAAGATCCCGACCGGTCCTGGCCCTGTCATCGAAGCCATGCCGGGTGAAGTGATCATGGACAGTGGCTCGGCGGAGGAAATCCCCACGCCGGCCGCCCGTCCCGCCCAGGAGCCGATGGGCCCCTCGCTGGAAGGCGAACCGATGGGTCCGATGGACACCCCGATCCTGGAGCCCGCCGAACCGTCGTACAGCGAACGTGAAGTGTCGCTCCCTCGGCTGCGGACCTCGAGCACCGCTCCGGGCAGCAACCCGCTCCGTCCGGGCCGGTCGTCGGTGGCGGCGGTGAACTATGACGAGCCTGTCGCTCAGCCTGGTCAGGTCGTAAGCGATGCCCAACAACCTCGTCCTGTCGCGAATTCGGCGTATCGTCAAGCTACTCGGGCTGTTGCAGGGGGGGCAGGAGTACAACGCTAACGCTCTTGCCCACGCCTGCGGCGTCAGCCGACGAACGATTTTCCGGGACCTCGACGCGCTTCGCGCGGCCGAGGTCCCGCTCGTTTACGACGAGCGTCGACAGAGCTATCGCATTCCGGGGCACTACTTCCTGCCGCCGACGAACTTCACAGCCGACGAGGCGATGGCCCTGATCGTCCTCAGCCATCAACTCGGCCAGCGTGGCCTGCCCTTCTATGCGGCCGCCCAAAGCGCCGCCGCCAAGCTCGAAAACAGCCTGCCCGCCCGATTGCTGCAATACCTGCGCACGGTGGCCGGCGCCGTGCGGATCAAGCTCGACGCGACCAATCCCCTCTCGGGCAAGGAAGAGATCTATCAGCAGTTGCTCGCGGCCGCCGCCGAGCGGCGGTGTGTCCGCATCCAGTACGCGAGCCTGCACGAAAGCCAGGTGCTGCAGACGAAGCTGCATCCTTACAAGCTATTGTTCAATCAGCACAGTTGGTACGTGATTGGTCGATCGACCGTGCATCGCGACGTGCGGACCTTCAACATCGGCCGCATTCGTCAGCTCGAGCCGCTCGACGACGGTTTTCAGGTTCCGCCGCGGTTCAGCCTCGACCGCTACTTGCGCAACGCCTGGCGGCTAATCCCGGAGGATGGGCCGGACTACCAAGTGGTCGTGCGGTTTGGCGGCCGTGTGGCCAACAACGTGGCCGAGGTGGTCTGGCACAAAACGCAGCGCCATGAGTGGCTCGAAGATGGCCGGCTGGAGCTGCGCGTGACGGTCTCGGGGCTGCAGGAGATTTCGTGGTGGATTCTCGGCTACGGCGACCAGGCCGAGGTGATGGAGCCGCCGGAACTGCGGTCGTTGATCGCCGAGCGAGCGCGGAGCATGGTCGCGATCTACGCGAGCGATGGCGCCGGAGTCAAACGGAACGGCGTCGCGAGCAAGGCGAGAGGTGGGGCGGTCTCACCACGCCCTCCCAAGAGGGTCTAGTTGAGGGCAGCCTCGGCGTTATACTGGGGCCGTTCCCCGAGGGTGGGCGGGGAGTGGACGTAAGTTGTAACCCATTCAGGATTTTCTACGCGTGTCCTCGCTTCCCCTGCTGATCCTCCGCGTCGTGTTCATGGTCGTCGCAATTGGCGTGGCGACACTGTTCGTCGGGCGGTTTGGGCAGCAATCGGGCAATCCGGTCATCCCGCTCTCGGTCTTTTTTGGCATCCTGGCGCTGGCCGGGGCTGTGATCGCGCTCGATGTCTTTTGGCCGCGGAAGAAGATCGACATCATTTCGGCCGTCTATCTCGGTCTGCTCGTCGGCGTGCTGCTGACCTATATCTTTGTGATTGCGCTGGAGCCGTTGTTGCCGAGCGAAGAGTTGCCGGGGAGCGCTTTATGGCGTTTTTCCGCTCAAATCGTGCTCGGCATGGTGATGTGCTACGTCTGCATCAGCCTGCTGCTGCAGACGAAGGACGATTTTCGCTTCATCATTCCCTACGTGGAATTTTCGAAGGAAGTGAAGGGGCTGAAGCCCTACGTGCTCGATACGAGCGTGGTGATCGACGGCCGGATTGCGGATCTGGCCACAACGAGCATCCTCGACAACCAACTGATCATGCCGCGGTTTGTGCTGGCCGAGTTGCAGGCGATCGCCGACAGCAACGACAAGATGCGCCGGGCTCGCGGCCGACGAGGGCTCGATATTCTGAATCGCTTGCGCACGAGCGAAGGGATCGACCTGAAGATCTACGACCGCGAAACGCCCGACATGGCGGGCCAGCCGGTCGATATGAAGCTCGTTCTGCTGGCCAAGCACCTCGAGGGAAAGATCGTCACGGGGGACTACAACCTGAACAAGGTTGCCAAGTTGCACAATGTGCCCGTGATCAACCTGAACGACATCGCCAACTCTCTCAAGCCGGTTTTCCTGCCAGGCGAGTCGCTCATGGTACGCGTGGTGAAGCCTGGCGAGGAGCCCGGCCAAGGCGTCGGCTACCTCGACGACGGCACGATGATCGTCATCGAACAGGGACGCGACCACGTCGGCAAGGAAGTGAAGGTCTCGGTCACGAGCGTCCTCCAAACCAGCGCCGGCCGCATGATCTTCGGCCGCTACACGGCGGCGTAGCTTCAGGCTGGGGGCTGAAAGCCATTTATGGCTGGAAGCGGTCGCCTATCGTCTTCGCCCTGCTCTCTCTGACGTTTGGAATAGCCACTTCCGGTGGGGTCGGAAAGTGTCCTGGTATCATGTTCTGTGGTTTTGGCAATCATCGCTGCTGGCCGATTCGACGGCGTCGCAGCCGATCGCTAAGGGGCAGTGGCAGACCGTAAGGGACCGATTCAGAGGCCAGCGACCCACCCATTGGTGGTATTGTGGCTTTGGTTGTGGAGTTAAGGGGTATCTTGGCGTAAGTTGCCAATGCGTAATCGGTTGTGAATCGAATTCGAGGGTTGCGAGACCCTAGTAAGACCCCACGGCGCCGGGTCGCCAGACAATAGGTAGAGACGCCCTTAGCCGCATCTCCGTCTGCCTGCGAAACAAGCAAAAAACTATCACGAATTTGAATTTCAGGTAAAAAGAGAGGATAGGCGGGGTGGCAAGGGCGTTTGACCTTTCCCACTCCCCGATTTCGAGTAAGATATTTGGCAAGCGAGTTCGTCCGTCCGACCGGGTTGACCAAGAAAAGGGCCTGGCGCGCAGCCTCTGGGAATGGAGTCTCTCCCACCTATTGTCTTGTGAGTGGTGCTGACGCCGGCGCCTTCACGAGGCGCTTCCCGGTTGGGCAAAAGCCCGATGGTCGTGGTGTTATCCGCGATCTGTCGCAGGCCAAACGTAGCCTGCCGTCGTGTGGTTGGGTTGTCGTCGCGCTCTGACGAACGGTTCGCTGTTTTTGGGGATTTCTTCTTCGGTCCGTCGGTTATGTCTCTGGCCAAGGGTTTGGCCTGTGGTCAGCGACGGTCGGTGTTCCAGGTGCAGTATGGATATTTCTAAACTTCGCAACTTCGGTATTTCCGCCCACATCGATTCGGGCAAAACAACGCTCAGCGAGCGCATCCTCTACTACACCGGCCGGATCCACAAGATCGAGGAAGTGAAGGGCGGCGGCGACGGCGCGACGATGGACTTCATGGACCTCGAGCGCGAACGCGGCATTACGATCGCTTCGGCGGCCACCACGGTGAAGTGGCGCGACCCGCGCGATCGCAACGTCGAACTAACGATGAACCTGATCGACACGCCCGGCCACGTGGACTTCACGGTCGAAGTCGAACGCAGCCTTCGCGTGCTCGACGGCGCCATCCTCGTGCTTTGTGCGGTCGGCGGCGTGCAGTCGCAGTCGATGACGGTCGACCGTCAGATGAAGCGTTATCACATTCCGCGCCTGGCGTTCATCAACAAGATGGACCGCACCGGCGCCCGGCCGTTCTCGATCGTCGACGACGTGAAGAGCAAACTGGGCGTCGACGCCTGCCTCGTGCAGTATCCGATGGGCGGCGGCGAGACGTTCGAGGGCATGGTCGACCTGATCCGCATGAAGGCCTTGCGCTTTGAAGGCGATCAGGGCGAAATCGTCCGGGAGGAAGAGATTCCGGCCCAGTACCTCGAAGGCTGCAAGGAGTATCGCCATCACATGCTCGAGACGCTGGCGATGTACAGCGACGAGATGATGGAAAAGCTCCTGGGCGAGGAAGAGATCAGCGAAGACCTGATCCACCAGGTCATGACCAAGGCCATCCAGCAGCAGGGCTTCACGCCCGTGTTTGTCGGCTCGGCGTACAAAAACAAGGGCGTTCAGCCGTTGCTCGACGCCATTGTGCGTTACTTGCCGTCGCCGCTTGAACGGGAAGTGAAGGCCAAGAACTGGGAGAAGCCCGACGAAGTCTTCCCGCTGGCCGCCGACCCGTCGAAGCCGTTTGTCGGCATGGCGTTTAAGATCGTCGAAGATCCGTACGGCCAGTTGACGTTCCTCCGGATTTATCAGGGAACGATCAACAAGGGCGAGATGTACTACAACCAGCGTACGGGCCGCAAGGACCGCTTCAGCCGCATCGTGAAGATGCACGCCGAAGATCGCGAGGAAATCGATTCGGCTCATGCCGGCGACATCGTGGCGATCATGGGCATCGACTGCGCGAGCGGTGATACCTATGCGGCTGAGAATAAGTTCTGCACGCTGGAAAGCATGTTCATCGCCGAACCGGTGATCAAGCAGGCGATCACGCCTAGCCAGCGGGCTGATACTGACAAGCTCAGCAAGGCGCTGCAGCGGTTCCGCAAGGAAGACCCGACCTTCCAGGTATACAACGACGAGGAAACCGGCGATACGATCATCGCCGGCATGGGCGAATTGCACCTCGAAATTTACACCGAACGCATCCGCCGCGAGTACAAGGTGGAACTGGAAGTGGGCGCTCCGCGCGTGAGCTACCGCGAAGCGGCGACTCGCAAGTACGAATTCAACTACAAGCACAAGAAGCAGACCGGTGGTTCGGGTCAGTACGCCCACATCGTCGGCTACATGGAGCCTCTGCCGGAAGACTCGACCGAAAACTTCGTCTTCGAAGACACGGTGGTCGGCGGTCGCATTCCGAAGAACTTCATTCCGTCGATCGAGAAGGGCTTCCGCCAGGTCCTCAACAAGGGCCCGGTGGCCGAGTACCCGGTCGTCGGCCTGAAAGTTGTCATCTCCGATGGTTCGTACCACGAAGTGGACAGCTCGGATCGCGCCTTCCAGATTGCCGCGGCTGACTGTTTCCGGACCCATTTTTCGGACGCGAAGCCGGTCATCCTCGAGCCGATCATGCGGGTCGAGATCGAGTGCCCGGAACAGTTCCAGGGCTCGGTTGTCGGGGACGTCATCAGCCGGCGTGGCATCATCGCCAACACCGACATGCGTGACGGCGTGACGTCGATCATCGCCGAAGTGCCGCTGAGCGAGACCTTTGGTTACTCGACCGAGCTCCGCAGCATGACGCAGGGCCAAGGCACGTTCACCATGGAACTGCTGACCTACCGCAAGGTGCCGGCCAGCATCCAGGAAGAGATCGTGGCCGAGCGGAAGAAACAGCTCGTCGGCGCGAAGTAAGTTGAACGCTGTTCCTTGCTCGCCCGCAGCCGGACGCTAACAGCGTCCGGAGAACGGCGAACGGATCAAGCTACTTGCGAAAACCCACAGCACCCCGGTTCGAAAGAGCCGGGGTGTTTTTTGTTGGGTCGCGAAGCGGACGTTTTCGTCGTAAGGGTCTCGCGGCGCCGCTTAGTTTTGTGCGTGCTCGTGTAGTTCCGCCTGCCGGGCTGCCTCGAGTTCCTGGCGTTTGACTTTCCTTCGCCAGAGGAGCATTGCGATCATCACAACGAGCGGCGGGCCCCAGGACACGATGATGGCGAACAGGATCATCGCGTCGTAGTTCTGGCCAAAGAGGGCGTCGACCGAGGCCACGCTGATGCCACAGCCGATGCAAAAGGCCACGAACATGGCAACTGGCATCAGAATCAGGATGGTCAGCGAACCGATGCCGGCTTTGACGATCCGCTCAGCGGACGGCTGCTTGGGTGATTCGTACGGATTCGAAGATTGGCTCATAGTGCCCAGAGCCTAATTGAAAAGAATCAGCGAACCAAAACAAAAACGGACGACTCTTGCGAGTCGTCCGTTTTGCGTGTGTCAATCTGATGCGGCCAGCGCCGCGGCCGCTTACTCGCGGGGGCGGATGGCGCCAGTCAGGCCGCTGTAGTCGAAGCGGTCATTGTCGTGCCACAGCGGAAGGCCGAGCTCGATCCGCGAGCGGAGAATCTCGATCTTCTCGGGCGAGCCGGCCGGGGCATCGGTCGGCTGGAAATCTTCCGGGGCTTCCGGAAGGTAATCTTCGTCGTGGCCGTACTTCAGAATGGCCTCGAACACGTTGCGAACCTTGGCGTTGTCCATCTCTGCTAACTCCGGATGCAATTCTCAATCAGCCCGGTGGCTGGGGTATATAGGCGGCGTGCTTGGGAGCGACCGTTCGCTCTGGCGGAGGGGGCACGCGAATCGTGACGGACGGGAAATCGGTCCGATTCTGCTGGTCGCGGGGGAGTGCTCTCGGGAGGACGGAGGGAACCGTTGAAAGGGAGCTCATCCGAGCAGCGCGACTGCCTGGAAGTGCCCCCATTATTTCTCCGCCTAAATACCGAGTCAACGTTTCGGAGAAAAAATAAGGCAAAAATATCTTCCCTGGCGGGTCGCGGAGTCGTGTCCTGTCGTCTACGGAGGGTTTGCCGCCGCGGCGGGGCAGGTCGCCGTAAAACGAATCATATCATGCGATTCGCGGCATTCCGCAGCGGTTTACTGCAAATTGCTAGTCCAGTGTGGCGAGCTAGCATCGATATCGCTAATGGAAAAGTAAACGCCACAGGCACGCCAGTAGTGGTGGCCTAGTCGGACGATGGCCTTGACACCGTTTTGCGAGCAGTGACAGGCGCTGATGCATGTGACGATCGTCCGACCTGGCGGTCGTGGTCGCCTTGGCATCCAGCCCAGATCGGCTTAGGCTCGGGCGGAACGGGGCCGCCGGGCTTGGCTCGGCAGCGAGACACCTGGAATTTGGAAGTATCAATGGTCTGGATACAAAAAAACGTTGCGTTGGCCGCCCGGCCGAGAGGTTGCCACCTGGTGACCTCCGAAGTCCTGCAGTCGATCCCTGAAATTTCCAGAATCCAGGTGGGGTTGCTGCACGTTTTCATCCAGCACACGAGCGCGTCGCTCACCATCAATGAAAATGCTGATCGGGAAGTCCGGACCGACCTGGCGTCCTCGCTCGATGCGCTCGCCCCGGAAGACTTTCCCTATACGCATACCTATGAGGGCCCTGACGACATGCCAGCCCACGTGAAGGCGTCGTTGATGGGGAGCAGCGTCACGATCCCCGTCAGCCGAGGCAAGCTCGCTCTCGGGACCTGGCAAGGGATTTACCTCTGCGAACATCGCAACCATGGCGGCAGCCGCCGACTGGTGCTGACGCTGCAGGGTGAGTGAGCATCCGGCCGGCCGAGAGCCTGTCAGATCTAGACTGTCGCCGGTTTGCCGGTGCGGGCGATCGTCGAGAGCTCGTCGAGCCAGCATTCGCTGACCGTCGCCAGATTGGCGTTCGCGTCGACCTGCCCAAGGGTATCGATGCAGAGGTCGATGCAAGCCGCAGCGGCTTCGTCTCCGCCGGGCCACCAGCGCAGAGCCCGGGCGATGTACTCGCTCTGCGAGTCGTCGCTCCCCACGCCGGTGGCGATCGTCCGCAGCAACTCGCGATAGAAACGCTCGGCGATGCTGATGATGTCCTTCATCCGGTTGCGCTTCGCAGCAGCGTCTTTGCCGGCGTCTTCGTAGAACTGGCTGACCTGCTTGGCCAGGCCGAGCAAATCGATCTCCCGCTGGCTGAGTTGGTCGAGCAGCGCCGAGCGAAACTCGGCGGCCTGCGGATCGATCCAAAGCAACGCCCGTTCAAGGCTGCCGCCCGAGAGTTGGGCCGCCCGCTGAGCGATTTCGGGGTTCTGGCAATGCCCTTGTTCCAGTAGCAGGGCCGCGACGTCTTCCTCCGCCAAAGGCCGGAAGCGAATGATCTGGCAGCGGGAGCGAATCGTGGGCAACTGTCGCTGCTCGCTGGTGCCGATGAGGATGAGCACCGACCGCGGAGGCGGCTCCTCCAGCGTCTTGAGCAGGCAGTTGGCCCCTTCTTTGTTCAGATAATCGGCGTCGTCGAGAATCGCGAACTTTCGCCGACCCGAGTAGGGCTTGAGCGAGATGTTGTAGCACACCCCAGCCCGCATTCGGTGCTCCTTGTCGCCGATGAGCAACTCGAGTGGAATGTATGCCTTATCCGCCGGCCGACCGGCAAAATCGATGTCTGGGTGCGATCCTGCGGCAACTTGCAAGCAACTCGGGCACTGGCCGCATGGATCAAGCTCTTCTTCCCGTCGTCGCTCGCAAAGGAGGGCCTGGGCCAGCTTGATCGCGAACAGCCGCTTGCCGATTCCAGCCGGGCCGACGAACAGGAATGTGCTCGCCATCCGGCCCCGCTCCAGAGCCCGCCGGAATTGCTCGACGACTTCGTCGTGTCCTCGAATGCCTTGCCACATGGCTCTTGCTCTCGGTCGTTAGAGGAGCGGTTCGATGGCCGCAATCACGTCGGCATGCACCGCCGCCGGCTCGCGGTCGGCCGGAATGACGGCAATCTGTTCCGGCTGACGCTGGGCTTCGGCGAGAAAACCTTGTCGGACTCGATCCAGGTACTCGAGCCCCTGGGCCTCCATCCGGTCCGATTCGCGCTGGATCCGTTTGGCAGCCTCGGCGGCCGGCATGTCGAGCAACAGCGTTTTGGCAGGGCGAACGCCGCCGATCGCCACATTGCCGACCTGCCACACCTCATCGATGCTCAGGCCTCCCGCGTGGGCCTGATACACGACATTGGCCAGCAGAAAGCGATCGGAAATGACCCACTCCCCTGCCCCGAGCGCCGGCCGAATGACTTCTTCGACGAGCTGGGCCCTGGCCGCCATGAAGAGCAGCATTTCGCTCCGGCGATGAATGGGCGTATCGTGGTGATCGAGCAGGATCGAACGCAAGCGTTCGCCTAGCGGCGTGCTGCCCGGGTCGCGGCAGGTGACCACCTTCTTGCCCTGCGCGGTGAGCCACTCGCAGAGCATCCGGATTTGCGTCGATTTACCTGCGCCGTCGACGCCGTCGAAACTGAGGAACATGAGGGCCCTTCCTGGCGAAAATACCTGCGTCGGCCCATTCTAGGGAACCGGGCCAACCGGGCGTAGGCGGTTGACTTCTACGCCGCCGGGCTCAGAGGGCGGCGGCAATCCGCTCGGCCAGTTCCTCCTGGCTGATGTCGCGCACGAGAAACGTCTTTTGACGCTGGGTTTCGCCGCTTTGAAGCTCGATCTGCGACCGCTTCAGACCCAGCCCTTCGGCGAGTGTTTCCACGATCGCCTGATTTGCTTTTCCCTTCTCGGCAACCTGGGTCACGGCGACCTTAAGCGCCCCGCCATGTTCCCCACGGATGCCATTGGCCCCGGCGCCGGGCTGAGCTCGAACCGGCAGCAGAACTCCGTCGGCATGGGCCCGCAGTTCGATCATGGCGCCTCGTCTCCAGTGATCCCTTCGAACAGGGCGGAACCGACGCGCACCATAGTCGAGCCTTCCTCGATCGCGGCTTCAAAATCGTCGCTCATACCCATCGAGAGCTCGCGCAGGTCGATCGATGGGGGAAGCTGGGGCTGCAGGCGATCTCGCAACTCTCGCAGGGCGGCGAAATCGCGGCGGTCCCGGTCAACGCCACCCTCGAGGGCAGCCATTGTCATCAAGCCGACGACTTCCAAATTCGGCAACGCAGCAATAGTTGGCAGGGCCGCGGCGACTTCGTCCGGCTGAAAACCGTGTTTGTTGGCGTCGCCCGAAATATTCACCTCGATGAGCACTGACTGCTTACGCTGCAGCGAAGCACATTCAGCGTTCACCCCTTCCAACAGACGAAGGCTGTCGCCCGAGTGAAGCAGGGCCATCGATGGCAGGGACCGACGGAGCTTGTTGCGTTGCAGGTGGCCGATCATGTGCCAGCGGATCTGCGGATCGGGGAGAGCTTCCACCTTGCGCCACAGCTCCTGGGGGCGACTTTCCCCCAGGTCATGAAGGCCTGTGGCGACGAGTTCTCTGGCAACGTCCGCTGAGACGTACTTCGTCACACCGATCAGCTGGACGTCACCCGCCGATCGACCGGCCCGCTGAGCGGCGGTGGCGATTTGCTCGCGAATGCGAGCCAGATTCTCGTGCAACTGGCGAATGTCGCGATCGGTGAGCATCGAAGGAGTGATACAAGGAAGAGGAAGGCTCTTCGCTATTGTATCTCAATCAAATCGACCGTTTGACCATCGCGTTGGAAGCGGCAGCAAACAAACTCGGTGGTGTAGTTCTTGCCGAGCACCGTGCGGCTCGCCTTTTCCGCGAGCGACCGATAGATGAGCCAATTCTGCGCGCCGACCTGCACCCGATAGCCGACCGCCACATCACGAGCCATGGTTTCCAGGTGTTGGGCGACCGTGAGCCGACGCCAGGTGCAGGGCTGTTGCGTGCGGCGGTTGTCGAGGTCGATGAACAGCGGGCAGTAGAGGTTGCGGCCTCGTCCGGTTACGGAAAGCTGCAATTCGTCGTCTTCGGTTACCTTGAGTTCGCTGTGCGACATCTCCGCCCGCCATTCGGGCATCGAGAGAGGCAAGGCGGTTGCCCAGGGCTTGCCGCCGATCGTGAAACGACCTTCGCGCGTCTCGCGGGCCGGCTCGAAACGAACGCCCTCGAAGAGCGGCCACGCGGAGCTGAACTTCAAGTCGGCGGGCTCGGTTGCTTCGGCGTCGTTGCCGATCAGCACGTCGGCCAGGTAGAGAAAGCGGTCGAGTCGCCCGAGGAGCACCTGCCGCTGTAGCGCCCAGCCGCCCGTGAGGGGAAGCTCGAGTTCCAGGTAGTCGACGTCGGCGTCGCTGTGCCAGCAGACTTCTTCCCAATTGCCGTCGGCTTGGAGCGGCTGGCCGTTGACGGTTGCCTGCCAGGACCAGGGGCCGCTTCCGAGCACGCGACCGCCGGCTTGCCACTCCGCATCGACGTCGGCGGCACGGAAACGAACCGTGGCCTGGTCGACTAAGGGAGACCAGCGGGTTCGAAGGATCGACAAGCCGCGGCTTTCGCTATGCCAGGCGGGATGCGGCAGGCCTTTTTCCGGCTGAATGGCGACCGTTGATTGGACGGCCTGCACGGTCCGCCGAGTGGTGGGAGAAAGAGCCGCTTGTTCGGTTGCGGCCAGGAGGGCTGGCTCCGGCGAGCTTGCGCGGCCGAAGACCGAGGACCCATTGCTGCGGGTCAAGCGCAGCGCCTGACGGAGGAACTTGTCGACGCGCGGTTTGTCGGTGTCGACGAGCGTCGACGGGCCGCCGGAGCTTTCCAGAAAGCGGCAGCGAACCCACGAGGCCCAAAGGGGGCGGACGAGGGACAGGCGATCGCTCGGCGGCAATCCTTCCTCGTCGAGGAGCAAAGGAATCAGCCGGCCGCTCGCCGTTTGGGCCGAATCGCCAAGCGCCTTCACCTTGCCTAGCTCGGGAAACAATCGGGCGAGTGTGGCAGGCAGTTCGACGGTGCGCAGTTGAAAGACGAGGGGCTGCTGGGCGGGTTCCAGGCCTTCAGCGGTTGCGAGGGCAAACAGGGCATCGAGCGCCGAGCGCCAGTCCGCTTCGGAAAGATGCTGCGCGAGCGACGGCAGCGCGTAGGTCCAGGCAAGCGCCTCCAGAGCACTTTGAACGGTCGGCGAGTTGGCGTTTTGGGCCTGCCAGGTCGCCAGCATGCGACTGGCGGAATTCCATTTGTCTTTCAGCAGCGAGCGATGCAGGCTGACGATGAGCGAACGTCCTTCGGCATCGAGGCAGTCGGCCGCTCCCCAAAGCAGCGCCGAGCCCCCGGTCGAATTGGGGCCGAAGCCGGGCAGCTTCGATTTGCCGCGGCGGGCGAGTTGCGCCTTCCACTTAGCCCAATCGGTGATTTCGGCGGCGAGGCGAGTCGGTTCTGCGGGCATTGCCGGGAGGGGTGAAGAACGCTTTGCGCGAGGGCCGGGAGGCAGAGCGACATCCATGGGACGACTACGCGGTCGGGCCGCGCGCATTCTCAAGCTGGCGGACGAAGGTATATAATAGCCGCGCGGCGATTCGTCTCTCGTGCCTCGGCTTGGAGTTTTAGGAAATTGGGGCACGCCGCGCGGACGGCCTTTGTATCACGCATATCCCAGATTGCCTACGGGCGATCTCGCCCGGTTCGAACCGCTGGCCCCGTGCGGGCTGGCATGGCACAAGGAAGCACATCATGCGGAAGCGGAACTTCGAGCGTTGGTTGGTGGTTGTGGCGGTCCTATTGGCAGTCGGGGCGCTCAGCCGCGGCCTGGCGGTCGGGCAAGAGGAGAAGGGGACGGCCGGCAAGAACGCCCCTGCGGCCGACGCTCAGCCCGGAGCGGGCGAAGAAGCACCGGGGCTGGTGAAGCTTTCGAAAAAGCACCCCGTCTGGCTCGATACGAAGCGCAAGGCGGTCGTCATGGACGGTGAAGTCTGCCTCCGCGAGGGGCAACTCGAGATGTTTGCTTGTCCGAAGGGGACGAAAGAGCACGAATCGATCGTCGCAATCGATTGCTTGCCGGAAGAGGTTCACGCCGGTCTGCTCGCCATCGGCGCCAAGCCGGGCAAGCCGGTCACGTTCAATCCGGAGTATGTCCCAGCCGCAGGGCAGGTCGTCGACGTGTTCCTGCTTTGGAAGGACGCCGAAGGGGGAAAGCATCAAGGGAAGGCGCAGGACTGGATCAAGCACATGAAAACCGGAAAGCCGATGGATCACGACTTCGTGTTTGCCGGCAGCGGTTTCTGGACCGACGAGGAAACTGGCAAGAAGCACTACCAGGCCAATGGTGGCGACTTTATATGTGTCTCGAACTTTCCGACCGCGATGCTCGATCTGCCGGTGAAGAGCTCGCAGGCCAACGCCGACCTACTCTTTCAGGCGTTCACCGACAAGATTCCGCCGAAGGGAACGAAGGTGCGCGTCGTACTCGTCCCTCGGGCCGAGAAGAAGGGACCGGGAGCCGAGAAAGACGCTGCCGCGAAGGGCGAAAAGGCTGATTCCGAGGCCAAGGCCGAAGCGAAGTCGCCCTAGTCGTTCATGCCAATGCCGCTTTCGATCGCGGCGTAGGCCAGGGCCAGCGCTAGTAAGGTGCAGACGATTCCCAGGGCCAGCCCGAAGCGGGCGGCTGGGCGGTGCTGGAGCCCCACGCCCCCTTTGCGAATGACCGAAAGCTCGTCGGCTGCCGTATACCAGCCGACGGCCGCCGTCGGCAAAGCGATCAGCAGCAGCGGATAGGTGACCCAATGCGCCATCCAGATCGCAATTGCCGCCCCTCCGAGCGCCGCCACCGATGAACCGGTGAGCGAGAAAATCAGGGACTGGCGGCTCGGTTGGCCGCTCACGTACTCCGGTTGGTAGGCTGGCTCAGCCGAGGGCTGCGGCGTGGAGTACGGAGATCCGGCGCCGGGTTGAACGTCGGCAAACTCGGCTGGCGGCGGCGTATCGTCGGCAAAGCGATTGGCCCCGGTCTCATCGGTAAGCGAAGGCCGCTGAAACCGGGGATCGTTCGGTCGAATGAGCGGATTCGACATGGTTCGCCTGTGGCCTTAGCCGCGTGGGATGCGGCAGTGATCCAGCATTTCGGTCGGGCTCATGATGTAGCTGGTGAAGAACGGGCCGAATTCGGCGTAGCGGGCGCTCGCCTCGTCGAACCGCATCTTGTAGACGATCTCTTTGAGGAATTCAGGATTGCGCGCCCAGAGCGTGACGCCCCACTCCCAATCCTCAAGCCCGACACCGACGGTAATCAGCTGGCTGACCTTGCCGGCGAAGGCCATGCCGCTGCGGGCATGCTCGGCCATCATCTTGTTGCGTTCGGCGTACGGAAGCAGGAACCAGTTCTCACCGACCTTGCGCTTCTTGTTCATTGGATAGAAGCAGGTGGCCGGATACGGCGGAAACTCAGGCGTGAGCCGCTGGCGGTTCATAATCGGCAGCCGGTCCGCGTAGGCCTTCACCTTGGCCTGGTAGGCGGGGCTTCCCTCGGTTTCGCCGTCGTCAATGAGCTTCTGCGAATATTGTTCGACGGTCGGAACGTATTCTGAAATCTCCGTGACCGAGACAAATGAATACGTCGGCTGGAGCACCGGGCCGAGCGTGCTGGCGAGCAGCCGCTGGTGGACCGAGTTCACCCTGAGCGGGTTCGGGTCCATCAGCATCAGAGCGAAGTCGGCCTTATGGCCGCTGACGACGCTCGTCTGCAAACGCTGCGGAGCTTCGGCGCCCGACGGATCGAGGATGGCGGTCAGCTCCTCGCAGCCTTTCTTTAGCTGGTCGGCTGACAGGCGGGCGATTCCCGCCCGATCGAAGCGGTAATACAGATGGCTGCAATGCCAGCCAGCGGTCGGTTCGAGGCTGATCGGGGCAGCTTCCACGGCAGGTCGGCCGTAACTCATCGCTTGCGAAAACTCCGGTGAAAGGACAAAGCCAGATAGGTCTATCCTAGCACCGATTCGCTGTGTTCGCAGCCTGCCGCGTCAGGCGGCCGCGAGCGAGCCGTCGCGCTGTTGCACGAGGTCGCGAATCTGTTGCTCGTAGCGACGGCGTTCGTGCAGCCAGCTGTGCTGCAATTGCTCCATCCGCTGTTGCTGCTCATCGAGCTCGAGTTCACGGGTGACCAAACGCTGAGCCTGGCGTTCGATTTCGGCTTGTTGGGTGCAGGCCCAGGTTTTGAGCTCTTCACGCTGCCGGACGAGCGTCTGGTGCTGCAGTTGGATTCGCTCGCCCATCTGCAGCAGCTCGTTCTTTTGTTCGACCAGCGTGCTCTGTTGCAGCCGATAGTGTTCGGCCAACTGCAGCCGCAAGTGGGCGATCGACTGGGTCACCTCGGCGGAGCTGAGCCGACCGGTCACCTGGGCCCAGAGCTGCTCGGCGACCAGTCGCATCTCGAGAATCTGCCGCTGGCTGGCGGCAATTTCGCTGCGCACCTGTTCGAGCGCCTCGTGCTGGCGTTCGAGGCCGGCTTCACGAGCGGCGACGTCGGCGCGACGTTGTTCGATCTCGGCCTCCGCCGCTTGGACGCGTTGGAGAAATGCTTCACGCTGCTCGGCCGACTGGCGCGCGAAGGCTTGACGCTGCTGGGCGACGGCATCGATTTCCTTCTGCAGCTCGCGGCGCTGTTGGTCGACCTGACGGTGCAAGTCGTCGAACCGTTGCTGCCGTTGCCGATGTTCTTCTCGCAGTTCTGCGGTCAGTTGCTCGTACTGCGCCTGTGCACTGCTGTCGTGCTCGGCTTGTTCTTCCTGAAGTCGAAGCTGAGCGGCCGTCAGTTCGGCGTGACGGGCCTCGTAGTGCTCGCGCAGCTCGATTTCGAGCGCCTCATACTGCTGCTTCACTTCAGCCAGTTGTTCGGCGTGTCGTTCGCGCAATTGGGCTTCGAGGTGTTTGAACTGCTCCTGCAGACGGGCGACTTGTTCGGAGGTGGCTTCCGCGGCGGCGTGGACAGCCAGTTGTTCGTGTTGCGATTGAAGTTCGCTCGACCGTTGCTCGTACTCTTGTTCCAGTTCGAGCTTGCGCTGCTGGAAGTCAGCTTCGAGGCGACGCCGTTCGGCTTCGTGTTGCGACTCCTGCTGAGCGCGAAACTGCTCCCACATCTGCTGACCGTGGCGGATCGCGTGAGCTTCGCGGTCGAGATTCTGCCGCTGTTCTCGAAGTTGATTTTCGAGATTTTGCAGTTCCTGCTCGCGCTCCGCCAGTCGTTGCTCCGACTCATCGAGCGATTCAAGATTCGTCTCGCCCGCTGCGACCGCGGCGGCACGAGCTTGCAGATCGGCCAGCTGCCGCTGCAATTCGGCCTCTC
>JAEZAS010000468.1 GCA_023430365.1 Planctomycetota bacterium
AAGGACTTGCAGCCTGGCTGCAGGTCCTTTTTTTGTTGGCTCGGCGGTCGGCGGGACGGTCGCAATTGGCTTAACCGTGCTGCCGGCTACGGCGTTTCGCTTCGCTCGACTCGCCTGCTTTGCAGCCTGCCCGCCGCGTAACTCATGGCCATCAGGAGCCACACGAGCAGCGTGCCGATGTAGACCGAAACCGGATCGGCTGGGGCAATGAACGTGCTCAACACGTACCCCGCCAGGCCCAGGCCCGCCAACGTGACGATCGAGGAGGCTCGCCCAGTCGGCCGCGACGGCGAAATGTGATTCGGCGACCTGTACGGGTTCTCATCCATCCAGGCATTGTAACCGCCGCGCACGCGAAAGCCGCTCTCTGCTATTGGATTGCCCACCCACGACCCACATCAGCCGACGGGTCGCCACCCGCCGGAAAACGACCGAGAGATTCAGCCGCAACAAACCAGGCACACGGATAGGGGATTGGACTCGCCTCGCAACGTCCTGTCGCAGGACTTCCGGCGGATGTGATCCGCCGGCTAGGTGAGGCCAGTCGCCCGTTGCAGTTCGCTGGGGGCGCCGCTCCGCTTTGTCCCAGTCACCTCGCGCCCGGCGAGCGGGAGACGTAAGTCTCCCGGTGAATGGCGCGCAATCGTCGGTCGTAGTTACCGGGACGCTCACGCGTCCCGCTCGCCGGTGGACGAAGTTGTTTATCCGATGAAAAATCCCGCCAAACGCCAAAGGCTGGAAGGTTGTCCACAGCGGCAAAGAGAATCCGTTCGATTTCATCGTGTTGTGCCGTGACTGCGCCAGCAAACAGGATGATGGGCGTCTACTCGGCAGCGGTTAGCGACCTGTCACAAGTCGCGCGGCGCCGGGTTCGCTCTCTCCCTGCGCCAAAATGTGCCATCGCAAGGAAAGGCCATGTCAATCGCGATCTATGCCACTTAGGCCGGGCAATGCCGAGCGCTTGGCCTACTCCTCCGCCGTCACGCGCGGATACGAGCCGAGAATTTCCAGGCGGACCGTTTTTCGCCCGAGGCTGGTGAGGGCTGATTTCACTCGGCTGTCGTCGCGGTGGCCTTCGAACTCGACGAAGAACAGGTACTCGTTCTTCATGTTCGGCATCGGGAATGATTCGATCCAAGTCAGGTTCAGCCGGGCCTTTTTGAAGACGAGCATCGCGTCGGCCAGGGCGCCAGGCTTGTGGGCCAGCTCGAACATCAGCGACGTCTTGTCCTTGCCGGTGCGGCGGCGTGGCTCGCCGCCGATGATCGCAAACCGGGTGACGTTGTTCTTGTTGTCCTCGATGTGGGCGTCGATGACGTTCAGCCCGTAGTGCATCCCCGCCTCGAGGCTGGCGACGGCGGCCGCGCCGGGCTTGTCGGCCGCAATCTGGGCGGCGATCGCCGTGCTGGTCATCTCGATCATCTTGGCCTGGGGCACGTTCTTGGCCAGCCAATCGCGGCACTGCGAGAGGGCCTGCGGCTTGCTGTAGACCTCGGTCACCTCCGAACGGGCGCACTTGCCGAGCAGGTTGTGGTGGATCCGCAATTGCACCTCGCCCGTCACCGGCGTCGGCAGGCGGGCGAACATGTCGAGCGTGTCGACGACCCGGCCGTCGGTCGAGTTCTCGATCGGCACCAGGCCGAACTCGACCTGCTTGAACTGCACCGCCTCGAAGACGGCCTTGATCGTGGCCAGCGGCGTCAGGTTGGGGCTCTCGCCGAACCGGGCGATCGCCGCGAGGTGGCTATAGCTGTACTTGGGGCCGAGGTAGGCGACGCGGATCGGTTTCACCAGGTTGCGCGCGGCGCCGAGGATCTCGCGATAGATGTGGCGGATCGCTTCTTCGGGAAGCGGGCCCTTGTTGGCTTCCAGGGCCCGGCGAAGCGTTTCCTGCTCTTCCTGCGGGTGGTAGAGCGGCTGACCGGTCGCCAGGAGCTGATTGCCGAGCTTCTGGGAGGCCTTCGCCCGGTCGGAGAGCAGCTTGAGGAGGTCGCGGTCGAGGCGCTCCAGTTCCTTGCGGAGGGCGGCGGGAGAAGGGCCGGCAGGCTTCTTCGACATGGTGGAAAGTCTCGTATGAATCCCGGAAAAAAGGGCAGCCAACCGGCGTCCCGAGCTTCTCGACCTGCTCCGGACCGCTGCGGATGCCGTGAGCCACTTGTAATGAGGGGCCCGGGCAGTGTCAACCAACGGAGCCGCGGACGGAGCCGGGCGGGACCGGCAATTTTGGCAGGGCTCCGACAACCCAGAAAATCGAGCCGCTACGACCGAACCGGCGCCTTGTCAAAATGACAGAGCCAGGGGGCGGACGAGGGCTTTTGGCAAAGAAATGTGTTTCGGTCCGTGTCGCAAGGTTTTGGAGTATAACGGTTTGCGTCTAGTTGCTTGCGCGGCGGACGCGTCGGGCACGGTCTTTGCGTTTTCGCCCCCGCGACGGTAAGCACTTGTCAATTCGAAACCGATCGCTAGGGCCCGAGTAGGGCATGTGAGTTGTGGGCTCCGCTCCGAGGGCCTCCAGCCTCTGTGAACGACAGCGGTCGACGATTCTCTACGTAAATTCAGCGATCAAGACACGCAGACAGAAAGGCAGGGGAGAGCACGATGGCTCAAGGTGAAAAGATTATCGGTATCGACCTCGGTACCACGAACTCGGTCGTTTCCATCATGGAAGGGACCGAGCCGAAGGTGATTGCAAACGCAGAAGGCAACCGGCTGACGCCGAGCGTCGTCGCGTTTACCGATCGCGGCGAGACGCTGGTCGGCGAGCCGGCCCGTCGTCAGGCGGTGACCAATCCGGGGCGCACGGTCTACTCGGTGAAGCGGTTCATGGGCCGCCGGCACGAGGAAGTGGCGACCGAAGAGAAGATGGTCCCGTACAAGGTGACCGGCGCCGCGTCGGACTACGTGAAGATCAAGGCAGGAGATCAGGAGTTCACTCCTCAGGAGATCTCGGCCAAGATCCTGCGCAAGTTGAAGGAAGCCGCCGAGTCGTACCTGGGACACAAGGTGAACAAGGCGGTGATCACGGTTCCCGCCTACTTCAACGACGCCCAGCGTCAGGCCACCAAGGACGCCGGCCAGATCGCCGGCCTGGAAGTGGCCCGCATCATCAACGAGCCGACGGCTGCCGCGCTCGCTTATGGTCTGGACAAGAAGAAGGACGAGAAGATCGTCGTGTTCGACCTGGGTGGCGGTACGTTCGACGTCTCGGTGCTGCAGGTTGCCGGTGGCGGCGACGCCGACACCAAGGTGTTCGAGGTGATCAGCACACACGGCGATACGCACCTGGGTGGCGACGACTTCGACGAGGCGCTCATCAACTACGTCGCGGGCGAGTTCGAAAAGGAAAACGGCATCGATCTCCGCAAGGAGCCGATGGCGCTGCAGCGGTTGCAGGAAGCGTGCGAGAAGGCCAAGAAGGAGCTCAGCTCGCTGCCGCAGACCGACATCAACCTGCCGTTCATCGCCATCCACAACTCGGTGCCCAAGCACCTGCAGATGACGATCACGCGCAGCAAGTTCGAAGAGCTGATCGATCCGCTCGTCGAGCGCTGCCGCGGACCGGTGCTGCAGGCGATGAAGGACGCCAAGCTGTCGCCGAGCGACATCGACGAGGTGGTGCTCGTCGGTGGTAGCACCCGCGTGCCGAAGGTGCAGCGCCTGGTGAAGGACCTCTTCAACAAAGAGCCTCACAAGGGCGTGAATCCGGACGAAGTCGTCGCCGTGGGCGCCGCCGTGCAAGGCAGCGTGCTCGCCGGCGAACGGAAGGACGTGCTGCTGCTCGACGTGACGCCGCTGACCCTCGGCATCGAGACTGAAGGCGGCGTGCTGACTCCGCTGGTGGAGAAGAACACGACCATTCCGACCGAGAAGAAGAACGTGTTCAGCACGGCTGTCGACAACCAGACGGGCGTAACGGTGAAGGTGTTCCAGGGCGAACGCAAGATGGCCGCCGACAACCGGCTGCTCGGCGAGTTCAACCTGGAAGGCATTCCGCCGGCTCCGCGAGGGATGCCGAAGATTGAGGTGAAGTTTGATATCGACGCGAACGGCATACTCAATGTGTCGGCCAAGGACCTCGGCACCGGCAAGGAGGCGAACGTCAAGATTCAGCAGTCTTCGGGTCTCTCGAAGGAGGAGATCGAGAAGATGCGTCGAGACGCCGAAGCCCATGCCGACGAGGACAAGCAGAAATTCGAGCTGGCCACGCTCCGCAACCAGGCGGACAACATGTGCTACTCGCTCGAGAAGATGATGAAGGAGAACGCCGACAAGCTGACCGACGCCGACCGCGATCCGCTGCAAAAGGCGATCGACAAGGCGCGGGAAACGGCCAAGGGTTCCGACACGGCTGCCATCAAGTCGGCCGTCGAGGAACTCGAGCAGGCCTCGCACGCCTTCGCCAAGGTGCTCTACGAGCGCGGCGGCGCGGCGGGCGCAGGAGCCGAAGGCGCTGAAGCCGGCGACGCAGGCGGAGCCTCGGCCCAGGCCGGCGGCAAGCCGGACGACGACGTCATCGAAGGCGAGTTCGAAGTGAAGAAGTAATACGAGGCGGGCTAGATTCCGCTTCCCCTTCGCGCGGTCAGTAGCCGGAACCTAACAGGTTCCGGAGACCCCGCGCGAGGACGTTGCCGTGAGTCCAGCGAAGCGATGGCTCACGCAGTGTGACATGAATCCAGCAGCCCGGCTGTTCCAAACGGCCGGGCTGTTTTTTTGCGTGGGGGCTGCGAATCGCGAAGAAGACGGGGTTCGTACTGAGTACTGAGTACTGAGGAGTCGGGAGTCGGAAGTCGGTGCGGAAGGTGGTTTCCTATGGCAAGGAAGAAAGGATCAGCGGGGTAGGGCAGGCTCCTGCCTGCCGATTACCGACGATCTCCCACCGATTGCCGGCGACCTCCCACGCTTGTATCCAATGAAGATAAAAACGTAGACGCCCGCGTGTTCGTGGTTGAGATCTCAACCGATTTGCTCGGCAGGCGGGAGCCTGCCCTACTTACTACGGCAAGGAAGAAAGGATCAGCAACAGCACAGCGATGGCCACGCCGACCACGAGTCCCGCGAGGATGTATTGCCAGGTAAGAGCGAGGAAGCAGAAAACCATTCCCGATCCAGAGAGCGGGTAGATCGATTCCCGCCAGAAGGCCACCGGGCCGAGGGTCAGACCCAGGAGCGCGACGGAAGCAATGGCCATACGAATCTGTCGCAGCGGCTTGCCGACGTCGGGGCGGTCTTCGGGAGGCGGGGCGACTTTCGGCGGTGGTTCGACGACCACTTTGCTGCTGATGCGGAGGTTGATTTTCTTCCACCGCAAGCGGACTCCTCCGTCGGCTTGCTCGGCCGGCGGATCCGATTCCGCCGCCGCCGTGCGCTGCGGTTGAGGTTCATCCACGTTGAGGTGCAGCATCACCGCGCCGGCAAGAGCGAGGACGCCCATCAACAGCGTAGCCAGGCTCCAGCCGAACGGCCGGCTGCGCGGCGCTTCGGCCGGTGGCTGGCGAGGGTCGGACTGATTCATGGATGATTCCCGGTGTGCCGCAATTGGCTTCAGTCGAGTAGGGGGGGGGGGGGGCCGCCCGGTAA
>JAEZAS010000016.1 GCA_023430365.1 Planctomycetota bacterium
CCCCAACACTTAACTTCGCCGGCGTTAATATTCTTTCATTTTTTCATTCCCTTCATTCCTTCATTAAAAAATGAATCTCCACGAGTACCAGGCCAAAGAGCTCCTCAAGCGTTATAACGTCCCTACCCAGGAAGGCATCGCCGCCGAGAGCGTAGACGAGGCCGTAAAAGCCTATGAAGAAGTCGCCACCACCAAAGGCGCCAAGTTCGCCGTCGTCAAGGCTCAGATCCACGCCGGCGGCCGTGGCAAAGGCACGATCAAAGACAATCCGCAGCAGCGGGGCGTGCAGCTGGTCAAGTCGGCCGAAGAGGCCGCGACCGTTGCCAAGAACCTGCTCGGCAACACGCTGGTGACGATTCAGACCGGCCCCGAAGGGAAACAGGTCAACACGGTCTTCGTCGAAGAAGGCTGCAAGATCGCCCGCGAGCTGTACCTGGGCATCGTCCTCGACCGGGCGGCCGCCAAGCCGGTGTTGATGGTCTCCAGCGAAGGTGGCGTCGAGATCGAAAAGGTGGCTGAAGAGACGCCTAACCTGATCTTTAAGGAGCATTTCGATCCGCACTTCGGCATCCAGCCGTACCAGATCGGCAAGCTCTGCTACCGCCTCGGGATCAAGGGCCCGTCGGTGGCGAGCGCTCAGAAGTTCATTCGCGCCCTCTGCCGGCTGTACGTACAACTCGATTGCAGCCTGGTCGAGGTGAACCCGCTCGTCGTGACCGAAGCGGGCGAGCTCGTGGCGCTCGACGCCAAGATCGACTTCGACGGCAACGCCATGTTCCGCCACAAGGATCTCGCCGAGCTGCGCGACCTGTCGGAAGAAGACCCAGCCGAAGTGCGGGCCTCGAACACGGGCCTGTCGTACGTGAAGCTCGACGGCAACATCGGCTGCCTGGTCAACGGCGCCGGCCTGGCGATGGCGACGATGGACATCATCAAGCTGCACGGCGGCGAGCCGGCCAACTTCCTCGATGTGGGCGGCGGCGCCAACGAACAGCAAGTGACCGAGGCTTTCCGGATCATCCTCAGCGACCCGAACGTGAACGCCATCCTGGTGAACATCTTCGGCGGCATCGCCCGCTGCACGACGATCGCCAACGCCATCGTCGCCGCCAGCAAGGCGGTCGGCTTCACCGTGCCGCTGGTCGTTCGCCTGGAAGGGACGGAAGTGGAAGAAGGCAAGAAGATCCTTCGCGAAAGCGGCGTGAACCTGATCGCCGCCGACGATCTGACCGATGCGGCGAAGAAGGTGGTAGCTGCCTCGAAGGGCAAATGACGAAGCCCGAATGACCAATGACCAAATCCCAATGACCAACAAAAACTGAGCGAGCTGCCACGACCGTCCCTTGGTCATTGGTGCTTGGTCATTGGTCATTTCCCGTACAACGCATTTCCACGATACCGAGTCTCCGATGAGCATTTTGGTCGACAAGAACACCCGCGTTATCTGCCAGGGCATCACCGGTAAGGCTGGCGCCATTCACACGAAGGGGTGCAAGGACTACGGCACCCAGATGGTCGGCGGCGTCACGCCCGGCAAGGGCGGCGAGACGGTCGAAGGCCTGCCGGTGTTCGACACCGTGATCGAAGCGGTCGAAAAGACCGGGGCCAACGCGAGCATGATCTTCGTGCCGGCCGCCTTCACGGCGGACGCGATTCTGGAAGCGCTCGACGCGGGCATCAAGGTGATCTGCGCGATCACCGAGGGTGTTCCGGTGCTCGACATGGTGCGGGTGTATGAGCTGGTTCGCCAGAGCGACGCGGTGCTCATCGGCCCCAACTGCCCGGGGGTGATCACCCCCGGCGAGTGCAAGATCGGCATCATGCCGGGCTACATCCACAAGCCGGGCAAGGTCGGCATCATGAGCCGCAGCGGTACGCTCACCTACGAAGCGGTCTGGCAGACGACGAGCGCCGGGCTCGGTCAGTCGACCTGCGTCGGTCTGGGTGGCGATCCGATCGTCGGAACCAACTACATCGACTTGTTCAAGCGCTACCAGGCTGATCCGCAGACCGAAGCGATCCTGATGATCGGCGAAATCGGTGGCTCCGCTGAGGAAGAGGCAGCCGCTTTCGTGAAAGCCAACGTCACCAAGCCGGTGGCCGCCTTTATCGCGGGCCGAACCGCTCCGCCGGGTCGCCGCATGGGTCACGCCGGGGCCATCATCAGCGGCGGCAAGGGAACCGCTGCCGAGAAGGTCGCCGCCCTGAAGGATGCTGGCATTGAAGTCGCTGACAGCCCCGCCGACATGGGCGCCGCCGTGCAGCGAGCGATCGCGAAGCACAAGAAGTAAGCGTCGCGCTCAGCAATATGGCTGGTGTACTTTCAGTGCCCACAGCACTGCGGCTAGCCTGGTTCCCACAGCTTGCCAGGCTTAGACCATTCGCGATTCGCGACACTACTTCCCACGCCTGACGCTGGTAGTCAGAGGGGTGACACTGGCGCAGCGCCGGCGGCTCTCTTTCAGTTTTGCGCGGGTTTTCCGGCTGCACCGTACGGGGGTAGCCGATACACTGTCGGTCAGGTCCCCGCTTCTTTCCGCGAACTACCAGGAGCCTCTCCCATGCCCGGGTTGCTTCGCCTCGGCGCTGCGTTGATCGTTGTCGGCTTCGTCGCCGCTTCTCTGTCGGCCGAGGAGCTGACTCGAGCGACGCCCGATTTCGAAGCCCTCATCCAGCAGCTCGACGCCAACCAGTTCTCCGAGCGTCAGGCGGCGAGCGAGGAGCTCTCCCGAGCCGGCAGCGCAGCCTTTCCGGCACTCGAAAAGGCGGCCCAAAGCGAGAGCCGTGAAGCGTCCGAACGAGCGGTCGACATCCTCGAAACGCACCTCGCCGGGGACGATACCGAGACCAAGCAAGCCGCGCGCGAGTCGCTCCAGCGGCTCGCCGACGATCCGTCTTCCCGGGCTGGTCGCCTGGCCGACCAGGTCCTGAATCCGCCCCCACCCGCAATGCGGACGCTGCGCGGCGGGGTGATTCGTCCCGCGGTTCGCGTCGCCGGGGCCAATATCCGCGTTAACGCCGTACCCGCAAGGTTCGCCAAGCGGATTCAGGTAAGCAACAACAACGGAGTCAAGCATATCCAGGTCGAAGAGAACGACCGAAAGGTCAAGATCATCGACGATCCAAAGGAAGGGATCGAACTGGAAGTCACGGAGAAGAAGGACGGCAAGGAAGCGACGGAGAAGTTCAAAGCCAAAGACGCCGCCGAGTTGAAGCAGAAACACCCTGAGGCGCACAAGATCTACGACGAGTTCAAGCAGAACGGCGGCGTGCAAATCCAGGTGGGGGGCGCCGCTCCACCGGCCCCGCGTCCGGCCGCCGTTCCGCAGACCAAGGAACAGCGTCGTGAATCGATCCAGCGCTCCCTGCAAGTGATCGATCAGCACATCGAACAACTCCGCCGCCAATTCCCCGATCGCCCCGACGTGCAGCGGCACATCGAGCGATTGGAAGCGCATCGCAAAGAGTTTGAGAAGTTGCAGGCGGAGTGAATAGCCGGTGTCGCTCCGCGGGTATCTGAGCGGTACGGATCAGGATGCTCTCTTTCCTGGATCCCGAATCAACGCCTCGGGCGGACGCGATCACTGGTCGAAGGTGATGAGCGTGGCGGTCGCCGGGGGCGGCGTGAAGGGAGGCCGAATCGTCGGCTCGTCCGACCAGCACGCCGCCGAACCGAAGGACAATCCCAAAATCGTGCAGGACATGCTGGCGACGATCTACCGGCATTTGGGCGTCGATACCGCGGCCCAGTATCTCGACCGCGCCGGCAGACCCCATCCGGTGCTGCCTTGTGGCGAGGTGATTCGGGAGTTGTTTGTTTAGGCACCCGCTCCAGAACGACTATTAACAAACAACGAAAAACTATTGACAAACACAGCTTCGACTGTCATGCTATGGGATGCTCCTCGCTGCGCCTGTGCTGCCAGTTGAGCAGCCGGCTGCGAGATGGTGCGAGGTCAGCAAGTTGCAAGCTGGCTGTTGATTTACTCGGGAGGTTTATCAACAAGTATGGGGCCCCTGTACCCGGGGTGGGTGTTGATAAACCCTCGAAGTAAATCAACAGGCAGCTTGGAGGTGGCTGAGTTGAGCCGGTCTACCACAAGGGGCTGATTTGCCTTGCAACGCCCTGTCGCGGGGCTTCCGGCGGATGTGATCCGCCAGCTGTCGGGGCGAGTGGGTAGTTGTGAAAAGTCGGGCGGTCAGCGATGCTTGGCGGGCCGATTTTGAAACCAGGGACGAGTCTTTCGCCATGCCTGACTTCGCCGAACGTCGCAACAAGCTCCGCCGGTTGCTCAAGGGAGCCGGGGTCGATTCGCTGCTGGTGACCGACTTCACCAACGTGACCTACCTGACCGGGTTCACGGGAGACTCGAGCTATCTGCTCGTCAAAGCTGACGGCAAGAGCGGCGGTGAGACGCTGCTGAGCGATTTTCGCTACATCACGCAGCTCGAAGAGGAGTGTCCTGGGCTGGATGTCGTGATCCGCAAGACGGGCGTCAAGGTGTCGGACACGGTCCGCGATATTGCTAGCAAACACAAGGCCAGCCGGCTGGGGATCGAGGGGGGCTCGATGACGGTCGCCCTACGGGAGTCGCTGCAAGGGAAAGTCCCCGGCGAACTGGTCAGCACCTCGGGGCTCGTCGAGCAACTGCGCGAAATCAAGGACAAGGAAGAGGTTGAGGAGATCCGCCAAGCGGTGAAGATCGCCTCGAAGGCTTTTGCGGCAGTCCGGGCGACGCTGCGGCCCGAACAAACCGAGAAAGAGGTGGCCGACGAGTTGGAGGCCCAGGTCCGGCGGCATGGCGGACAGTGCACCTCGTTCACACCGATTGTGGGGGTGGGCAAGCGAGGCGCTCTGCCTCATGGCCGACCGCTGCCGAATGTGCACATTCGGGATAATGAATTCGTGCTGATCGACTGGGGAGCCCGGGGACGGCAGTACGTAAGCGACTTGACGCGTATTTTGGTGACCGGTAGAATCTCGCCCAAACTCGAACGCGTGTATGGAGTTGTGCTAAAAGCACAGCTCGCCGCGATCGAGGCGATCCGGCCCGGCGCCCTGATGAAGGACGTCGACGCGGCGGCTCGGAACGTGATTGCGAAGGCTGGATTTGGAGACAAGTTCGGCCACTCGCTCGGTCATGGAATCGGGTTGCAGGTCCACGAACAGCCTCGGCTGGCGGTGGATCAAGATCGGCCGCTGAAGGCGGGCATGGTGGTGACGGTGGAACCGGGCATCTACCTGCCGGACTGGGGCGGAGTGCGGATCGAAGACGATGTGCTGGTCACAAAGTCGGGCCACGAGGTGCTTTCGAGCGTGCCCAAGCAGCTTGAAGAGTGCGTGGTCGAAATGTAATGCAGTGATGGACCGAGATTCGCCTGCGAGGCCGTGGGTCTTGCAGGTTTAACTCCCTACCGTAGCCCGGCCGGCTGCAAGCTGTCGGGCTGCCTTCATAATTCAACCGAGTTTTTAGGACCGCCCGATGGCCGATTCGGATAAGTCGCGACGCGGACGTACGGCGGCCAAGGCCCCGACTCGTCGCGCGGCGCCGGCCCGAAGCAAGCGGAAACCGACCATGACAGAACCGGAATCGACCTCGTCGGAAACCTCGCAGAACGTGTTCGAGATTGACCGCATCCGTCGGCTTGTCGAGCTGATGAAGGAGCACGACCTGAGCGAGGTCGACCTGCGCGAGTCGCGGCAGCGGATTCGCATCTGCCGCGGCCCCAAGGTGGTCGCCGCCGCAGCGGCGCCTGCGGTTGCCGCTCCCGCGCCAGTCGCCGCTTCGGGCCCGGCTGCCGCCGCTCCGAAGGCTGCCGCTCCGGCCGCCGAGAGCGCCAACACGACGGTCATCAAGAGCCCAATGGTGGGGACGTTCTATTCCCGCCCCAATCCGAAGGCGGAACCCTTCGTGAAGGTCGGCGACTCGGTCGATACCAACACGGTGGTGTGCATCATCGAAGCGATGAAGGTGTTCAACGAGATCCCCGCCGAGGTGCGCGGCAAGATCGTGGCGGTGCTCGTCGAGGACGGAGAAGCCGTTGAGTTCGACAAGCCATTGTTCCGCGTCGAGACGAAGTAGTTGGCCGCGGCCGTTTCCTCGCGAGATCCGAGGCGAAGCTTCGGAGCCGGCTAGTGGTAGTGGGTAGAACTGAGAAGAAGTGGATCGATTTCGCCGATGTACAAGCGTATTCTGATCGCCAACCGCGGTGAAATCGCCCTGCGGATTATCCGTGCCTGCAAAGAGCTGGGCATCGAGACGGTCGCCGTCTACAGCACGGGCGACAAGGGAAGTCAGTATCTCGATCTGGCCGACGAAGCGTATTGCATCGGCACGGCGAAGTCGATCGACAGCTACCTGCGAATCGATCGGATCATCAGCGCCGCTGAGGTCGGCAACGTCGACGCGATTCATCCGGGCTACGGTTTCCTGGCCGAGAACTCGCACTTCAACGAAGTCTGCCGGAGCTGCAAGATCGACTTCATCGGCCCAACGCCGGAAGCGATGGATGCGCTCGGTGATAAGAACCGTGCTCGGGCGATGGCCCGGCGGGCCAATGTGCCGGTGGTGCCTGGAAGCGCGGGCTTGCTCGACGATGAAGACGAGGCGGTGAACGTCGCCCGCGAAATCGGTTTCCCGGTTCTCATCAAGGCGACGGCAGGCGGTGGCGGCAAAGGGATGCGGGTCGCCAACAACGAACTCACGTTCAAGGCGGCCATCTCGGCTGCACGCACCGAGGCCCAAGCGGCGTTCGGCAACGCGGGGGTGTATCTCGAGAAGTTCATCGAGCGGCCGCGGCATGTCGAAGTGCAAGTGATCGCCGACCACCACGGCAACGTCTGCCACCTCTTCGAGCGCGAATGCTCAACGCAGCGGCGGCATCAAAAGCTGATCGAGGAGAGCCCTGCACCGCGATTGCCCGACGACCGGCGGATCGCGATGTGCGAGGCGGCCGTGCGGATGATTCGCGAGGCCGGCTACACGAACGCCGGCACGGTCGAATTCATCGTCGACCAGGAAGACAACTTCTACTTCATCGAAGTGAACGCCCGCATTCAGGTCGAACATCCCGTCACGGAAATGGTCACGGGCATCGATCTGATCAAGACGCAGATCATGGTCGCCGCCGGCGAGAAGCTTCCGTTCACGCAAGACGAAGTGAAGCAGGTCGGCTGCTCGATCGAGTGCCGCATCAACGCCGAGAACCCGGCGAAGAACTTTCAGCCGAACCCCGGTCTCATCAAGCAACTGTACGTGCCGGGTGGTCTCGGTGTGCGGTTTGATTCGCACGCTCACACGGGCTATACGGTGCCGCCCTATTACGACTCGATGATCGGCAAGCTGATCGTCCACAAGCCGACCCGCGCCGAAGCCATCGCATGCATGAAGCGAGCGCTCGATGAGCTGCGCGTGGAGGGCATTGCGACCACAGCGCCGTTCCACAAGCAGGTGCTGAGCCACTCGACGTTTATCGACGGACTGGTTGATACCGGCTTTGTCGAACGCGAATTGCTGGCCGTCCCAGCCCACTAGCCGAGCGGTGGCCTGGGCCTCGTGTGAGGCTGCCCCTTAGTGATTTGCCTCCTGGCTACTTACCGTGGTGAGTCTCCATGGACTTGCAACTTCGCGATCAGGTGGTTGCAGTTGTCGGCGGAGCCAGCGGCATTGGCCTGGCGATCGGCCGGGCGTTTCTGGCCGAGGGTGCTAAGGTAGCCCTGCTGGACCGCAGCCCCCGAGTGACGGAAGTGGGCAGCCAGCTGGATAACGCCGCGTCGCGCGTGCAAGGCTTTCAGGTTGATGCGACCGACTATGCGGCCTTGAAGGCAATCGCCGCGGACACTGCGGCCCAGGTTGGACCGGTGCGGCACGTTGTCTATGCCGCGGGTATGGGCTCGGGCAAGTTTGGGTTCCCGTTCTGGAATCTGGAGCCAGGCGACTGGGAGGCGGTCCTGCGGGTGAACCTGCTGGGCGCTGTGAACACTGCCCATGCGTTCGCGCCGCTGCTCGCGGAGGCAAAGGCCGGGACAATCACGTTCATCTCGTCCGTGGCTGGGCAGATCGGATCACAGACCGATCCACCCTACAGTGCGGCGAAGGCGGCGCTGCTCAACTTCGCCGAGTGTGCGGCGAAGGATTTGGCGCCGCATGGGGTGCGGGTGAACTCGATCTGCCCCGGCATGGTGCAAACGCCGCTGAACCGCTCCGTCTGGCAGGCCTGGCACGATCAGCAACCGGTCGACCAACGGCAGTCGTACGAAGACTGGGCTGGCGAGAAGGTCAAGAAGGTCATCCCGCTCGGCCGCTGGCAGACGCCCGAGGACGTGGCCGCCGCGGCGGTCTTTCTGGCCTCGGAACGGGCCAGGAACATTACCGGGCAGACGCTGAACGTGGATGGGGGCTGGGTGACGCACTGGTAGCCTCCCCCATTCGGCGAACCAGGAAGCGTCCTGGGTGTCTTCAGAAATGAGCGCACTCGGTAGCCGGAATGGCCGATGATTTTAGGGGCTGACCGCGTTCCTTCGACTTCGGCGGCGGGCTTGTGTGCCGCGGATGCTGTGCGATAATGCTTCCTTCACGTCCCCGTAGCTCAATTGGATAGAGCGCCGCCCTCCGAAGGCGGAGGTTAGAGGTTCGAGCCCTCTCGGGGATACTTCTCTCTCAGTTGCCTTTTGGTCGCCCCTCGCACGAGCGATTCTGAAGTGGCGATTTCGCTTTACGATCTGACCCGGTCGCAACTGGAAGCCACTTTGGTTGCCTGGGGCTTCAGCGCCAGCCACACTCGCCCGCTGTGGAACTACCTGTACCGGCAGCGGGTATCTGACTTTCGGGAGATGGCGGAACTGCCCGCTCGGCTGCGATTTCGGCTCCTCGAAGCAGCTACGTTGCCGGCGCTCGAGGTGACCCAATCGATCGATTCCAGCGATGGCCTGACGCGGAAGTTTGCCCTGCGTCTGTTCGACGGACAGACGATCGAAACGGTGCGAATGCAGTATGAGGGGCGAACCACAGCCTGTCTCAGTTCGCAGGTTGGGTGCGCCGTGGGATGTGTCTTTTGTGCCACGGGGCAGATGGGCTTCCGCCGAAACCTGACCACCGGCGAGATCGTCGCCCAGGCGATCCACGTCGCCCGAACGTCAGACCTGCGAAACATCGTGCTAATGGGCATGGGTGAACCGCTGCTGAACTATGACGCGGTGTTGCGAGCCGTTGACATCGTCCGCGATCCAGGAGGGCTGGCGATTGCCGCGAAGCGGATCACGCTGAGCACCGTGGGCGTGCCGCATGGGATCGTTAAGCTCGCGGACGAGGGACGCAACTTGTCGCTCGCGGTCTCGTTGCACGCGGCCACCCAGGACGAGCGCAGCGAGCTGGTGCCTCAGGCCCGGGGTTGGCCACTCACGGAGTTGATGGAAGCCTGTCTCTACTATTCCGAGCGAACGGGCCGGCGAATCTTCTTTGAGTGGACTTTGATCGAGCGTAAGAACGACGGTGACGAGCAGGCTCGTGCCCTCGCCGGTTTGTTGAAGAACGTGCCGGCGCAGGTTAACTTGATTCCGTTGAATCCGACCGCTGGCTTCTCGGGCGCCGCTGCCCAAAAGGAGTCGGTGGATCGGTTTCGCACGGTGCTCGAAGAGCACGGGATTGCCTGTAGCATTCGACAATATCGCGGAATCGATGTGGCGGCCGGATGTGGGCAATTGGCGGGTATAAGTAGTCGATGACGCGAACCTGAAACCAGAAGGGTGAATTCATGGAACCTGTCAGCCGTCGGCAAGCGATGCAGGATCTGGCTCTGCTGGGAGTCGGCTTGAGTGCGACGGTAGCTTCGGCAGGAGATGGAACTCCCCTCAATCGCATCCAAGCGGAGAATGCCCGCCCCGGCACGCGGGACTGGATGCTCAGTTCAACCCGCATCGATCCGGCCACGAAATACCGTTGCCCCTGGATCGAAGGATACTGCTCGCACGCCAGCATCCGCGCCGGCGAGAAGCTGCAAATCTATGTGAGCACCAATCCAGCCTCACGCTACAGCCTCGATATCTACCGCATGGGCTATTACGGCGGAGATGGTGGGCAATTGGTTCGTAGCTTCGGCCCGCTGGAGGGCAAACCCCAGCCGGAACCGGAAGTCGGCGACAAACGCGTTCGCAATTGCGATTGGGAACCGGCGGTCGAGTTCGTGATTCCTGAGGAATGGCTCAGCGGCGTCTATCTCGGCAAGCTGACGGCGGAGAAAGAGGGTTTGCAGAGCTACGTCGTGTTCATCGTTCGCGACGACCGGTCTGCCGACCTGCTGTTTCAGTGCAGCGACAACACATGGCAAGCCTACAATCGTTGGCCATCACAGTTTTCGCTTTACGACAACGGCAAAGAACAGTGGTATTGGGGCGGCGGGGTGCAGGTGAGCTACAACCGCCCCTATGGCAAGTACTGTCAGATCTTTGACGCTCCGCTGTCGACCGGCTCCGGCGAGTTCCTGCTGTGGGAGTTCCCGTTCGCTTACTGGCTTGAAGCGGCGGGTTACGACGTCACTTACATTTCCAACCTCGACACGCAGACCGATCGCAAAGGCCTGCAGCGAGCAAAAGGAATGCTCAGCGTCGGCCACGACGAGTATTGGTCCATCGAGATGTATGAGAACGTTCGCGCGGCGATTGCGGCGGGCGTGAGCGTTGGTTTCTTCTCGGGCAACAGCGTCTGCGGGCGAGTGCTGTTCGACGAAAGCGGCAAAGCGTTCGAGCGAGTCGGAGTCTTTGGCCCTCCGGGGGGAACGCGCGAGTTTGCTCAGATGTCCTCGCTCAAGCACGAACCGCCCTACGCCAACGCGCTCGTCGGAGCTCATAGCACAGGCCCGGTGACCGGCGGGGCGGACTGGATTTGCACGGCCCCCGAGCACTGGATCTATAAGGACACCGGCATGCAGGCGGGAGATCGCGTTCCCGGCCTCATCGGCTGGGAGTGGCACGGCGATCCGGCCGATATTGAGGGGCTTGAGATCGTCGCGACGGGGCCGACGCAGTCCGCCCCCGGCAAGCCCAATGGCGGAACCTACACAGCAACCGTCTATCCGGGGCCTCGCGGCAACATTGTCTTTAACGCAGCGACCATTTGGTGGGCGGATGCCTTAAGCGAGCCGCCAGGGTATGTGCGGCCGAAGGTCTATACCGAACCGAAGGGCCCAGACAAGCGCATCCAGCAGATCACGCGCAATGTGATCGAGCGCATGATCAAGCCGCAGGCCTAGCGACGGTCTATCGCTCCGTCGGACCGATGCAATACAGCCACTCCTGCCGTTTGCCATCGACTTGATCGGCGACACGGAGAAACAATTGTCCGCGACTAACAGCGGGACTGGCGAAGGACTCACTACCGAGCTGGTTTTCCGCCACGATCTCGAGCTTCTCGGGGTTTGGCTTGAAGACGTAGGTCTTGCCGAGTTCGTTGCTCCAGTAGATGTGTCCGCCAGCCAGAACTGGGGAAGCGCTCACAGGTCCCTGCAGACGCTTCTTCCACATCTCCTGCCCGTCGTCCGCCTTCCAGCAGTACAGCACGCCGTTATCGGAGAACGCGTAGACGTAACCTGCATGAGCAAGCAGGGATTGCTCATAGCAGCGAACGTTGTTTCGCCAGAGCACCTCGCCGCTGCCGTCGGCTCGCACGGCGATCGTTTCGGAACCAGGAAAGCCACCACTGGCAAACACGGTATCCTTTTCCCAAACCATCGTGCCGCAAGTCGCAGTCGTGCAACCGGGCGCGGTCCACAATTGCTCTCCAGTGCGCGGATCGTAACTGGCTATTTCGTCGGCGCCCGTGATAAACAATTGATCTCGGCCGGCGACATAAGCGATCGCTGGAGTTGAATAGCTGACGTTTTCCGGTCGCTTGATTCGCCACCGCTGCTCGCCGCTGTTTCGATCGAGCGCCACGATGAATGCGTCGCCGTCGTACTCTCCGGTAAAAATCACCGTGTCTCCATAGACCACCGGAGATGTCCCGTAGCCAAACTCGTAGCGCTTGGGATTGAACTCACCGAGCGACTTTTGCCAAAGCTTGTTCCCTTGCAGATCCAGGGCCGTGGCTTGCAGGGCCTCGTCATGAAAGAAGACCAAGAATAGCCGCTCGCCATCGGAAGCAATGGTCGAACTGGCGTGCGTATTCTTGGCGTGCAGCTTCGGAAAGCCTCCGCGGCGGACTGCTGTCGTCCAAAGGTGCTCGCCAGTGCGGCGGTCGAATGCCACTGCACTTTGAACCTGATTTTCATCGTCGGCCGTGGCCAGGTAGACGCTGTCGCCGACGACGATCGGAGAGGCATGCCCTCGCCCCGATACGGCCGCCCGCCAAAGAATGTTCTTGCTCGAACTCCACTCGAGCGGCGCCGAGCCAGAGCCGGAAGCCACGCCACTGCGGAGCCGTCCTCGCCACCACGGCCAATCCTTCAGGGTGATTGCTGCTGGGGGGTGATCCGCCCCCGACTTGACTGCAATACCTTCCTCGCTCTCCGATCGGGGCGAAACCTCTTCCGAAAGTCCATTCTGGCAACCAACCGTCAGCCAAATTATCCCGAGCAGACACCCGGTAATAGCTTTGATTCGCATGCATTTCGATCCGACAGGTACTGGGCGGAAATCCGCTCTGGTTTTACAAGCTCAACCGCCGCCACACCACTCTCGCAATTGCCGAGTGTTCCCCGCCCACCTCTCGAAATAGCAGCTGGGCATAGACATTGCACTAGTTGTCCCTGAGTGCGATCTCAACAGCGGAACCATTTCTGCGGCGCAGGCCATCGGGCTGGCGAGCGGAATACTTGAAGGAGGGCGAAGTCATGAATCTAACCGGACGAGACACTTTGGTAGGCGTATTCCACGACACTACCCAGGCGCAGGAAGCCGTTCAAGCGCTCAAGCGGGCCGGTTTCACAGATGAACAAATCGGCGTGATGAGCCGACATCACGAGAGCGCTACTCAGAAGGGGCATCACTCCGGCGACTCGATGGCCGAGGAGGGAGCAATTACAGGGCTTGCGACCGGGGCTGGTATTGGCGCGCTTTGGGGCCTCGGGATCATGGCGGGCGTTTTGCCCGGCATCGGGCCAGCCATTGCCGGCGGAACACTGGGAGTGATTCTATCCAGCGCGGCGGCTGGCGCTACCGCAGCAGGCCTCACCGGAGCGCTCGTGGGCATGGGGATACCACAGGAGGAAGCCGACTTCTACGAAGGCGAGTTCAAATCGGGTCGGACGCTCGTCACGATCCGGACACACGGTCGCCATGCGGACGCGGTAGCCATCCTGAGCAAGCACGGCGCTTACGACGTCGATAGTCGGATGGAACGGTCTCCGGACGCCACTTCTGCCGGCGGGCATCTGGCTCCCGCCCAGCCGGACCGGGATATCGAAATCCCTGTCCGCGCGGAGGACGTCGTTCTAGAGAACCAGATCAATCCGGAAGGCCAACCGGCGCGGGGCGGCGACCACCGCATGCACGTGGATGCGGACGATGTCCGCATCGGCGACCACGGCGATGTGCTCATCGGTCGCCACAAGCGAAAGGAATAGCTCCAGGGCCGCCGCGCTTAGAGGGTGCGGTCGCCTAGCTGGGCAGCAACCACATCGAGCAAGCGTCCGGCTTGCTCGGTGGTGAGGTTTTCATTGAACTGAACTCGCATCACGCGCTGCTCGCCCCACAGGCGATTGCGCATTTCTTCGCCCGAATGGACTACCACTCCTAAGAAGGTGGTCCTGCGAAGCAGTTCATCGATCAGATCTTGGTTCGAATAAAACGCGAGCTCAGATTCCTGCATTGGGGAAACTCTCCGATCCCTAGAGAACCTACTTTCATCCCGAAAAACCGTGAAATCGATCGTATCGGGCCGCCGGTAGAGGGGCAACCAATCGGCTCGTGACCGCTTAGCGAGGGATGGCAATTGCGGTTTCTCGCACGCCAATCGGCGACTCTCGGCAGCCATCGAAAGGCTGCCCGGGCGCCTCTCCGTCCGCTAAAATGGACGCTCTTTGATTCCCGTCTGCTGCGAGTTCGGAGCTTCCCTGAGCATGCGTTTCACCAAGATGCACGGCATCGGCAACGATTACGTGTATGTCAATTGTTTTGAGAATCCAGTTCCGTCGGACCCTGCCGACCTGGCTCGCCAGATTGCCGATCGACACTTTGGCGTCGGTGGCGACGGACTGATCCTGATCTGCCCCAGCGACAATGGGGCCGACGCCCGGATGCGGATGTTCAACGCCGACGGCTCCGAATCAGAGATGTGCGGCAACGGCCTTCGCTGCGTCGCCAAGTACGTCTACGACCACGGCATTCGCCGCAGCCCAACCCTGCGTCTGCAAACGGGACGGGGTATCCTCTCGGTCGACCTCGAAGTGAAGCACGACAAGGTGCAGCGCGTCCGAGTAAACATGGGCGCCCCAATCTTGAAATCCTCCGAAATTCCCACGCTTCTGCCCGGAGATCCTCCGATCAACGCTCGACTGGAAGTCGACGACCGATCGTTCGAAGTGACCTGCGTCTCCATGGGTAATCCGCACTGCGTGATTTACGTCGAGAAAGCGACGGATGAACTCGTCCTCGGATATGGTCCCAAGATCGAGCGACACTCGATGTTCCCGGCCCGCGTGAATGTCGAATTTATCGAGATCATTTCCCCGCGAGAGGTCCGCCAGCGAACCTGGGAGCGTGGCTCCGGCGAAACGCTCGCCTGTGGGACGGGCGCAAGTGCCGTTTGCGTCGCGGGAGTGTTGACCGGCCGGACCGAGCGGAAGATCGTCAACCATCTGCTGGGTGGCGATCTGGAACTAGAGTGGAGCGAGGCGGACGGCAGCGTCTACAAAACTGGGCCAGCGACCGAGGTTTTCTCCGGCGATTGGCCTTCCGACTCCGTCTAATACCCGCTTCCCGTTTTGCGGTGATCCGTGCGGGCACACGGTTTGCTTGCACGGGTCGGCTATGAAATACCTCGCGCTTGCTTCGGATTATGACGGCACCCTGGCTCACAACGGCCATGTGACCGACGATACACTGGCCGCCATCGAGCGTTTCAAAGCCACGGGCCGTAAGTTCATCTTGGTAACCGGTCGCGAATTGCCGGAACTCCAGAAGACGTTTCCTCGCCTCGATATCTGCGACATCGTCGTCGTCGAAAACGGCGCCCTGCTTTACTGGCCGAGCGAGGATCGAGAGGAGATTCTGGGCGAACCGCCTCCGCAGGCCTTTATCACGGAAATGGTCCGGCGGGACGTGAAACCGTTTTCGTGCGGTCGCTGCATTTTTGCCACCTGGAAGCCTCACGACACGGCAGTGCTAGAAGCCATTCAGGAGCTAGGCATCGGCTATCAGGTCATTCTGAACAAAGGGGCCGTGATGGTGCTCCCTTCCGGCATCAACAAGGCCACCGGGCTGGCGGAAGCGCTCAAGCGAACCTCGATCTCGCCCAAGAACATCGTGGCGGTCGGGGACGCGGAAAACGACCATGCGTTTCTCGATTTCTGCGGAGTCTCGGCTGCAGTCTCCAACGCACTTCCGGCACTCAAGGAAAAATGTGACATTGTCACTACCGGTGACCATGGACGTGGTGTGGAAGAGCTGATCGACCAGATCATCATGGACGACCTGCAGAGCCTTCACAGCCGAAAGCCT
>JAEZAS010000025.1 GCA_023430365.1 Planctomycetota bacterium
CGGCCTTCGATAAAACGCCTGACGTTGCGCCGCTATCGCCGCTGAACGAATCGCAGCTCGATGCCGTGCGATTTGCCCTTTCGGCGCGGGATGTGGCCCTGATCCATGGTCCGCCGGGAACGGGCAAGACGACGACGCTGGTGGAGCTGATTCGCCAGGCCGTTGCACGCGGGCAAAGGATTCTGGCGTGCGCGGCAAGCAATCTGGCCGTCGATAATCTGCTCGAAAAGCTCGTTAGAGTGGACGAAAAAGCCTTGCGACTGGGGCATCCGGCTCGCGTGCTGCCGGAACTGCAGCAACACACGCTCGATCTGCTCGTCGACGCCCATCCCGATGTGAAGATCGCCCGCAAGCTGGTGAAAGAAGCACAGGCGTTGCGCGCCTCGGCAGGGAAATACACGCGCGCGAAACCGGCGCCCGGCGCCAAGCAGGCGATGCGGGCCGAAGCGAGCGAGTTGATGGCGGACGCCCGTCGGCTGGAGCGGCAGGTGGTCGAGCATCTGCTCGATTCGGCCACCGTCGTGTGTGCAACGCTCACGGGCCTCGACGATGGATTGCTCGGCGATCGGCGCTTCGACCTGGTGGTGATCGACGAAGCGGCCCAGGCGACCGAGCCAGCTTGCTGGATTCCACTGCTCCGCGGCGAGCGCGTCGTGCTTGGCGGCGATCATTGCCAGTTGCCACCCACGATCGTTTCCGACGAGGCGGCCCGCGGTGGACTCGGCGTCAGCTTGATGGAGCGATTGGCCCGCGACCTGGGCCTCTCGGTGATCCGCCGCCTCGACGTGCAGTATCGCATGCACGAGCAAATCATGGAGTTTTCGTCAGCCGAGTTCTATGAAGGCGGATTGATCGCGGATCAATCGGTTCGCGAGCATCAACTGGTCGACCTGCCGCACGTAGCGGAGCATCGGCTCACGACGTCACCCCTTATGCTGCTCGACACCGCTGGCGCCAGCTACGACGAAGAGCAAGAGACGGACGGCGGTAGCCGGGCGAACCCCCAAGAAGCCGAGCTTGTTCAGAAGCAGGTCGACCTGCTGCTCGCGTCGGGCCTGCAAGCCGAAGAGTTGGCCGTGATCACCCCGTACGCCGCCCAGGCTCGTATGCTCCGCGAGATGATTCGGATCCCCAACCTGGAAATCGACACGGTCGATGGTTTTCAGGGACGCGAGAAGGAAGCGGTGATCGTCTCGCTCGTGCGTTCGAATGACCGGGGCGAGATTGGGTTTTTGAGCGACATCCGGCGGATGAATGTGGCCCTGACTCGGGCTCGCCGCAAGCTGATTGTCGTCGGCGACACGTCGACCATCGCCGGGCATCCGTTCTATTCCCGGCTGATTGAGCACTTCGAACGCTACGACGGCTATCGAACGGTCTGGGAAGAGGTCGAGTAAGCTTCTTCGCGATGGTCGCCCTGCGGCTACACTTGGCCGTCCAAGACCTGCCGTAGTTTCCGCGTGAGGCTGTCGCGATTGAACGGCTTTTGCAAAAAGGCTGTCCCCGGATCGAGTACTCCATGCTTCGAGACGATGTCGTCGCTGTAGCCTGACAGATAGAGAACGCGCAGATCGGGTCGCGATTGGAGCAACTTGTCGGCCAGTTGCCGGCCTCCCATGCCGGGCATGATGACGTCGGTGATCAGGGCGTCGATCTCGTCCGAGATGGCGTCGACCAGGTCGAGCGCCTCATCGCCGCGAGTCGCCTCGATCACACGATAGCCTTGCTCGTCGAGAACCTGCTTCACAAACTCGCGCACGGCATTCTCGTCTTCAACGAGTAGGACCGTTTCGATCGCGGCGGCGGCGGGAGGTTGCTGCGGCGCGGCGGGTTGCGGCTGCGCTGGCTCCGGCATGGATTCACGCGGCAAAAAGACTCTAAATGTGGTCCCAACTTCAGGCTGGCTGTCCACCATCAGGTGGCCACCGCTTTGCTTGACGATGCCATAGACGGTGGCCAGTCCCATGCCCGTCCCCTTGGCCTTGGGCTTCGTCGTGAAGAAGGGCTCGAAGATTCGGCTGAGCACCTCCTTCGACATACCACACCCAGTGTCCGCCACGGTCAGGGCCACGTAGTCGCCGGGACGCATGTCGGGCTCGAATGGCTCCATGTTGTCGGTCAGAACACAATTCTCGGTCGAAATCGACAGCCGGCCGCCATTGGGCATCGCGTCGCGGGCGTTGATGACCAGGTTCATCACAATCTGCTCGAACTGGCTCGGATCGACTTTTACCGGCCAGAGGCCTGGGGCGAGCGAGTGGGTGATGACGATGTTTTCGCTGATCAGCGGGCGAAGCAAACGCTGGAACTCGGAGACGATTGCGTTGACGTCGATCTGCTGGGGCGCGATCATCTGCCGCCGGCTGAAGGCGAGTAGCTGGCCGGTGAGCGTGGCTGCCCGCTGGGCGGCCGAGACGATTTCGTCGATCAGCCCCTGCGTTTCGCTCTCGGCGGGCAGCGTGTCCCGGGCCATCTCGCTGTAGCCCAGAATGACGGTCAGCATGTTGTTGAAGTCGTGCGCGATGCCTCCCGCCAGGCTGCCGATGGCTTCCATCTTTTGCTTCTGGCGGACCTGGTCTTCGAGCCGCTTTCGCTCGCTGATGTCGCGCTGGGTGCCCACGAAGTGGGTGACCTTGCCGGCGCTATCGCGGACAGGAGTGATTGAGATCAGGTTCCAGAACGCCGTGCCGTCGGCTTTGTAGTTCAAAAGTTCGACGGTGCAGGGTTCTTCGGCCGCAATGCTCTGGCGAATGGTTTGCACGGTCTCCGGGTCGGTGTCGGGGCCCTGCAGGAAGCGGCAATTGCGCCCCACGATCTGGGAGAACTTGTAGCCGGTGAGCTTGAGGAACGCTTCGTTGGCGTAGAGGATCGGCGCGTCGTCCTCGGCGGGGCCGGTGATGACGATGCCTTCCGACGTAGCGCTCATGGCTCGGTTGTGCAGGACGAGCGCTTCGCGATTTTGCTTCTCCTCGGTGATGTCGCGGCCGATCATCGAGAAGAACTGCACCTCGCCGCTGGAATCGCGATGGGCCAGTAACAGCATCGAGACGGCTGTTTCAAAGCCGCGACGGTTCCAAATGGCGGCTTCGCCGGTCCAGGCTCCCTCCCGCAGCGCTTGGGGAACCGCCTGAGTGCGAAGAAGATCGACCACCCAGGCGGGCACGCATTGCCAGGTGTTGAGTCGTGTGACCTCCTCATCGTCGGCCAGCCCGAGCATCCGTCGGCCGGCGCCGTTGAGATAGAGAAGGTCGCCCCCCGGTCCGGTCAAACCGACGAAGTCGGTCGAGGCTTCGAGAATGGCGGCCAATTGGGCGCGCTTGATTTCGGTCAGTCGGCGGTCGACGAACAGCGCGAACTGGGACGACAGCGACGACATCAGCGCCAAATCGTCGGAGCTCGGCCGAGCGATGCTTGGACCGAAGAAATCGAGGACGCCGACCGTGCGGCTGCCCACCTTCAGCGGAAAGCCGATCGCGGTATGCAGCTTCAGATCGCGCGCGAGCATGGCGCGTGGGTAACGACGTTGGCGGTCGAAGTCGGGGACCCAGACCGGCTCGCCGCTTTGCCAGGCTTCGCCGGGCAACCCGGCGCCGCACTCGAACGTCAGCTGACGGCCGTATTCTCCGTACCCGGCGAGTCGCTGATCGTTGTCGAAGCTGGCCGCGGCAAAGCGCAGGACCTTGTCGCGCTCGTCGAGAAGCCAAAGGCCCCCGCCATGCCAGCCGTAGACCTCGCAAATGGCCTCGATGAGCTTGTTCGCCGCGTCTTCGATCGACGCTGTGTCGGCGAGCAATTGCAGCGTGGCGCTTTGCAGTTGCCGGCGACGTTCCGCGGCCTTGCGCTCGGTGATTTCGTGATGGATCCACGAAACCGCGACGATACGCCCCTGGCTGTCGCGAATCGCGGAAACACGAACGAGGAAGTCGATCCGGCCACCGTCGCGGCGCAGACGCACCGCCTCGAAGGGTTCGACATGCTCGCCGCGACCGATGCACACGAGGATATCGTTCCACTCATCAATCGCTTCGGCTGGGACCATTGCCGTGGCGCTTTTGCCGAGCATGTCCTCGGCCGAGTAGCCGTAGGTGCGTTCGGCGCCGTGATTCCAACTAAGGACGATGCCGCTGAGCGATGTGCTGATGATGGCGTCGTCCGACGTTTCGACGATCGCGGCCAGGCGAGCGAGTGCAGCTTCCGACTCTCGCTCTTGGGTGATGTCGCGCATCGTGCCGAACCACTCGATCACTTTTCCTTCTTGATCGAAGATCGGCACCGCACGAATTTCGCAGTGCGTGTAATCGCCGTTCTCGCGACGGACTCGGGGCGTTACGTAGTGGGGTTGGAGCGAGGTGAGCGACGACTGCCATTTGGTCGCCACCATCGGCAGGTCGTCGGGATGCATCATGCTCATCCAGCCATCGCCAATCGCCTGCATCACCTCGGTGCCATTAACGGTTTCCAGGAGTGGCGAAATGTGGTTCAGCATGCCGTCGGGAGTCGCCGTCCACACGACGACTGTGGACGATTCGATGAGCGAGCGGTAGCGCTGTTCGTTCAATCGGAGGTCTTCGGCCGACTGTCGACGGTCGAGATGCACTCCGAGCATCTCGGCGATCGAGGCTAATAGCGTTTCTTCTTCTGGGAGAAACGGCGTCTCGGAGGAGTGGGGTGGTGATTGGAGCAGGGCGATGTCGATTGACCCATCGCGACCGTCACTTAGCTTGACTTCCGCGCGCAGCATTGCGGCCGATTCCTGGAAGCCGCCCCCCGTCCAGGCCTGCGCGCCGAGCCGGATGCGGGCGGTCGTTTGCTCGGGCCACTGAAACCCAGAGGGCAGCGCTTCGACCAGTTTCGCCAGCAGCGCCGGCGTTGAGAGTTCACCGTCCTGGATCAGGCGCGAGACCTCGCGCAGCAGGGTCAATTCTTTGACGCGTTCTCCCAGGTCGTGCACCAGTCGCTGACGATCGTCCGCGCTGCGACGCAGCGCTTCTTCGCGGCGGATTTCGCGAAACACCCGGTCCACCGCCTGCGGCAGGCTGTCGAGATAGGTCACCGACTTGGGAACAAAGTCGCGTGCCCCGGCGCGGAAGGCTTCGATTGCAAGTTGCTCGTTGCCGAATCCGGTCACCACGATGCAGGGAATGTCGCGTCCCTTCGCCTGTAGATCGCGGAGCATATCGAGGCCGGTCTCATGCTCCTGCAACTTGTAGTCGAGGAGGATCAGTTCGACCGGCCGCTCTTCCAGGACTTGCCAGGCGGCGCTGCGGCTGTCGGCAGTGAACACCTGATAGCCAATGCGCTCGAGGCATTTGCGCTGCAGAGAGGCGGTTCCCGGATCGTCCTCGATCACGAGAATGGTTCCAGCCTGGTTCGGCATTTAGTCGGAGTCCTTTCGGGCGTCCTTTTCCCGGAGCAGGGTGACCACTTGCAAGAATAGCCCCAGCCGACAAATGGCTTCCACGAACGCGGCGTATTCGATTGGCTTGGTGATGTACACGTTGCAACCGAGTTCGTAGCAGCGGGCGATCTCGCGCGGATCGTCCGTCGTTGTCAGCATGATAACGGGAGTTGTCTCCAGCTGGGGATCGGACTTGATTCGGCGAAGCACTTCGATGCCGTCGATTCGCGGCATCTTGACGTCCAGGATCACCAGCAGGGGCGTGCCGCTCGGCCGGTCTTCGAACTCACCCGTGCGAAAAATGTAGTCTAGGGCGTATTGGCCATCGCTGACATGCTGAACCTGATTCACCAGCCCAACACGCGCCAGATTGCGCTGAATCAACCGGGCGTGTCCGAGATCGTCTTCGGCGAGCAGAATTTGAACCGGTTCGTGAACCATTTTTTAGGAGGTGGGGACAGGGGAATCGGCGGGAGAGGCGGGCGGGAGTGCTACAAAAAATGTAGTTCCGACGCCCGCTTCGGATTGAAACCAAATCTTGCCTCCATGCCGCTCGATAATTCGCCGGGTGAGAGCCAAGCCAATGCCTTCTCCGGCTGGAGCAGCAGGATGCAAACGCTGAAACGCCTGGAACACCTTGGATTGGTGTTCGGTGGGAATTCCCAGGCCGTTATCCCTTACATAGTAGGTGATAGATCGGCTTGCATCTACAGAAACGTCGGTCTCCGCGCCGTGCGGTAACTCGCCGATTTCAATTTGTGGCGGGACGTCCGGCTTAGAGTATCGCAGAGCGTTGCTGACGAGATGCGAAAACGCCTGCTCAAGCGCCTGCCGATCCCCGGAAACCGTGGAGTTCACGTGAATCTCAACACTCGCCTTGCGGTTGCGGACTTCCGCCATGGCGCCAGTGAGCACCTGACTTAAGATCGCTCTCATCTCCACCGCCTCCCAGTGATATTCGAGGCGACCGGCCCGTGAGAGTTTGAGCAGCGACATAAGAATGTCGCTAAGATTGGTCACTGCCGTTTGGATGTAATAAATGGCCTCATTGACATCGCCATCGAGAACCGCCGTGATGCTGTCCCGGACCGCCAGAGGCGTCTGGGGGTCCTTGAGCAGGTTGCGAATCTCCTCGCAGGAGTATCGCAGCTCCTGGCTGAAGCCTTGCAGATTGACCAGCGGCGATCGCAGGTCATGCGAAACGCTGTAGACGAACAGTTCGTTCTCCGCGTTGCGCGCGGTGAGCTCGCGGTTGGTTTGTTCCAACTCGGCGGTGCGCTCCGCCACCTTCGCTTCTAGCAGGGCGGCGAGTTGTTCGCGCGCCCGCTCGAGTTTTTTGCGCTCGGTGATATCGCTCAGGATGTGCAGGCCGCCGACCGTCTCGCCGTCGACTTTCAACGGCGCCGTCCAGGCGGCGACTTCCACAAGCTCGCCCGCTTTGGTTTGCCGGCGGGTGTCGAACTCGCGAAACGCCTCCCCCTGAAACTCGTGGTCGAGCATCTTCTGGAAGGCTTCGCGGTCGGGTTCCGGCACATGGGGAGGCTGTTGGCCGAGCACCTCCTCCCGCTTCCAGCCGAAGAGCGATTCGGCTGCTGGGTTCCACAGCGTGACTTGTCCCTGCCGGTCGATCGCCAGGATGCTCAAGGGGGATGCGTCGACAATTGCCTCGAGCACCGCATGGCTGCGCCGCAGTTCCGCTTCGACCGCTCGCCGCTCTTCAATTTCCCGCTGCAACTTCCGGTTCAGTTCTTCCAGTTCCCGCATTCGGCCATTGCCCCTTTTCGAGCGCAATCACGCCCGGCGCCAAGTACTGCGAGCCTTCTCAAAAAACGATGGCGGACCTCGCTCCGCACGCATTTCGATGCGCGCTCCATTGCGCGCTGCTGCGATGATCCGCAACTGAAAGCACGATCCGCAGCTTGGCAAGAGGTGGCCCACTCTAGTGGGGGCCGAAAGCGGGCGCCGGCGGAGGCCAATGACCGAACGCGAAGGGAATTTAGAAACCCTGTAGGGCGTCGTTTTCGGTCGGCTTGATATCGAAGAGCTGATTGAGTCGCGTGATGGCGAACACTTCGTAAATTTCCGGCCGCAGGTTGCAGAGCCGCATCTTACCGCTGTGCGCTTTCACCTTCTTGTCGAGCATGATCAGCTTGTTCAGGGCAGCGCTCGAGAGGAACTCGACGTTCGAGAAATTCAGGACGAGGTTTTTCTTGGCGTCGCGTTCGACGAGTGCGAACAGCTCATCGCCGAGTTCCTGAATGTTGGCCGCCTCGATGATCTTGCGATCGAGAAAGCGAACCATCGTCACATCGCCAGCGGTTCCGCTGAGGTTGGTCGTTTCGATGCGTCGAGTGGCGGCCATAGAGGAAAGCTCCGCGGTGTCTTCAAGCCGAGGCAAAGCCCCGAGCGGCAAAAGGACCAGAGGCGTGCAACAGCAGCAACGTGTAGGCGGTAAGCCCGCTGTGGAAAAAGGTTAAGGTATCAGCCGGTCCCTGGATTTGCAACCAACGCGAGTGTCGCGAGAATTCGCCAGCACCGTTGTCCATCGCGTCCGAATTCCCGACATCTCCGCACGATATCGCCCAACCCTCGCCCGTCCCGACGACGGACCGCGCGACGACCCTGTTGGCCAAGCGCCGGGTGGAGGCCGTCGCCTCAACTGTAACGATAGCACGGACAAACGGCCGCGGATGCCGATTTCGCTGATTTCGTTTGCATTGCTTGCGGCAATCCGTAAGATCAGCGGATGGGGTTAGGGTATCTCTATCTGGACCGGTTCTCGGTCCACTGCAACGGGGCTTACAGGATGTTACTCGAGCTTGCGCCCGGCTGGTCCATGGACTTGGATCGGGGCCCAGATTGGTTGTTCGTGCGGCTTCGCCCACCGGCAACAGGCCCGAATGTCGAGTTCGACCTTGCCGAGCAGGTGTGGGAGAAATTGGATCAGGCGTTCTGCTATCGGTTGGTGCTGGAACTGGATGAGGTTCCCCGATTGCAAAGCTGGATGATTGGTCAGCTGGTGCTGCTGCATAAGCGGATTTGCACGCACGGCGGAATGATGCGGTTGTGCGGTCTGAACGACGCCAACCACCAGGTGCTGCGGATCTGCCGCTTGGACGACCGCTTTCCGCAGTACGCCAATCGCACGGCTGCCGTGATGGGGCATCGGCCAACCAAACCGCGTTAATAGGCGACGCTGCGATTAGGTGGCAAAAAGGCACACCGAAATGCTTCGGTGTGCCTTGGGGAATTGCGTTTCGTTGAGTGGGCCGATGCACTCGCGAGACCGCGCTCTCTGGCCGCTCTGTCTGGCGGCTCGTCTTGGCCGACTGCTAGAAGGAGCGTCTAGCTCCAGGTCACTTCCAGGCAGTTGTCGATTTGCTCCACCCCTTCCACGCGCCGGGCGATTTCCTGCGCCATCTGTTTTTGGAAGTAGGTGTTTACCTTGCCTCGGAGCACGACGCGTCCGCCTTGCGTCGCCGAAAGGACCTTCCGGCCGGCGAAGTAGGGGCTGGTATGGAGAGCGGAGTTCACACGTTCCAGGAGCGAGGGTTCAGCAGCGTGCACGATGTGCATGCGAGGGTTCCTTCATGACGGGAGGACAGCCGCGATTGGCTGTACGTTACGGCTAACGAGAGAAATCGGTTCGCGGTTCTTCAGCTATCAGCCTGTTCCGTTGGAAGTTGGGGAAAACTGCGGAATCCATGCCTGAGTTAACGGTTGTGCCGAGCAGGGGTGGCTGCCATCGGGCCGGATGCGAACTGCCGTTTACTTGCGGTTCGAGAAACTGCTAAGAGGCGACCTTGACAGGAGGTCGCCGGTCGCCGCGCTGACGAGGGCCTCACTTGAAGGATCGCCCGGCGCGTCCGGATCCTGTCGCTGATCGTGTGAATTCTTCTAGCCGATGCAGCCGATACAGACGTCTTGTATCTCGCAATCTGGCTTGCTTGGGTGTCCGAATGGTCACTGGAATCGTCTACTACTGCTGGTCCTGCGACGGCCATTGCCGCGCCATCGTGAGCCTCGATCAGTCCGTCAGCTGCCCGCGGTGCGGCAAACTGCTTCCGGAAGACTGCCGCGTGGCCCACTCCCCAAAGAAAGCCCCCGCCAGCTCGCTGTTGGAGGCCGTCGGCCACACGCCGTACGAAAATCGCCCGCTCGCTGCCGCCTCTTAGTGCGGCCTTCCTAACGCCTGGAGCCCATCTCTAGGGCACTTTCAGGCATTCCCCGGCATCTCGCTTCCTGCAGAGTTACTGCGCGCCTGTGACCTCGGTTGCGATGTGATGCGCTCTCGCTGAGCGCAACAAAAAACGGCCGACAATTGCCGGCCGCTTGAGTGGTACCGTGTTGTACTTGCGTTACCGATGGACCGTTCGGTCCAAGGCTCGTTGACCCTAGCGATAGACGTTGCCGTACGAGGCGCTGCCGCTGGCGGTGACGGTGCTGGACCCTTCATTGAGCGAACGGCCGGTGCTGCCGGGACGGTAACCGCCGTTAGGATCACTGGCGAGGGCAGGCGGGAGGGCCGGCTGATAGCCACCCGGGCTGGCCGACGGTTGGGCATTGTTGCTAGCGCCATAGGACGGCGGAGCCGCGCCGGCCGGAGCCGTGTTCGGATAGGCCGGCGGAGCGCTCTCGGTCGGCTGGGTCTCGTAGCCACCCGGCGCCGGCTGGTACTGAGGCTGGCCATGGTTGCCGGGAGCTGGGGCTGCTGGAGCATAGCCCGAATTGTCATAGCCGCCCGAGCTGTAGCCACCCTGGTTGTAACCGGTTGCAGGGGCCGCTGGGGGATTGTTGATCGGCGTCGTGTACTGCGGAGCAGCGCCGTAGGCGGGGCTCGAGTAGGGGCTTTGTTCCGCGGCGCCGTAGGCGCTGCGCTGATCGGCGGTGTAGGTCGGCGTCGAGTTCCAGGTCTGAGCCTGCGGAGCCGGAGCTTCGGCGGCAGCCGGAGCCGCGCCATAGCCGCCCTGATAGCTGGGAGCGTAGGGGCTTTGCTGAGCGCCTACGTTCTGGCCGCTGGACATCGCATACGGGCCGGCGCTATAGCCAGCCGCGGGAGCGACTTCTCCTCCTCCCGTCGGTTGATAACCCGATGCGGGCTGGGTCGGATAGGCATAGGCTTGCGATGTGGTCGGATAGGCGGGCGTCGCGGTGTTGCTGGCCGTCGCCGTCGTCGATGGCGTCGTGGTCGTGCTGCCAGGGGTGCTCACGGCAACGCTCGTTGTCGGCTTGGGCGTGGCGGTGCTCGACGGCAGCGAGGTGCTCGGCTTCGTGGATGCGATACCAGCCGTGGAGGGAGCGTCTTTCTTGCCCCAGGCCATCCAGCTTGGGCTCGACCAGCTTCCCATCTTGCAGCCGGTGCTGGTCAGGGTCAGGCCGACCGTCAGCCCCAGAGCGAGCGAGCGTACGACTTGGGTGCGGAACATTTTGCAGTGCATAAGAGGAATCCTTTCCCAAACCCACCGCTTTCCGCGCCGCCTTATCGGCGAAACGGGGGAAGTGTTCGAGCAGCGCAACTTCGGGATGCGGGACGGTGGTTACGGCCGCGCATGCTTCGGTGCATACGTAATCCGCCCCCTGCTTGCTTCGGCCGGCAGAACCGGATTGATGCAGACAAACCCTACAGTTTGCCGCGAAAAGCAATCCAATTCTCGCCCGGGAGCGGCACGCGAGAAAACGGCTTGGCGGCGGGATAGTAGAAGGGACGCGAAATTGGGTCAATCGCAGTCGCTGCGAGCACTGATGCGATAGCCGGGCAAAAGAATTTCGGGACCACGTCGCTGCGCTCCTTCGGCCCCGCCACCCATTTGCACCCTTCGGGCGGGGAGGCGATGGAAGCACCGCAGAGTTTGCCCGGCAGGTGTTGCCGCGCAAGGCTTTAGAAGCGGGCGAAGCGGTCGCCGCCTCCCGGTCGTAAAATCCGCTCGCTTGTCGGGGCGGATGAAGGTGATAGCACGTTCGGCTCGATAACTCGATTAGCCAGCTGTGTCGTGCGAATCGCCGTTTGAGACGGTCGTCCCCCGACGCGGCTCGGCAGCGCGCGATCGGGAGTGGACAGCCATGATGGAATTCAATCGCAATCAATACTTCCTGGCTGGGCTGGTGATTTTCTTGCTGGGCATTCAGTTGCGGATGGTCGACACGATCGTCCTCAACGAACGCACCACCCAGTTTCTGGCCCAGCGGATGCAACAACTGAAGCAGCAGTCGAACCAGATCGCCAGCACGAACGACGCTGCCACCCTGTTTGCCGCCCAGGCGCCGGTCGGCAGGCATCGCATTCAGCCCCCCAAGTGGCTCGGCTGGTCGCTCGTCTCGGTGGGAAGCGTGCTCATCTTGCACAGCCTGGCTTTGAAGAAGCCTGGCTAGACGTCCGGCTGGTTCGGTCGAGAGTTCGCCCCCGTTGTATCCACCAGGTTTCGATCCTTAGTGGTGGGCGTGGGCGCTGTCAAAGGCTGTCTTGCCTCGGCCGGTCATCTCACTGGGTAAGAACCGTCGGCCGGTGTTGAGCTGCATGGTGTCTCTCAGCGGAGTGAACGGCCGAATCCGGACTCCGTCCTGCGAGTGAGCGAAGACGCCGCTGCCAGGCACGCTGAAGCGAACGTGAACCAGCCCATAGCTGCCCAGGTCGCCTGCGAACTCAGGATGGGAAGCTCCGAACGGGAATTTGAGCACCGCGCCACTCGGGCCAAAATCGGCGGGGGTGACGGCGCAGGTCCAGCGGGCGATCGGTTCGACGGTTCGGCCGCCGCTCAGCGGAGCGTGATGAAAGACACGACTTTGGCGGGCGAAGAGCTCGATTTCAACCGTCCCGCTTGCAGGCGTGTATTGTCCCCAGTCGTCGAGCGGTTGCAGAGCGATCAGCAGGCCATCGGCTTCGACATCGCCATCCCAGTTAGCCAGGGCGGCGTCGAACGTGATCGCGCAAACGATCGGTGGAAGCGGCACCACCTCAGTCGGATGCTGAAGGAGCGTCACGTCAGCAGCGCTTGCTGTGGGC
>JAEZAS010000029.1 GCA_023430365.1 Planctomycetota bacterium
GGGCTGCCCTGCAGAGAGTCGGTGGGGGGACTTGGGGGGGCTGCGTTTACGACGTGGAGAAGATTCTGGAGGTTTTGGAGGCGGGGCACCGGGTGCTAGCGGAGAAACGGGGATCCGGCGAGCGGGAAACGTGAGTTTCCCGGTGTTTGGGAGGTGATTTCGAGAAGTGGCGTCGAGTGCGTTCAACCGGGACGCTTACGCGTCCCGCTCGCCGTGACCGTCGCCATGGGCAATCGCCGTGACAGCGTTGTAGGCGGGCTCGCCCGGTTCGCTCGTCTTGACCATATTTACCAGCCGCTTCTATATTTACGTCGCACACGCGGCTCTAGGACTGAGCCGCTCTCCTGGTCAGGCGTGGCCTTGTGCTTTCCACGACTGACGCCAAGTTTGGGCGATCATGAACAAGCGTCAAGAATTGCAAAAAAACGAGCTGGCGGACTGGCTCGAAGAGAAGATCGAGGACATCCGGCCGTACTTTCCGGCGATCAGCATTGGCGGCTTGCTCGCAGTGGCAGTCGTGCTGGGCGTGTGGTGGTACAGCTCGCAGCAAGCGCAAGCTTCGGCAGCGTCGTGGAACCAGTACTTCGCCGCCTTGGCTGAACGGGATCAAGAAGAGGCGCTGCAGAAGGTCATCGACAGCGAGAAGACCAGCGAGCCGGCCAACTGGGCCCGGCAGACCCTTGCCGACATGAACCTGGCGCGGGGCTCCGCGGCCGTGTACACCGATCGCGAAGAATCGAAGAAGCGGTTGGACGCGGCCGGTGCGCTGTATGGCGAGATCTTGAAAAACACGAACGATCCGCTGCTGCAAAGCCGGGCCGCGTTTGGTCTGGCTCGCGTGCAGGAATCGCTCTTCAACGCCACGGAGGCGAAGAAGCTGTATGAAGAAGTTGCCAAGTCGTATCCCGATACGACCATCGGCAAGGAAGCTGAGCAGGCGGCCAAGCGATTGTCGGACAAGAGCGACGTCGAAATGCTGAACTGGCTGGCCAATCAGACGCCGAAGCGGCCAGCTCCCTCGCCCACCGGTCGTCCGGGCGGCGTGCCTGGTTTGCCGGGCGATCTGCCAGATCGGCCCGACATCGGCCTGCCGGACTTTGGCGGTTCGCTAATGCCGGAGGGCAGCAAGGGAGGTAGCGGATTGAGCTTCCCTGCTCCGAGCGATACTCCAGGTGCTGATACCCCTGAGTCCGACGCTCCGGCCGCCGATTCGTCGGCCCCGAGCGACGCTCCCGCTGCCGATGCTCCTGCCACGGATGCCCCAGCCAACGAGAAGTCGGATGCTCCTCCGCCGAGCGAAGAGCCCGCCGAAAAGTCGGCTCCGGCTGACGACGCAGCTCCCGCGAGCGAAGAGTCGAAGTAAGAAACGGTGCCCTGCTGGCCCCTCCAGCCGGGCGAAGCGGGCAAACTCCATCCACTGCTGGACAAGCCGGCAGTGGCACACAGCCCGCCCTGCTTGATTGTGGCCGCCATGTCGATCGATGAAGAGCTCTCCGACGAACCCATCGAGTTGGTCGTCGGTCCCGAGGACGCGGGCTCTCGCCTCGACGCCTTTCTGGCCCGGTCGCTTCCCCGCCACAGCCGGATGCAGCTGCGCCGAGTGATCGGAGCGGGCGGCGTGAAGGTGAACGGCGAGGGAACAAAGGTCGCCTATCGCCTGAGCGAAGGGGAGACGGTGACGATCGTCCTGCCGGAAATGCCCGCCGCGGGACCGAATCCCGAGCAGATCCCGCTCAACATCATCTACGAAGACGAACACATCATCGCGGTCAACAAGCCGCCGGCGATGGTCGTCCATCCAGCCCGCGGCCACTGGTCGGGAACACTCGCCAGCGCCCTGGCCTACCACTTCAAAACCCTGAGCGCCGCCGGCGGGCCGACGCGGCCGGGCATCGTGCATCGGCTGGACCGCGATACGAGCGGCGTGATCGTGGTGGCAAAGACCGATCCGGTTCACTTCGCCTTGGCGGAGCAGTTTGCCGAGCGCACGACGGAGAAGGAATATTTCGCCCTCACCGCGGGCACGCCCGATCGCGACGCCGATCAGGTCACTCAGCCGATCGGCGCCCACCCGCACCATCGCGAAAAGATGGCGATTCGCGCCGACCACGAGACAAGCCGCGACGCTAGCACCTACTACGAAGTGCTCGAACGCTTTCAGGGCTTTGCCGCGGTGCGCGTGCTGCCCAAGACAGGACGCACGCATCAGATTCGCGTGCACTTGGCTCACATCGGCTATCCGGTGCTTTGCGATCGTTTGTATGGCGGTCGTGCGGAACTGACGGTCGGCGAGATTCGTCGCACGGACGATCCAACGGTCATCCTCGGTCGACAGGCGCTCCACGCCCGCCGAATCAAGCTGCTGCATCCGCACACACGTGAACCTATCGAGTTCACCGCCCCGCTGCCAGCCGACCTGGAAGCCACGTTGGCCGAACTGCGGAAGTATCGCAAGTAAGCTGGGTCCCACTGCGGGCTTGTCCAGCAGTGGGAGCGGCGGAATCGGTCCACCCGAACCCATTTTCTCCGAGCGGCAAAATCTGATGTGCCGCCAGAGTGCACTGCTGGACAAGCTCGCAGTGGCACCCAACCTGGCTAGACACTCGTTCCAGTTGGCGGACGCTCGAGCAAGGGCAGCACGGTCTTCACCAGGTCGGTCGATCCGAGCGGCCGAACGCTGACGAACGTCTCACCTGCATGAAACCCACTCGCCGCACCGGCGAGCAGCGCGGCGCCGCGAACGCGGTCGAAGACGTGGGCTTTCGCCTCGGGAAACTGCGTCTGGTAGCAACGGATCGCAGCCAGCTTCTGATCGATCGTGTCCGTGATGTCGACGGTGAAATGGCTCGGATAGCCCACCATGTTCGCCTGCTCGAAGGCGAGGCGAAAATACAGCTGGGCTCCGATCGTGTGCACCGGCAGATGATCGAAGTGTTCGTCCCACTTCGTCAGCCGGGCATAGAAAACGGCAGCGTCGGTGATCTGCATGGCTTGCCAGTGATCGGGCGAGGCCATGGGTGTCTTGTCGCCGAACCCGATCACCACCTTCGGTCGATAGCGGCGAAATTCCTTCGCCAGAGCGCAGCGGGCTTCGAACGAATCGAACAGCCGACGGTTGGGCAGATCGAGGATGGTCCAATACTGCACGCCGAGCGCCTCGGCTGCCTCGCGCGCCTCTTCCCGACGCACCTCCGGCCCCGGCGAAAGGGGCGTCGGCTCGCCGTCGGTCAAATGGACCATGCCCACGCGGTAGCCTTGCTTGACGAGCTTGGCGAGCGTGCCTCCGCAGGAGATCTCCACATCGTCGGGGTGAGCGCCGACAGCCATCACGTCAAGTTGAAGGGAATCCGGTGCGGGGTTAGCCATGGTGATTGCTCGACGGGATTGAGGAGACAACGTGCGGGTCGAATTTCGAGATTCAGATTTCCGCCCAAGTATATGCGACTGGTCAACGAAAAAAGGGCTGACCGAAGTCAGCCCTTGAGCGATCTTTAGCGCCGGCGAGAGAACTCCCGCCGGGTACTTTAGCTTAGTTCCACTTACCGCGGAGCGACGGCGTTGGACGGCAGGGCCGGACGAACCGCCGTGGCGGGCCGCACTTGCGAGCTTCCGGTCGCCGCACGAACGCCACCGGCAGGGGCGACGCCGCCCTTCACCGGACCGACGTTCCCCTTCGGAGCGCCACCCCGGTTGCCCGGTTGCGAGGTGCCGACGAGGAAGTTGTCGATTTGAGCGCCTTCACGCAGGCGATCGAACTCGCCCGCCATCAAGGTGCGGAGCTTCTTCTCAGAGATGTCCTTGTGCAGTTCGCTCTTCACCGATTCATAGTCGACCTGAACCGGCTTCGTGCGTCCCAGGCATCGCAGGATGATGAACTGATCGCCGACAGCCACCAGGCCCGACAATTCGCCTGGCTTCAACTTGAACGCTTCGTTCTCAATCGCCGGCGAACCACCCCAGCGACGGATCGGCGGCACCTTGCCTCCATTGGCCCGCGAGGCTGGTTCCACCGAGTACTGCTCGGCCAGTTCAGCAAAGAACGCATCGGTCGGATTGTTGCGAGCCATTTCCCAAACCTTCTGGGCCTGGCGCTGATCGCCAAGCACGATGGCCAGAGCTTCGACCCGCTCGCCATAGTTCGACTCAAAACCCTTTTGCAGATCCTCGTCGGTCACCTGCACGGCGTTGCCGACCAGCTTCTTGAGGGCCACGCTCGGCCAAACGGCGTCACGCACATAGAGTTCGATGGTGGCGCCATCCTGCGAAGTGACCTCTTGCAGCCAGCGATCGACGTCCGGGCTGCCGTCCTGCTTGAGGAAACCATAGGCGTCGGCGGCGCGACCCACTTCGGCGTCGATGTCCGGTTCGGCAACCACCAGCTTGCGGCGGTTCAGTTCCTGCTGCAGGACCTTGCGATTGACTTCGCCGTCGAGCACTTCCCGGCCATGGCGGGCAATGCACTCTTCCGAGAGCTGCAAGAGCGTGATCGGGCGGTTGTTCACCGTGGCGGCGACACCCGGCATCTGCTTCTGCTTCTCCGGATCGTTGAACACGTTCACCACCTGAGCCTGCTTCTGCATCTGGTCGAAGAACGACATGGCGGCGCTGCGCAGCTTGGTCTCGCGAATCCGCTCGCTCAACTTCTGCTCGATCTCGGGCAGGTGCTGGCTGGCAACGTACTGCTGCGGGATCTGCTCCTCGCACTTGACGATGTAGTACATGTTGGCCACCTGAACCACCGGCGAAATGCCGCCCGGCTTCAGACCGAAGCAGTGAGCCTCGAGGTTCGGATCGCCGACGTGACGACGGACCGGCGGGATAACGCCATAGGCGGCGGCAACGGCCGGGTCTTCCGATTCCTTCTTGGCCAGTTCACCGAACGCTTCCGGGTCGGCGACCGCCTGGGCACGGATCTGCTCGGCCTTGTCGCGGCTGCTCACACCGATGAGCCGGACGCGAACCTTCGGTCCGAATTCGCTCTCGAAGGCCTTCTTCAGTTCTTCCTGAGTCACCTGGATGTCGTCGGCGGCGACCCGACGCAAGGCAAGCATCGGCCAAACGACTTCGGCCCGGTACTGCTGGTCGGAGAAGCCCCGCTCTTCACGCAGCAACATGATCCAGCGGTCGCGCGACAGGCCGAACTTGGCGGCGATGCGATCGATTTCGGCGTCGACGTCCTGCTCGGTGATTTGAATGTTGCGCTGGGCACAGGCTTCGGCAATGAGCTGGCGGTTAACCATGCTTTCGAGCACTTCCTTGCCGAAGCGCCGCATGCATTCCTGGCCGAGCTGCTGGCGGGTGATCTGCTCCCCGTTGACGACGGCCATCACCTTCAGGTCTTTGGTGTTCAGAGGAGCAACCGACGACGTGGTTGCCGCCGGGGCTGGGGCGCCGACGGAACCCGTCGCTTGGGCCTGCATCTTGGCGGCCTGAGAGGTCCGCTGCGGGGCGGCGCTGGCGTCGGCCACCCGAGCGGCAGCTCCGTTGGTCTGCGGCCGGGCAGCCGGGGCATAGCGAGGTTGCGCCGGAGCTTGAGCTGACGCATTTTCGGCTCCGCCCTGCCAGCGGATTGCCACGGCAACGGCCGCGACGAGCGCCACGGAGGCGGCGGTCATCCCCCAGGCTTTGGCCCGGCCGAAGCGGCGAGCGGTTGTTGTGTCGGGCGATTGGGCATCCGTACCATTCATTTGGGTTCTCTCCCTCATCCATGAGCGGAAATCGGCCGGCGCGGGTATACCGGCGGCGGGACCTCACTGGGCGGCGGAGTATAGGAAACCGCGGAAGAGCGGGTCAAGAGAGAAGTGCCGAAGACCGGCAAAAGCTGCCGATCGCCAGAAAAAGCTCCAGCATCACGGCGAAAACCGCTAGCAGCGGGCACCTCGTTACGACGCTCTGCGTCGTAACGCCAACACGGACGCTCTGCGTCCCGTCGCTCGACGCGGAGCGTCGAACCGTGCGTTCCCACGCAGAGCGTGGGAACGAGAATCACCTCTCTGAATTTTTTACCGGAACTTCTGACAGGCTGCCACAGCCATCTCATCGCAACGGTCGTTCTCGGGATGCCCGCTGTGACCCGCGACGCGAGTCAGTTTCACTTCGTGCTTGTGAATCAATTCGTCGAGCTGCTTCCAGAGATCGGCATTCTTGAGCGGCTTGAGCTTGCCTTGCTCGCGACGCTGCCAGCCGTTGCGTTTCCAGCCGGCCATCCACTCGCTGAGCCCTTTGCGGACGTACTCGCTATCGGTCAGGATCTCGACAAACACCGGCCGTTTGAGGGCGGAAAGCCCTTCGACCACGGCCTGCAATTCCATGCGGTTGTTCGTGGTTTCCTTCTCGCCCCCGCTGGCTTCCTTTTCGATGTCCGTCGCCACATGGCGCAGAATGTACGCCCAGCCGCCGGGCCCAGGATTGCCACTGCAAGCCCCGTCGGTAAACAGGAGCACTTCGGGCTGTGAGTTCGCTTCCGCCATCGTCAAGATCCTCGTTGCGACGCTCCGCGTCGTAACGCAGTAGGACGCTCTGTGTCCAGTGTTGGAACAGGCAGGTGAATTGGCAAGCCCAACTCACCACGGGCGGAGCGTTGCCTGTAGGGTGGGTCGAGCGATAGCGAGGCCCACCTTTTATCCGCAGCGGTGGGCCTCGCTAACGCTCAGCCCACCCTACGGCCTGCGGATTGGCTGGAAGGTGTTCTACTTCCGGTCGCGAAGCGGGATGAATTCGCGTTCGGCGGGGCC
>JAEZAS010000046.1 GCA_023430365.1 Planctomycetota bacterium
GACTAGCTGCGCCTGCCATTGAAAATGGGTGGCACGCCCTGGAGCAACGCGAAGGGCGTGGCCGAATCTGGTGGCCCACATCACGCCCTTCACTTCGTTCCAGGGCGTGCCACCCCTACGCGTGCACGAAGGGTGAGTGGGCCGAGCTACTGCGAGTTCAGCAAATCGGGGGCCTGGCTAAACCCCTGACCCCTGAACCCTGACTCCTGGCCCCTGCCTCAGCGGGGCAGGTTCGACATCGGCGGGCGGGCCGTTTGGTCCCGCTGGGGAGCCTCTCCCTGCGGGGCTGGAGCGTCGAGACGCTCGACCACTTTCGTCCAGCCGGACGGAGTCTTGGGCTCGAAGAACTCGCGGGCGAAGGGATTGAGCTTGTTGAGGACGTCGAACGCCTGGTTGTTCACCTCGCGGCCGCTGAAGGAATAGACCTGACGCGAGGGATTGGTCTTGGGATCGAAGTTGGGGGCGAAGACTTGCAGCGCCTTGGGGAGGAAGTCCTTCTCGTCGAGGATGACGTGGACCATTTTGAAGTTGGCGGCATCCTGGCGAGACTTGGGAATGGCTTCGAGCCAGTATTCCCCCTTGGCGGACGGCGGAGTGATCGCCCGAATCCAGTAGCGAGCCTTGATGGTCTCGGCCTTGGCGCCAAAGAGGAATGGCAGCGGGCCGTCGGCGATGGCTTTGCCTTGCATCTCGGGGGGGAGCGGACGTTCGATCACCTTCTTGTTGCGGGTGTCGAATTCAAAGATCCGCAAGCCGTCGCACACCCAGTGTTCGCCATAGTCGGTTTGGGGCACGTACTTCGGCTTTTCGCCTTCCTTGGCGGCAGGCGTGTAGAGCGAGTACTTCTCCACCTTCAGCAGCCCTTTGTCGGGGCTGGCGTACTGGATGACACCCTCCGAGAAGGTTTTCGCATCTTCGCGAGGACCAAAGACGGGATCGAAATCCCAGCGTTGGAAGGCGCACTTGTAGGTGTTGATATCGTTGCTGCGGGCTTCCCAGTACTTGAGTACGTCGTCGACATATTTCTGGTGGTCGGCGGGAAGGGGAACCCAATCGGGCACCTGCGGAGCAGCGGGGGCGGCCGGGGCGGCGCCGGGGCCAGGCTGGCGGATCGGCTGCTCGTCGGCGACGGTGCGGATCGGACCAGCCGTGTTGCCCAGGGCCGACTGGCCGGCGGGGCGCGGGGCCTGCGCATTGCCAGGGGCGGCCTGCGCTCGGGGGCCGTAGGCGCTTTGTTGCGGCTGCTGACGGGCCTGAGTGGCGGCGGTTCCGGTGACGGGGGTGGTGTTCAGCCCGGCACCGCTTTGAGGGGCGTAACGCGAGTTGGCGCTCGGGTTGGTGTAGCCCTGTGCCTTGGCGAGCGAGGCGATGCCGAAGCAGGCCCAGACCTCGATGACGATGGCGATCAGTGTGGCGATGAGGCGAGTCATCCGTGACTTCCTGACTGAGGCCGGCTGGCGATCCTGCCAGCGGTGGCGACGGCGGTTGGTTCTCTGGCGTAGCGAGGCCACGGGCAGGCTGGGGGCCTACCGTACGCGGGGAGCATCTTAACTGGTGAGAGGAAATGACTCTAGATCGTTTGTAGCCACGCTAGCAGGCGGTCGGTGTCAGCCAGGGAGCGGATGACGAGGTCGGCCTGCTCGTCATTGGCATATTGGGCAGGATCGACGTCGTGCGTGAGGATCACCGTATGGGCCCCGGCGGCCCGGCCTGATTCGACATCGAAATGGAAGTCGCCGATCATCACGGCGGTGCTTGGCGGAATGCCCCAGACCTTGCAGGCGTGGAGAACGGGCCATGGATCGGGCTTGATGGGACCGTCGTCGCGGGTGAGGACCAGTTCGAAGTGGAGATCGAGATCCCGCAGCATGCGGTTGGAGATCAGGCGGCTGTTTCGCGTGGCGATGGCGATGCGGACCCCCCAGCGGTGGAGGGTTTCGACGACCTGACGGGCGCCGGGGAGGAGCGTCGCCTGCTCGGCTCCTTCGAGTTCGTGGCGGGCGAGGATCCGATGGCACTCAGCGGCCCGCTCGGGCGGAAGGAGGGCGATCGCTTCGAGAATCCGCAACTCCGGGGTAAGTCCCATCTCGATCCGCATCGCCTCGAAATCGAGACGCGAGTCGATGAGGGTGCCATCCATGTCGAAAATCACACCTTGCAGCATGCGCTACTCCAGGTCGGTCGCGGGCAGATGAACGGGGCCGTGGCGGGGTTCGGCCAGGCGGAAACTGAGCAGCCAGCCGAGAAGGAGGAGGCCCGTCACCCCGTAGTAGACCAGCTCGAAACTCAGGAGCGAGATGAGCCCTCCCACGATCGGCGAGCAGAGAATCGGCGCCGCCATGCAGAGATTGAGGGTGCTCAGATATCGCGGATGGTTCTCAGGCGCGGCGAGTTCGAGCGTGTAGTTGTTAAACGTCTTTTGGGCGACTGGCGTGAGGCCAATCAGGGCAAAAACCAGGGGGAAGAGCAATCGGCCGGTAGCGCCTGCGTCGATCAGCGACATCGCCAGCAGCGGCGCTCCACAGATGAGGAGCGTGACCACGCGAATGGCAAGTCGATTGCCGAAGGCGTCGGCAATCGGGCCGGTCAGCAGGCTGAACACCGCGGTGCCGATGTTCTGGGCCACGAGGAACCACATCAGGCTGAGCATGCCCATATTCAGTTCGTCGCGGGCGACCGCCTGGTAATGGGGGAACAGAACGAGCGAAGTGCTGAACAGGGCGGCGACCGTGGCGGTGCGGCGAAAGTTGCGGTCGCCTCGCAAGGTTCGCCAGGCTCCGGCGAAGACATCGAGGATGCCCCGCGACGATTCCTCGTGGTGATCGGGTTCTTCGCGCAGCAGCCACGACATGAGCGAAGCGACGCAGAACAGCGCCGTCGAGAAGCCGAAAATGGCGGCGAAATTGGCCTGCGGAACCGGCGAGCCCTCGATGCCGCGCCCCGTGTCGTCGGGAAGCCACAGCGGCAGCAGAGCAAGGGCGCAGACGACGGCCGTCGTGGCGCCAATCACGTCGGCTACCATCAGCAACCGACCGCGGAACGTTGGGCGGATGAGCTTGCCTTGTAGCGTGTTGTAAGTGAGTTGGTTAACCCCGATCGCCATGAAAAACAGAGCGTAGAGGGCCAGGTAGAGCAGAGGAGCGACGGACGAGTCTTTCAGGCCAGGAATCAGCCAAATGGACGTCATGCCGAAGAACGTGGCGGCCATGCACGAGGTCGTCACCACGAAGGCCCACTTCTTCTTGGGCAGCACCTTGATGCGGCGGGCCGCCAGCAGCGGCGGAACGCTTTGGCCGAACCGGTTAAGAAACGGCAGCCAGCCGCGAATCCAGCCGCCACCCCCCGTGACGGCCACGAAGGAGTCGGCGACCGCCGGCATGATCGTGCTCTCGGTCTTAAAGATCCAACCGGTGCGCATGAGCACCTGGTAGGTGGCCATGATGACGAAGTTGCGGGCTTCGCCGGGGCGGGGCGGTTCGCCAAGGACCGGAGTGGCGGGACCAAGAGGGGACGACGGCTCGTCGTGGCCGGCGGAGGCATTGGTAGCGTTCGAAGCGGCACGCGCCATGAGGGCAGTATAGCAGCGCGGAACGACAGAAGTCAGAAGGCAGAATTCAGAAGTGAGGAGGCGGCGCCTCGACAATCGGGCTTCGTCTGGCTAACGTGATCGCCCATGATCGACTACGACCCGCACAGCTGGTACTCGCATTTTTTCGACTATCGAGGGTCGCTGCTGCCCGAGATTGTCGGCCGGATGTCGCTGTGCATTTTGTGGTCGGCGTTCGTGGTTCTGTTGCACGAGTGGTATCCGATCGTCGGGGTTCCGGCGACCGCCCATGCAATTTCGGGCTTCGCCCTCGGCCTGCTGCTGGTGGTGCGGACGAATTCGTCCTACGACCGCTTCTGGGAAGGTCGCAAGCTGTGGGGCGCGATCATCAACGAGTCCCGCAATCTGGGGCGTCTGGCGAGTTCGACTCTGGCCAAGGACCCAGCTTTGTTGCGGGAATTGCTGCTGTGGACCTCGGCCTTTCCCGTAGCCGCCATGCACGTGCTGCGCAACAGTTGCGGGCTCGGAAAATTAGCGAGCGAGCTCCCCGCCGACAAAGTCTTGCAGGTAACCAGTTCGAATCACTGCGCCTTGGCGGTCACCAGGCAGATGACACAGTTGCTGATTGAGGCACGCAATCGCGGGCTGGTCTCGGACTACGTGTTCACAGCGCTCGACAACAACGTGCAATTGCTGGTGCAGTACATCGGTGGTTGCGAGCGCATCCACAAGACGCCGCTGCCGTTCGCCTATGTCGTTCACCTCCGGCGGGCCGTGCTGTTCTACTGCTATACGCTCCCCTTCGGGCTGGTGCAGGATTTCAGCGGCTGGACACTCGTGGCCACGATGCTGATTGCCTACGTTTTCTTCGGCATCGAAGAGATCGGCGTCGAAATCGAAGATCCCTTCGGATCGGACGAAAACGACCTGCCGCTGGAACGGTTCTGCTCCACGATCGAGCGCAACCTGAGTGAGCTCATCGCTGCACCTGAAGGCGTGTCGACCGGGGAAGGGTGTGCCCTGCCGACTAGCGGCGAGCAGGCGTAGCGGCCTCGCAGCGTTCTTCCTCAGCGCAGTCTCTTCAACCGCCCCGCGAGTCTTGAGACCCTCGCCTCGATGGCCGATAGGTCATCAAACTCGCGGTGGTCGACGTACAGCCACTGGGCCCAGTTGGCCAGGCCGATTAGCACGCTCGTATAGTCGAGCAGATCGACCAGTTCACGATCCGCCGCGGGCAGGGGCCGGACCGCGGTATAGGCGTCCAAGGCGATCTTACGGAACTGCGCGTCGTCTTCGACGAGGCTGCCGACCAGCCGGGCAATGTCGGTGAGCGGGGTATCGATCCGCAAAGCGCCGAAGTCGACGATCCCCGTCACTCGCTCGCCTTCGAAGAGAACGTGATCGTGCCAGATGTCCCGAATGGCCGGTTGCAGCAGGAGCGGCCGCTTCGCGGCAGCGGTGAGCGAGGGGAGCAGGCGGAGCCCAACAGGCCGAAGGTTCGCGAGGGACTCACCCAGCAAACTGTCGAGTTGTGGGCGGATCGGTTCGCGGCTGACCGCTGCCTCGAGTTGGCCGAGGCCGCCCTCGAGCAAGCCAGCGAGGCGCTCCTGTCGCTCCACAAGCGCCGGGGCGAAGCCCGATCCCAAGGGCGGTGCGACGCAGTTGGCCGTCGCCTCGTGAAAGCGGGGCAGCGCCTCCAGGGCGGCTCCCAAACGCTCTGGGGTCGGCCGGGCCCAGAAATCGGCCGTTCCCGGCAGCCAGGGAGTCAGTTCCCAAAACCGTCCTTGGTTTTCGATAAAGGTCGCCCCCGTCGCACTTTGCAGCGGTGCTGGCACGAACGGCAAACCTTTGTCAGCCGCTAAACGTAATACGTAGTGGATGAACGTCAGCCGCCCGCGGTCGGGATGCTCCTGCGGCCATTGGCGCAGGC
>JAEZAS010000226.1 GCA_023430365.1 Planctomycetota bacterium
GGTTTCGTCCCAGGCTGGAGCCTGGGACGGAGCTTCGCGAGTTGAAGTATCCACTTGCGGGGCGGGCCCGGAGGCAGTTTGCCTCCGGCTATTTTCGTTGATGGTGGCGGGCCCTGCTGCTCGTCGGGGCGCTCTAATCTTCGTCGGTTCGGCCCGAGAGGAGCCGTTGGCGGAGGGTGTCGAGGATCACGGCGCCGAGGATCACCAAACCCAGGACAACCATCTGCGTATAAGGTTCAACATTGGTCAAGTTCATCCCGTTTTGGATTACGGCGATGACCAGGGCGCCGACGAGCGTGCCGAGCACGCGCCCCGAGCCGCCCTTGAGACTCGTGCCGCCGACCACCACCGCGGCGATCGTGTACAGCTCGTACATGTTGCCGTACGTCGGGCTCCCGCCGCGGTAGGTCGACGCCATCACGACTCCGCCGACTCCCGCCAAGGCTCCGGAGCAGAGGTAGGCGAACATCACCACGCTCTTGACCGGAATGCCGGAGAGAAACGCGGCCCGGGGGTTGCCGCCGACCGCGTACAAGTGCCGGCCGAGCACGGTGCGCGACATCAAGACGTGAGCGATGGCGTAGAGGGCGATCGTCAGCACCACGGCATTCGGAATGCCAAACAGGTCCGCGCCCCGGCCGAGCCAGATGAACGACTCGGGGACTTTGTAGACCGACTGGCCGCGGGCCAGGATGTAGGCTGCCCCGCGAGCGACGAGCATCATCGCCAGCGTGACGATGAACGGCCGGATTCGCAGCAGCGTGATCAGGCTCCCCGACAGCAGGCCAACGAGGCCGCAGACCACCACGGCGGACAGGGAGGCGCCAACCATCACGAGCACCGACGCCTGCGTCGCCCCGCCCAGCTCGATCAGCAGCGCCGCGACGACGGCTGAGAGAGCGATCAGGCTGCCGACCGACAGATCGATCCCGCCGGTAATGATCACCAGCGTGGCGCCGATCGCCACGATCGCGATCACGGCGATTTGATTGGCGATGTTGAGCAGGTTCGAGCGCTTCAAGAAGTTCGGCCAGCGGTAGGGGACCGGTTTGTAAACCGGCGTGTCGGCCAGCGCGGGAGAGATATCGCCGCGCTCGGTGAGCACCAGCCAGGAGGCCGTGACATCGGAGGCGACGATCGCGTCGAACTTCATGCCGCGCCGCGCGAATTCTTCCAGCGCCCGGCGAGCGTCGCGGGGCTCTCCCCGGATGGTCGTCGGCGGCTGGCTGAGAGCAGGGGAGTTTTGGGTGTACGTTTTCTGATACGCGGCGGCGAAGCTTTTGTAGACGGCGCCGGCGTAAGCGCGCTCGTCCGGCAGATCGCGAATCACAAACAGCAGTCGCGGTGTCTCCCCATGCTCCGCGCGGATCGCGTCGGCCACCTGCTCCCCCGCCGACGCTCCGGTGGGAGCCTGGTCCTGCCAGGTCACCACGCTGAAGAACAGGCAGAGCAACAGCAGCACCACGACCATGCCGTACGTCGACAACCACTCGACGACCATTCGGCCGGAGAGATGTCGGGGAGTGGCGTCGGCGGCGGGTTCGGGCATTTGAGAAGTCAGGGTTCAGAGGGCAGAGTTCAGAAGTGAGAGGTAAGAGTGCAGAGGTCAGGGAGGCAGGGGGAGGAAGTGTTTGGTCGCTTGATCCTCTCTCTTCATCCGTGTCGTATCCGTGTTTCATCCGTGGCTCGTCGGCACTCCGGGCATCTGAATTCTGGCGAATTCAGCTACGGATTTCTCACTTCAGTTCGGGGTCGTTTTGGGCGTCCTCTTGTTTGTAGAGGCGGGTGGGGATCAGGATTTCGGGCTGCACGTCTTCGCCGCGGGAGTGGGCGACGATGGCGTTGACCACTTCCACCCCCATGCGATCGGGGAACTGGATCGGGTCGGCGTAGATCTTGCCGTCCTTGATCGCCTGCTTGCCTTCCGGCTGGCCGTCGAAGCCGACGATGATCACGCTGTCGGCCTTATTCGCCTTTTCGACAGCGCCGCGGGCCCCGAGCGCGGACGGATCATTGATCGCAAAAATCGCGTTGAGATTGGGATGGGCCTGGAGGGCGTCTTCGGCGGCCTTGTAGCCGAGATCTTTGGAGCCGCCCCCTTCGAGCTCGGTCACGATCTCGATCTTGCCCTCCTGCTGCTCGTTGTGCTTGTCGATCACCGCACGAAACCCTTCGACGCGGAGGATGCACGACTCAGCCTGCTTGAAGTGGATGATCGCCACCTGGCCTCCTTCGTCGCCGAGGGCTTCTATAATCGCCCGGGCCGCTTCCTCGCCGCCGCCGCGGTTGTCGGTGGCGATTTGCGAAACGATCTCCACCCCCGGCTCCCGGCAGGGGATATCGACCGTGAAGACCGGAATGCCAGCCGCGTTCGCTTCCTGGATGATCGGGACGATCGCCTTCGAGTCACACGGACTCAGCACGATTGCATCGACCCGCTGGACGATAAAGTCCTTGATCTGGTTCCCTTGCCGGGCGACATCCTTGTCGGCCGAGACGACGAGCGTCTGGTAGCCGTGCTTCTGGCCTTCGCTCGTGATATGGTCGCCGATGACCTTGAAGAACGGGTTTTCGAGCGTCAGGAGCGAGACGCCGATCGTCTTTTGATTCGTGGCTGAGCTTGGAAAACTGCCGGTTTGCGACGCAGGTTCGGTCCGACAGCCGCTGACGATGGCCAGCAGGCAGGCGAGGAGAAGAGAATGGCCGGGGCGCAGCGATACGAGATTCCGCAGGGAGAGAGGCGGCATGATCGGCTCCGTGGGAGGAAGTTTGCCGCCACTTTACACCTCGTAGCCGGGGAAGGCAAAACTCGCGCGGAGCGTTACCGTAGCCGTAGGTCACGCGCCCCGTGCGTGACAGCAATTACGTGGCGTTGTGAACGACACACCAGGCTTCCACCCCGATTGAAAGCAGCCGGAGGCCAACGTGCCTCCGGGTGGAACTGCGAGTGGAGCCTCCAGGCGAGTGCGTCGGACGCAAGGGTTCGGATGGCGTGCCTGACCTACTACTGAATGCCGCCGCTGCGCGGCTGGGCCTTCTGCGTGATCTACTCCTGCAGATCGCTGCTCATTGCGCGGGGCTGGCCCGGAGGCAGGTTTGCCTCCGGCTGCTTTCGTTCGGGATGGAATCTTGGAGGAGAGGCGGGGCTTGGTTCGGTCAGGCACGGGGCGCCTGACCTGCTACTACTCTCTCTCCGGATCGAGGCGGACCGCTGGCTGCCACGGCGGGTCGATTGCAAATGGGGGGCGGTCGGCTTATGAATGGAACCAAGCTGCTGGCTGTCCGAGTGATCGGGCGAGGCCTGGCAGAGTTCTTGCTGTTGGCTTTGCTCGTTGCCTTCCCAGGACCCACATCGATGACATCTCTGCGCCGCTTGTTCGTCAGCGCCTTTTTGGCGGGGCTTGCCATGACTACGACCGCTCACGCTCAACTCCCCTTGGTCGCTCCGCAGGCGACGAAGTATCGCGTCTATATCGGCACCTACACCGGGCCGAAGAGCGAAGGCATCTATGTGGCGGAGTTCGACGCCTCGACCGGCAAGCTCTCGGAGCCAAAGCTGGCCGCGAAACTGACGAATCCGTCGTTCGTGGCGATCGATCCCAAGGGAAAGCGGTTGTACGCGGTCGGCGAGGTGGCCGATTTTCAGGGGAAGAAGGAGGGTGTGGTCAGCTCGCTGTCGATCGACGAAAAGACCGGCATGCTGACGCTCATCAATCAAGTGTCCTCGGGGGGCGCCGGACCCTGCCATGTGAGCGTGTCGCCCGATGGCAAGACGGTTGGCGCGGCCAACTACGGCGGCGGCAGCGTCTGTACGCTGCGGGTGGGTGAAGACGGCAAGCTTTCGCCGGCCAGCTTCATTCAACACGAAGGTATGGGCGCGACCGCACGGCAGAAGGGTCCGCACGCGCACTCGATCAACTTCTCGCCCGACGGCAAGTATGCGTTTGCCGCCGATCTGGGGATCGACAAGGTGCTGCAGTACAAGGTGGGTGCCGACGGCAAGCTGTCGCCGAACGATCCGCCAGCCGCGAAACTCCCGCCGGGAAGCGGGCCGCGGCATTTTGCGTTTCATCCGAGCGGCAAGTGGGCGTTCGTCATCAACGAATTGAACATGACGATGAC
>JAEZAS010000069.1 GCA_023430365.1 Planctomycetota bacterium
TGTCGTAACAACCGAGAACCCGCAGGACCAATTCAAGGTTGGCGACCAGACGGCGATTGTCGGCCGGGTGATTCGCGACGTGAAGAAGGACCTGGCAGCCTACGGCGGCGAGCAATCGCTCGTGGTGCTGCAAGGCCACGCAGTCGCGCTGCCCGCCCAGTAACGCCCCAAGCGGGCGGCCCAACACGTCGCAAGCTGCCGGCTACGCCGGCAGACCGGCTTGTGAAAGCGGCCCGCGGGCGGCAAATCGTGCGTCATGGACGGGGCGGCGACGTACCCTGAGCGTCGCCTGATCGCTCGGTGATTTTCCGGAGGGTGTTGCCCTCCGGCAACGGTGGGCAGACCGGCGTGGTCCACGGCGGAGACGGATCGATCGTACATGGCGTCGCAGATGCATCAAGATTCGGAGCTGCAACATAGCTTCGCGCCCGGCGAGATCGGGTTCGACTATTTGCCCCTCGATCGCACGCCGAGCCAACCGCTGCCTCTGCCGACGACGCCCGCCAGCGCCGTCCCGGTCTTCTCGCTCGATTCCGACGAGCCGCTGCCGCCGCTCGAAGAGCTTCCGCCCATCGGCGCAGCCCTGCCGCAAGCTCCCGCCGCAAGCCGTCCGCCGCCGCGCATCGGCAAGATCGGTCGCCCGCAAAACCGATCGGCAGGGGAAATCTGGCTCGAAGGGGAAGTGATCCTCGCCTGCTGCCCCGATTGCCGCGCGCCGATGTCGGTCCGCATCTGGCTGATGATGGCCCAGTGCTGGAACTGCGGCACAACGATCGAGCTGACCGACGAGCAAGAGCGCGAAGTAATGCGCCTGCTCGAAGAGCAGCGCCGCCAGACAGCGCCAGCGTCTTCGCCGGCACCACCTCCGACCGCACCGCTCCCCAAGCCGCCGGCTCCGCCGGCGCAACCAACGCAACTCACTCCGCCGCCTCCCGCGCCCACACCGGCCGCTCCCCCGGCGCCCGCGCGACCAACCGCGCCACGCTTCAAAGGCCCACCGCCTGCTGCCCCGACACCGGCGCAGCCACCCGCACAACCCCCGTCTCAAGCGCAACTGCGACGCCCGCGAAGCCCCGCCGGCCGCCGGGTTGTTCATCGTCGACAACATCGCCGACAAGAATCGTGGCTCAAAGGCCTGCTCGGCAGCACGCCCGCCTGGCTGATCAGCATGCTCGTTCACCTGGTCGCCCTCACGCTCCTCGCGCTGCTGACACTCCCCTTCGATGAGGACGGCGGACCCTACATCCTGCTCTCCGCCTCGATCGCCCGCGAACCGACGCCCGGCGAAGCCAACTTCCGCGCCATCGAAACGCCCGAAGCCAGGTTCGACCTGCCGGTGCCGAACCAGGGAGATCTCGACGACCCTGACAAGCTCAAGGCGCTCGTCGCCGCCAACCAGGACGCGCGCGACCTGCGCTTGACCGACGATCAGATCCCGAATCTGCCTTCGGTCGAAATCATCAAGCAGCGACTGGGCAAAGCCGACGGGGTGCATTCGAGCGTCATCGCCCGCGACCCTCGTCTGCGGGCCGAAGTGGTGACGAAGGAAGGCGGCACCACGCTCACCGAGGCGGCCGTCGCCCGCGGGCTGCGCTGGCTCGCCCAGCATCAGAACGAAGACGGCAGTTGGAGCCTCAACAGTTTTCACCGCGCAGCGGGGTGCAATTGCAGCGGCCAGGGCTCGTTCGGCAAGCACCCGGGCACGGCGCTCGCCATGCTGCCGTTTCTCGGGGCGGGGCAGACCCACCTCGCCGGAAAGTATCAAGGCAACGTGGCGAAGGGGCTCCGTTGGATGCTCCAAAACCAGCGTGAAAACGGCGACCTCGCCGGCGCCTCGCACAGCAACGACCACATGTACACGCATGGCCAGGCGACGATCGTCCTCTGCGAAGCGTTCGCCATGACGGGGGACGAAGAGCTGCGGATGCCGGCGCAAAAGGCGGTCGATTTCATCGTCGACGCTCAGTACAACGACGGTGGCTGGCGCTACCATCCCCGGCCGATCGCCGAGGGAGACCTGAGCGTCGTCGGCTGGCAGGTGATGGCCCTGCAAAGCGCGCGGGCCGCGCATTTGAATGTGCCGGACAAGACGATCGGCATGGCCGACCTGTTTCTCGATTCGGTCTCGTCACGCGACGGAGCGCGCTATGCCTACATGAAGCGCAACTCACCGACGCCGACGATGACAGCCGAGGGCTTGCTCTGCCGGATCTATCTCGGCTGGACGAAGGACAAGCCGGGCCTCGGCAGCGGCGTCGCCTGGCTGACCGAGAAGGACAACCTGCCCAGCGCCCGCCGGCCCAACATCTACTACTGGTACTACGGGACACAGACGCTGCACCACTACGGCGGACCGGAGTGGGAAGAGTGGAACCTGAAGATGCGCGACGTCCTCACCGGCTCGCAACGAACCGACGGCCACGCCGCCGGCAGTTGGGACCCCGCCGGTCCCCACTCGGGTGAAGGCGGACGCATCTACATGACGTCGCTCGCCGTCTGCTCCTTGGAGGTCTACTACCGCCACCTACCTATCTTCCGACAACTGCAAATCGACTGATCCCGCCCAACAAACTCTGCATCATCTCCGTCACAGGCTCCAGCCTGGGACGAAACTAACCGGAGGCTCTGCCTCCGTGAACCGCGAGGACGCGCTGCAACACAAAGTCGGTGTAC
>JAEZAS010000072.1 GCA_023430365.1 Planctomycetota bacterium
ATGTGACATGAATTGAGCTGAGTCGAGAGGAGCAATGGCTCCATTCTATCGAATGTCACAATCCGCGGGACGAGCCAGCGGAGCGGCAGAACCTGAGGGGCAAAATGGCATCGAGGCATGGCCAAAGAACCGGCGGTTGGGCCGAGAGAATGTGCTAGCGCTTCACTGCTATCGCTGAACGTTCGATCAGCTGTCGAATTGTTATCAAAGCAATATCATTTTGGCAAACAATTCCTGCCTTGTCGGACGAGTGCGGGGGCGGATCAGCGACGACGCTTGGAGGCGGATGTGGAGTTGCCTTACTTTCTCGGTTGCCCAGTCTGGGCCGCGCCCGGCTGGGTCGGCAAGGTCTATACGCCCAGCGCCCGCCGGGGAGATTGGCTGCGGCAGTACTCGACCGCCTTCAACACGGTCGAAGGCAACAGCAGCTTCTACGGCCTGCCGACCGAGGAGACCGTTCGGCGCTGGATTGGCGAGACCGATGCAAACTTTCGGTTCGCGCTGAAGTTCCCTCGCTCGATTTCGCACGATCGCCAACTCCTGGCCGCCGACTACGAGACGAACCAATTTCTCGACATCCTGGCGCTGCTGCAGCAGGGCAACCGGCTCGGTCCGTCGTTCCTGCAGTTGCCGCCTCACTTCTCAGCGAGGCATTTTTCGCTACTGGAAGAGTATCTGCGCAAGCTGCCGTCGGTGTTTCCCTGCGCCGTCGAAGTCCGCCACGCCGACTTTTTCGACTCTGGCCCAGGGGAGCAGCGGCTCGATGAACTGCTGCGCGAGCTCGGCATCGACAGGGTGCTGATGGACACGCGGCCGCTCTTCAGCCTACCGCCGACCGACTCGCACGAAGTCGACGCCCAACAGCAAAAGCCGCGCGTCCCCTTGCGACAGACGGTCACCGGTTCGCGCCCGATGGTGCGGATCATCGGCCGGGACGACCCGGCGCTAATGCCTCGCTGGTGCGACGAGTGGGCGCCGGTCGTGGCCGGCTGGATTCGCGACGGCCTGACGCCTTACGTCTTCACGCACGCTCCGCACGACCTCTACGCCCCCGACATCGCCCGCCTGTTTCACGAGCACCTGCAGCGGCATCTGCCCGAACTACCCTCGTCCCCCGCCTGGCCCGCTGAGACTGCCCCCAAACGCGAGCAGCAACTCAAGCTGTTCTAGCATCCTCGTTCCCACGCTCCGCGTGGGAACGAAAGCCCAGACGCTCTGCGTCCAATGCCCTGTGTGACACAGGCCTATTGATTGGAAGCAAACACAGGACGCAGAGCGTCCGAAGCGTGCGTGACGACGCAGCGCGTCGTCACGAGTAATCTTACCCTGATCCCTGGACCTCAGTCCTTCAGCCCTAAGGCCAACTTCAGCAACGCTCCGCGGGCCTGCTGGCAGGCGGTCGCGCCGCTCTTATCGACGCCTGGGGCTCCCTGGTTCGAAACCACCAGGATGGCGAGACCTTTTTCGGGGATCAACATCGCGGTCGAGTAATTCAGCGTGTTCGAGCCATCGTGGGCCAGCCCCTTGCCCCACGGAGTTCCCGGCGTGCCCCAACCGCCCCGCGTGTAGCCCGAACCTTCGAACTCGGGCGTATGCAGCTGGGTGTAGCTTCGCGGCTGGACAACTCCCTGCGTGCCTTGCGCACCTCGAAGCTGGTCGGTAACAAACGCGGCCCAGTCCTCGAGCGAGCAATGCACGCGGCCTGCGGGGCCAATCACCGTGGGATTGTCGCCGTACAGGCCTGGCCGCACCAACTCGCCGTCGCCGCGATGCGACCACGGCTGATCCACCTTGCCGGGAGTGGCCATCGATCCATGCCCCGCCGACGCCATCTTCAGCGGATCAAACAGTTCCGTCTGAATCAGCTCTTCCCAGGTCTTGCCGGTGGCCTGTTCGGCAGCCGAGCCAGCGACGATGTAGTTGATATTGGCGTAGTGGAAGTTCTTGCCCGCCGTCTTGTCCGACTTTTGCTGCACCGCGCGTTGCACCGCTTCCAGCCGTTGTTTGGCGAGATCCTTTTCCGCCGAAATCTTCCAATAATCGCCGATCTCCAAGTCTTCCAGGGTTGATTGATGAGCCAGCAGGTGAGCGAGCGTCACTCCGCGAAGCTGCGGAGCGATGTCCTCGGCCAGATCGGGAAACAATTTTCCCAGCGGCGCGCTCCACTTCAGCTTTCCCTGTTCCACCAGGCGGGCGATGAGCGTCGCCGTCATCGCCTTCGTGCAGGAACCGAGGTGAAACTTGTCGCCCGGTTCGACCGGCGTTTCATCCCCCCGCTTGCGCACTCCGACGGCGGCCACGACGGTCGGCTTGCCCAGGCGAACGATGGCCGCGGCCAGCGCGGGAACATCGTTGTTTTCCCGGTATCGCTCAAGAATCTCCGAAACCGCTTGCGTGGTGACCTCATCGGCATGCAGCGGAATAGCCACAGCCGACCCAGCAAGCGATACCCAAAGCAGATTGCAAACAACGGCGAGCAGAAATCGCTGAGACATGGCCAGGGTCACCGTGGAGCAGGGCAGGGAGGATATGCCGCCGCGTCATGATAAACCAGGCCGCAGGTTGCTCGCTACTTTGGCATCAGGACGACATCGATGGCATGGACCACACCATTGGTCGTCGCAATGTCGCTCGACACGATGCAGGCGTTCTCCACCTTCAGCGGCATCTCATCCTCGGCCGGCGTGATGGTCAATGTCGCCTGCGAGAGCGACTTTACCATCTTCGCCTCGGCAAGCTGCTCGGCCGAGAATTTGCCGGGGACAATATGCCCCTGCAGGATGGCCGTGATGCGCGCCTTGTCGTCCAGGAGCACCTCGATGGTTTTCATCGGGAGCTTGCGGAACGCTTCGTCGGTCGGCGCAAAGACCGTCATTGGACCCGTCTTACGGAGTTCTCCCTCCATGCCCGCCGCCTGGACCGCTTTTAGAAACAGCTTGTATTTTTCTGTGCGGGCGAGCGTATCGAGGATGTCAGTCGAAGGGGGAGCCGCCGGATCGTCGACCTTCATCGGCGCCGGCTCCAGGCCGGACGGCGGCGGCTCACTCGCGAAAGAGAACGTACCAAAACCAATGGATGCAATGAGACCGAAAACGCAAAACGCGCGCAAGATATGACACATGATGATGCTCCTGAGGGGCCAGAGCACCTCAGGGCAATTCACATGCCATGCGAACGGCTCTCGTTACGACGCTCTGCTTTGTAACGCAAGATCGGACGCACTGCGTCCAGGGTTCGGTGCAATCGGCGTATGACGCAGCGCGTTGGGCCGGCGCCTTTCCCACGCAGAGCGTGGGAACGAGGAAGCTTGTGGGGCTGCGCGAGCGGTCTTACAGACCTTCTTTCGCCCAGGCTTTGGCGGCGTCGAGCTCGCTGGCGTCAAAGTACCTGATCGAAGCCATCGTGAACGGCTTGCAGACCTTGGCCATCCACTCTTCCCACTTCTTCTCGCCCACCAGGGCGATGCGCTCGATCTTCGTGCAGTGCTCGGTCGAGAACTTGATGTCGTCCCACAGCGCGTGCATATCCCAGCCGTGGAAGTCGTGGAACTGAGCGAGCAGTCGCGCCTTGCCGTGATCCTTGATCACTTGATCGATGGCCGGCGTGAACGTCTTGTAATCCTCGTCGTGCAGCTTGCCGCTGAGTTTGAAACCGACAACCTGGGGCGAATCGGTCTGCAACTGCTCGATCATCTGTCTGCTCCTCCACGTGTTGTGAGCCAAGAACGAAACCCACCGCCTGCGGGCGTATGCCGGGATTGTAGCACACGGATTCGCCTCGTCTGCACACGCCGGTCGCCATCCGTTTCATCGCTACGCTCGCTACGACGCTCTACGTCGGAACGCCGTTCCGGATCGTGGGAACGAGTTCTAGCGAAGTTATTACAATAGGACGATGCAAAACCACTTTCAGCATCTGAAACGCCTGGTCGAATTGGAAGGGGAGGCCGAAGCTCGCGCCGCCCGGCAGCGGATGCGAGCTGGCAGCGCTGCCGACCTGGAACGGAGCGGCCAGACTTTGGTGGACCTCGTCATTCGCGAAGAAACGCTGGGCTTGGGCGGCCAGTCGATTCTGACGTTCGGCAAGCGGGACCAACGCTTGTCGCTCCCTTGGAATCGGCTGGGCGTTGGCACGCCGGTGCTCGTGACCGAGGAGGAAGTGGACGATACCTCCGGCTGGCGGGGCATCGTGACCTCGCGCAATAGCGAGCAGCTTGAAATCGCCTTTCGCCGATCTCCCGAGGCGGAATCGGATCGTCCGACGTGGCGGGTCGATTTCGCTAGCGACGAAATCTCCCGACAGCGGCAGGTCGCTGCGCTGGATACGGCCCGTTCGGTCCAGCGCGGCCGGCTGGTCCAGCTGCGTGATGTCCTCTTGGGAGATCGCCCGCCGGCCTTCGATAAAACGCCTGACGTTGCGCCGCTATCGCCGCTGAACGAATCGCAGCTCGATGCCGTGCGATTTGCCCTTTCGGCGCGGGATGTGGCCCTGATCCATGGTCCGCCGGGAACGGGCAA
>JAEZAS010000099.1 GCA_023430365.1 Planctomycetota bacterium
GACGTCGCTCCAGGTCGGCGGTGACGATCGGCAGTTCCGGCTCGTCCGCGTTGTTGAACAGGGCGAGCATGCGGTAGTAGTCGTCGTGCGGAATCGGATCGTACTTGTGCGTGTGGCACTGGGCGCAACCGAGCGTCAGGCCGAGCCAGACGGTCGAGGTCGTGTTCACTCGATCGACGAGCGAATAGAAGCGAAACTCCTGCGGATCGATGCCCCCTTCCTCGTTGAGCATCGTGTTGCGATGAAAGCCGGTCGCGACGAGTTGCTCGCGCGTGGCTCCGGGCAGCATGTCGCCCGCGAGTTGCTCGATGCTGAATTGGTCGAACGGGACATCCTGGTTCAGGGCTTTGATCACCCAGTCGCGGTAGGGCCAGATCGACCTCGGCCGGTCTTTTTCATAGCCATTGGTGTCGGCATAACGAGCCAGGTCGAGCCAACGGCGGGCCCAGCGTTCGCCATACCGGGGCGAAGCGAGCAGCCGATCAACGAGCCGCTCATACGCGTCGGGAGACTTATCGGCGACGAACGCGTCCGCCTCTTCCGGCGTGGGTGGGAGGCCGACGAGTTCCAAATAGACACGGCGAACGAGTGTGAAACGGTCGGCCTCGGGCGATGGCGCGAGTTTTTCCTGCTGGAGCTTGGAAAGCACGAACGTATCGATCGCGTTCTGTGGCCAGACTTGATCGTTTATCTGGGGAAGCGGTTGTGGCTTGGGCGGAGTGAAGGCCCAGTGGGGCTGATAGTCGGCGCCTTGCTCGATCCAGCGGCGGAGGATTTGTTTTTGGGCATTGGTGAGCGGGTGCTTCACCGAGGGGGGCGGCATCAACGTGCTCTCGTCGGTCGAGAGGATGCGGCGGACCAGTTCGCTCTCGTCGGGCTTGCCCGGGACAATGGCCCGCTCGCCGGAATCGGCAGCCGCGAGGGCCGCTTCGCGCACATCGAGTCGCAAGCTCCCTTGCCGTTGCTCTTCGTCGGGACCGTGGCATTTTAGACAGTGGCCGGCGAGGATCGGACGCACATCGCGAAGGAAGTCGACCGGCTCGCCGCCAGTCGCAACTCCGGCGATCAGCAACAGACTGAGCAGGGCGGAAGCTTGGATCGGCGGCATGCTCATAGCGGGTGAGAGCTCGCGGAGCAGGGGATCGGGGTGAGGGGCCGGCAGCCACTTATTGTAGCGGCTGGCTGCGGGAACTAGCACGGAATTGTCTGGTTCCGCCCCGCCGATTTCGCAGCCCGCAGATTGGCGTCGGCTGCCTCAAACGCCTGCTGATACAGCGTTTCCGCCTGGTGATCCGAATGGATCGTCCCTTGCGCTGCATTGGTCTCAGCCGCGATTGGAAGCATCGCCCAACCGGCGCTCGCGGCAATGCGATATCCCGCTTCTGCGTCTTCGCCTCCAACCGCCTGACGCAAGCGCTCGACCAACTTGCCCGCGATATCCGGCGGAGCCCCAAACAGGGCCAGGGCGAACTCATCGCCACCCAACCGACAGACCAGGTCTCCTTTGCGCACCCCGGCCGTCAGCCGCTCGGCGACCTGTCGCAGCAGGGCGTCTCCGGCAGAGTGGCCGATCTCGTCGTTCACTGGTTTGAACCGGTCGAGATCGAGCAGGGCGAGGCAACAGCTCTGGGCGCCGCCCGCCGAGCGGAGGAACGACAGCAACTGCTCCGTGAACGCCCGGCGGTTCATCAGGCCGGTCAGTGGGTCGGTGTCGGCAAGCCGCTTCCAGCGAGTTTCGCGCTCGGTCGCATCCCGCTGGCTCCGCCGCAGCCGAACGATCGGAGCCAGAAGCTGGCACGCGAGAACAATCTCACGCACCGACGCGTCCGCTGGCAGTGCGACCCGGGGCGGACCTTCCAGATCGACGAATGGCCCCGTTCCTTCGTACTTCCCTGGAAGAATGTCCGAGGCGGAGGCCACGTAGACCATGCCGCCTTGCGCGGGCGGGGCCGCAGCATCCGATTCTTGGGCCGAAAACGGCAAATCGGTCAGCACCACGTCCGGCAGGACGTCCGGCGACATGCCGGAGGGCCCGATGACGCCCAGGCCCGCCGCCGCAAGGGCAGCGCCCCACGAGCGACGACGCTCCTCCGAGCGGGTGACGATTTGAACCTGTGCGACGACGGCCATCACGCAATTATATTTCACGATCGCCCGGCAGGACGGCGAAGCAGGCCGACGCCTCGGGCATGTTTCAAAGTTTTAACCTGGCGCGACCTGTGCACAATCGGGCCGATTCCTCCGCCTTGCGAGCGGGGCGACCGATGCTAGAATCAGCCCCAATTTGCCTGCACCAGAATCTTCACACGTGGCTTTGCTATCCGCTGGAATGGGTGGGATGTCCGACTTCGCAACGATTCCCGAAATCTGGACCCGCCGCCACCTGTTGGATTTGGAAAGTCTCTCCCCCGCCGAGTTGCAGTGCATCCTCGACACGGCGGACCGTTTCAAAGCCGAGACGGACAACTGCCGACGAAAGCTGCCGGTGCTGCAAGGGCGCACGGTCGCCAACTTGTTCTTCGAGAACTCGACCCGCACACGCAACAGCTTCTCGCTCGCCGCCCGCCGCCTGGGAGCCGACACGATCGAGTTCTCGTCGTCGGGAAGCAGCACTTCCAAGGGCGAGACCGTCATCGACACCGCCAAGAACATCGAGGCGATGAATGTCGATGCAGTGGTCGTTCGCCACCGCACTCCCGGCGCCGCCCACCTGCTGGCCAACAACCTGGATTGCCACGTCGTGAACGCGGGCGACGGCCCGCACGAGCATCCGACTCAAGGCCTGCTCGACATCCTGACCATTCGCCAGCGCCGCAGCAGCCTGCAAGGCCTGACCGTGGCGCTCGTCGGCGACATCGCTCATAGCCGCACCGCCCGCTCGAACATCTGGGGCCTGCTCAAGCTCGGCGCTCACGTGATCGTCTGCGGCCCCGCCACGCTCGTCAGCCGGCGGTGGGAGGAGTTCGGCGTCGAAGTGGCCTACAGCCTCGACGAAATCCTGCCGCGCTGCGATGTGCTCAACCTGCTCCGCATCCAGTTCGAGCGGCAAAGCACCCGGCCGTTCCCCTCGGTCCGCGAATACGCCTTGCTCTACGCGATGAATCGCGAGCGGATGGCCCGGGCGAAGGACGACATCCTGATCATGGCTCCCGGACCGATCAATCGCGGGGTGGAGATCACTCCCGATGTGGCCGACGGCCCGCACAGCGTCATCCTCGAACAAGTCACCAACGGCCTGGCCGTCCGCATGGCCGTGCTCTGGCTGACGATGAACGCCGGCAACGTGAAGTGATAGAACCGCTCGTAACGACGCTCTGCGTCGTAACGAGGAACGCTGAGCCTCAAAACTGAAAACTGATCACTGACAACTGAAAACTCCCCATGTCCCGCCTGCTGATCACCAACGGCCGCGTCATCTGTCCCGCGCAGGGCATCGACCGCGTTACGAACCTGCTGATCGAAGGGGGCCGGATCGCTGCGCTCGATGCGGGCGACGTCGGGGATGCGCAGACGCTCGACGCGTCGGGCAAGATCGTTGCCCCGGGGCTGATCGACATGCACGTCCAACTCCGCGAGCCGGGGTGCGAGGAGGACGAGACGATCCTGTCCGGCACCGCCGCGGCGCTTGCCGGTGGCTATACGTCGATCGCCTGCATTCCCGAAACCGAACCGCCGATCGATACCCCAGCCGGCGTGGAATTCATCCGCCAAAAAGCCGCTCGGGCCCGCTCGTGCAACGTGCTGGTGATCGCTTCAGCGAGCAAGGATCGCGAAGGCAAGGAACTGGCTGAGATCGGTTCGCTCGTCGAAGCGGGCGCGGTGGCGTTCAGCGACGCCTCCCGGCCGATCTGGAACGCGGAGCTGCTGCGGCGGGCTCTCGAATATTGCTTGATGTTCGGCAAGCCGATTCTGAACCATCCGGAGGTGCCCGACCTGTCGCGCGGCGGCGTGATGCACGAGGGAACCACATCAATGGTCCTCGGCCTGGCTGGCATGCCCGCCGAAGCCGAGGATGTCATGACCAGCCGCGACCTGCGCCTCGCGGAAGCCACCGGCGGCCGGCTGCATCAGATGAACGTCTCGAGCGCCGGCAGCGTCGACCTGATCCGTCGGGCCAAGAAGCGAAACGTTCCGGTGACCGCCGAGGTCTGCCCGCTCAATTTCATCCTGACCGATCAGGCGGTCCGCTCGTTCGACACCAACTGCAAACTAAACCCCCCGCTCCGCTCGCAAGAACACGTCGACGCCTGCATCGAGGGACTCAAGGACGGCACGCTCGACGTCATCGCCAGCTGCCACGCTCCGCGGGCCCTCGAAAAGAAGATGCAGGAATTCGACCAGGCGCCGTTCGGAGCGGTCGGCCTCGAGACGACGCTCGCCGCGATCGTCACCTACCTGATCGAGCCCTGCCACTTGGATTGGCCTGCGGCATTGGCGAAGGTCACGATCAATCCGGCGAAGGTTCTCGGGATCAACAAGGGCACACTCCGCCCGGGCGCCGAGGCTGACGTCACCATCATCGCCCCCAATTGGCAATGGACGGTCGATCCCAAGCGGTTCCGCTCCAGGAGCTCGAACACGCCGCTGGCGGGCTTCACGCTCCGCGGCCGCGCCACCCAAACGATCGTCGGCGGCGAAATCCGCTACTCGGTGTGAGGCGTCTGATTGGGCATCTGCCGTATCCAACCAGCGCAACAAAAAAACCGTACTGAGCACCAAGCGCTCAGCACGGTCATCGGTTGTAAAAAGCCAGTTCCAACAGCCCCAGTCGGCCCCAATGCGGGCCAACTGAAAACTGTCTACTGTCTACTCTTAGACGAACTTCGTGATCCCCGGCATCGCCACGCCGGGAACCTTCACCTCGCCCCACTCGTAGGCGGCGGGCGTGAGATCCTCGGTCGAGTTCATCGCCTGTTCCCAGGTGATGTTCTGGCCGGTGTAGGTTGCCATGCGGCCCATGATGGCGAACAGCGTGCTGTACGACATGTAGGTGCCGTTGTTGATCGGCTTGCCGTCGCGAATGCTCTTGAACAGCTCGACGTGCTCCTGGTCGTACATGCTCGGCTTGTCGCCGCGGTACTTCCACTTGTCGTCGCCCGAAGTGATCGTGTGGGCGAGGATCTGGGCTCGCCCCTTGGTCCCCATCACGAAGTCTTCGGTCTCGTTGCTGCAGCCAGCCATCTGGCGGGTGAAGGCAAAGCACTTCACGCCGTTGGCCCATTCGTAGACCACGGCGTGGTGATCGTAGATGTTGCCCCATTCCGGACCCGTGCGAACCTGGCGACCGCCGAGGCCATAAGCCCGCGCCGGCGGCTTGTCGTCCATCAGCCACATCGCCTTGTCGAGGCTGTGGATGTGCTGCTCGACATTGTGATCGCCCGAGAGCCAGGTGAAGTACAACCAGTTGCGCAATTGGTACTCCATCTCGCTCCACTGCGGCTGGCGGCCACGGTGCCAGAGGGTGCCGGTCAGGTAGTTTTCCTGAATCGCCACGATGTCGCCGATCTGGCCGTCCTTGATCCGCTGGATTGTCTCGCGAACGCCCAGGTCGTACCGCCAGCAGAGGCCCGAAACGAGGCTGCGTCCCTTTTCTTCGGCCAGCTTCGAGGTCTCGAGTACTGCGCGAACGCCCGGGGCGTCGACGGCGACCGGCTTCTCGCAGAAGACGTGCTTGTTGGCGTCGATCGCAGCCTTTAGATGCGCCGGGCGGAAATGCGGCGGCGAGCAGAGCAGCACCACATCCACATCGGTTGCCATTACCGACTTGTAAGCGTCGAAGCCGGCAAAACAGTGATCCTCGGTGACGGCAAACTTCTCGCCGATCTGCCGCTGCAGGGTGTTCTTGCAGCGTTCGATCTGATCGGGAAAAGCGTCGGCCAGGACGGTCAACTTGACGTTGTCATCCGCACGCATGGCGTTGACGGCGGCTCCCGTTCCGCGGCCGCCACAGCCGATCAAAGCCACCTTCAGAGTGTCGTCCCCCGAGGCGTGGACGGTGCGGGGAGCGGCAAGCGTTGCCGCTAGTGAGCCACCGACGACAGCGGCGGTCGATCCGACCAGAAACTCCCGCCGTGATGGGGCTTGAGCACCTGACGGCAAAGATTGCGATTCGGCCATGTTCATTCGACTCCTGGTTTTTGTGAACGGCGGGCATGAACAAGCTCGGCGAAGAACGCCCAGCGGCGGGAGAGTGCGGCGCTCATATTACCTTTCCACCCTTTGCCGCCGCAAGCTTTTCCACCGCCGAAAACCGCAAATCCACAACAGGTTTACTAGGGGCGCGCTCGAGTGCGGCCCAAGTCGCAAACACAATCCACAATTACTATTAACGAAAAAATCACCAACTTTCGACCAGCAATCCTACAATACCTCCCGAGAGGTATAGGCAGCCACGCTCCAAAACTCCCTTGAATTTCTAGCCATTCTCAAGCTGCGGCGGATTGCCCGCCCTTGGGCTCGCTCACTCCAAGTGCGTCCAATGCACTCGACTTACCATTCTCGCCATCCCAGATCGACCCAGCCGCCAACTGTCCTGAAAAAATGGAATGGGTCTGATTGCGACCACATCCATTGCCGGCTTCACGGTCAACCGCAAATCCATTGTCGCGCTTTGCCGCCCCCCTATACTGACGGTTGGATCGTCCCACCACTGCCGCTGAGGGCGCCCTCGCAGTCGGTCGACGGAACCAGGCATTCTCAGGCGGCTATGGCAAGCAACGACGTGGACAATTCCCAGGCGCGCTCCTTCCTCTCCCGTGGAGGGCAAATGGGGGAGCGGATGCGGGCCTTCGACTGGAGCCAGCATCCCCTGGGCAATCCCACCACCTGGCCTCAGCCGATCAAGGCGGCCATCGGCATCATGCTCAACTCCCGCTTCCCCATGTTCGTGTGGGTGGGTCGGGAACTCTACAATTTCTACAACGACGCCTACATTCCCGTCCTCGGCAAGCGTCATCCAGACGCCCTCGGACGTCCCGCCGAACCGACCTGGAAGGAAATCTGGCCAGTCGTTGGCCCCCAGGCCGAAGCCGTCTTCCAGCACGGCGCCTCCACCTGGAACGAGCGGGTCTACCTCGGCATGGAGCGCAACGGCTTCCCCGAGGATACCTGGTTCACCTGGTCCTACAGCCCTATCCCCGACGAGCAAGGAAATGTCGTCGGCCTCTTCTGCGCTTGCACGGAAGACACCGCTCGGGTGGTCGCGGAGCGCGAGCGAAACCGGTTTGCCGATCGCTTGAAGTCGGCTTACAACCTGCTCGACAGCGTCGCCGAGAGCAGCCAGGACCTGATCGCCGCGATCGACCACGGCTATCGGTTCATCGCCCTCAACAGCGCCTATCGGCGCGAGTTCGAGCGCGTGTTCGGACCCAAGATCGCCATCGGCGACAACCTGCTCGAAGCCCTCGCCCATCTGCCCGACGATCAGGCCCATGCCAAGGCCCTCTGGGGACGAGCCCTCGCCGGCGAGACGGTTGAGACCACCGCCGACTTCGGCGATCCGGACCGGCAGCGCCGTACGTTCGACTTGCGGTTCTATCCGATTCGCAACAGCGAGGGAAAAATCACCGGCGCGGGCGAAATCTGTACCGACATCACCGAGCGTCGCCAGATCGAACAACAGGCCAAGATCATCCTCGAAAGCGTCACCGACGCTTTCTTCTCAGTCGATTCCAACTGGCGGTTCACCTACCTCAATCCACGGGCGGAGCACCTGCTCGACTGCACCTCGACGGAGCTGGTCGGAAAAAACGTCTGGCAAGTCTACCCGGGACTGATTGGCAGCCCGTTCGAGGACATCTACCGCCGGACGGCCGCCGAGCGGATTCCCAATTCGGTCACCGCCTACTATCCGGATCACGAGCGCTGGTACGAAGTCCGATCGTATCCGTCCTCCAACGGCATCTCCGTCTACTTTCGCGACGTAACCGAGGCCCGCCGCGCCGAGGCCGCCATTCGCCGCACCGAAGAACGCTTCCGGATGGCAGTGGAAGCCGTAAACGGGATCATCTACGAATACGATCTGGTCACCGACCAGGTGGAGCGCACCCGCGGCTTCTACGAAGTGCTCGGCTACCATCCCAACGAAGTCCCACCGACCGGAACGTGGTGGCGCGAGCAGATCCATCCGGACGACTTACAGAATCTCGACCGGCTCTACGTGCCGTCCGATAGCCTCCCCGGCAGTATCACGCTGGCGAACTACCGGGTCCGCCACAAAGACGGACGCTGGCTCCATCTGGAAGACCGGTCGGTTCTCATGCGCGACCCTTCCGGTCAGCCGCTCAAGATAATCGGCTGCTCGCTCGACGTAACGCAGCGCACCGAAGCCACCAAGAACCTGCTTGCCAGCGAACGACGCTTCCGCTTCCTGAGCGAACTGGGAGAGCAGACCCGCGAAGCCTCCAGCCCCGATGAAGTCTTGGCCATCGTCGCCGAGGCGCTAGGACGCTACTTGAACGCCTCTCGCTGCGCCTATGCCGAGGTGGAAACCGACGCCAATCAATTCACGATCCTGCACGACTATACCAGCGGCTGTGAGACCACGAAGGGAAGCTACCACCTCGAGCTGTTCGGCTCCCGGGCCGTGGCCGACTTGTACGCCGGTCGCACGTTCGTCGTGAAGCACGTCGACCAGGAGTTGCCCAATGTCGATGGCGGCGACATGTTCCGCGCCATCAACATCCAGGCCATCATCTGCTGTCCGCTCGTCCAAGGCGGGAAGTTATCGGCCATGATGGCCGTCCATCAAACCACGCCGCGCGACTGGACCGAAGACGAGATCCGGCTAGTCGAGGTTGTCGTGGAGCGCTGCTGGGCCTATGTGGAGCGAGCTCGGGCCGAAGGTCGGGTGCGTCAAAGCGAAGCACGGTTCCGCGAGTTCGCCGACACAGCCCCGGCGATGCTTTGGATCACTGAGCCCGACGGCTATTGCTCCTTCCTGTCGCTCGGTTGGTATGAATTCACGGGCCAAACCCAGGAAGAAGGACTCGGGCTCGGTTGGACGAACGCCGTCCATCCCGACGACCGCGAAGCGGTGCGCAAGGCGTTTCTCGACGCGAACGCGGCACGGGCGCCGTTCGTCTCCGAGCATCGTTTAATGCGAGCCGATGGCGGGTATTCCTGGGTCATCGACGCCGGTCGGGCCCGCCGCGACGCAGCAGGCAATTTCCTCGGCTACATCGGCTCGGTGATCGACATCGATCAGCGCGTCCGAGCCGAAACCGCGCTGAAGGAAAGCCGTGCCCGTCTCGACCTGGTCGTCAATTCCAGCCAGATCGGTCTCTGGTACTGCGACTTGCCCTTCGACAAGCTCGACTGGAACCCGACGGTCAAGGAACATTTCGGTTTGCCGCCGGACTACGAAGTGACGATGGACGTCTTTCGCGAACGTCTCCATCCCGACGATCGCGATCGCACCCAGCGGGCCATCGAAAAGGCCCTCTTTGAGAAGAGCGATTACGACATTGAGTATCGGACCATCGGACTCGATGGCCGCGAGCGCTGGATTCGCGCCATCGGCCGGGCCCATTACGACGCCCAGGGCAAACCGAGCAGCTTCGACGGCGTTACGATCGACGTCACCGAGCGAGTCCACCAGGCCGAGGCCCTGCGTGAGGCGGATCGTCGCAAGGACGAGTTCCTGGCAACGCTCGCCCACGAACTGCGCAACCCGCTCGCTCCGCTGCGCCACGGTTTGGAATTGATCGGCCTCGCGCCAGACGATTCAGACCTCGTCGCCGAAGCCCGCGACATCATGCAGCGGCAGCTCGCGCAGATGGTCCGCCTGATTGACGACTTGCTCGATCTTAGCCGCATCAGCCGAGGCAAGATCGAGCTGCGCAAGGAGCGCGTCGAGTTGGGCCAGGTGCTTGCCAGCGCGATGGAGACCAGCGAACCGATCATCCGCCAGGCTCGCCACGAGGTGACGCTCGATCTGCCGAGTGAGCCGATTCTCCTGGACGGCGACTTCACGCGGTTGGCCCAAGTGTTCGGCAATCTGCTGAACAACGCCGCCCGCTACAGCGAACCAGGCGGGCGAATCGATATCGTCGCCCGACGCAGTGAAAACACCGTCGAAATCGCGATCGCCGACCAGGGTATCGGCATCCCGTCCGACATGCTGACGACGGTCTTCGAAATGTTTACGCAGGTCGACCGCTCGCTGGAGAAATCTCGCGGCGGCCTCGGCATCGGTCTCACGCTCGTGAAGCGTTTTGTCGAGTTGCACGGCGGATCCGTGAGCGCTCAAAGCGGCGGGAGAGGGCAGGGGAGCACGTTTAGCGTGACGCTCCCCGTGCTATCGACCTTAGATGCGGCCGCCAAACCGGAGGTCGTCGCCAACAGTACACCACTGGGCGGTAGACGGATTCTGGTCGTCGACGACAACCGCGATGCCGCGGTCAGTCTGTCTCGCATGCTCCACCTGATGGGCAATGAGACGCAAGTCGCCCACGACGGACTGGAGGCACTGCAGGTTGCCGACGCGTTTCGGCCCGATGTCGTGTTGCTCGATATCGGCATGCCCAAGCTGAACGGCTACGACACCGCCATGCAGCTCCGCAAGCGCCCCTGGGGCTCGCAGTTGACGCTCGTCGCCCTCACGGGCTGGGGGCAGGAAGAGGACCGCCGCCGCTCGTATGCGGCCGGCTTCGACGAGCATCTGGTCAAACCGATCGACCGCCAGGCGCTGGAAACCGTCGTGACCCGCTCCAAGCGCACACCCGATTAGCAAATGGTTCCGGGCGTTGTCGCCGAGTGAATAGTCTCAGCCGATCGGCGAGTTTGGCGCCGATGGCAACGCGGGAAACTGCACGATCGGCGGTGTGGGATTATCGTCGGCCAGCGACGGCGACTCGCTGCCAGTCATTGGCAAATCGCTCGAGCGCCAGCGCGGTCGGACAGCCGCTTCGGCATCTCCTAGCCCGTCATCGCTCTTAGCTACCGGGAGGACCGCATCACCGGTGTGCTGGAAGACGATGTTGCGTCCCGAGGACTTGGCAGCCTGCAGCGCCGTTTCGGCTCGCTCGAGCAAGCTTCCGGCATCGTCTCCTTCTTCGACCGTCGCGACGCCGCAACTGACGGTGAGCGAAGCCCCCTTGGCGATCATCGTCCGCATCCGTTCGCCAAACTTGCAGGCTCCCGCCAGTTCGGTGCTCGGCAGGACAACCACAAATTCCTCGCCCCCAAAGCGGGCGACGATGTCGGTTTCGCGGACGTACTGGTCGAGAATCAGGGCCATCTGCTGTAACAATCGGTCCCCGGCCAGCCGGCCGTGCTGTTCATTGACCTGCTTGAAGTGGTCGAGGTCGAACAGGGCGATCGAAAACACGCTGCCGTAGCGAGCGTTCATCGCCAGGTGGTTCACGAGCGTTTCGTCCAACGCCGAACGGTTGATCAGCCCGGTCAACGGATCGGTGCGGACCTCGGTGAACGACATCAAGTGATGCGTCTGCTGCCGCAGCTCGTCATAGGCGTGAGCGATTTGCGTCGCCAGCCGCTGCGTCGGTTTGAGCAGGCGTCCCGCTTCCTCGGCGAGCTGCTGCCAACCCGCTTCGTTGGCTGGATTCTTGCAAAGCTCATTCACCTGAGCTTCGAAGTAGCGCAGCGTGATCTGGTGCTCGGCGAGGTCGGAGCGGACGAGCTGGCCGACCCGTTCCAGGTCGCGGATGATCGCCTTCGCCCGCTTCAGCTCTCGCCGGGCGGAGATGCGATCGGTGAGCGAAAGGCGACTGCAGCGCAGAAACAGGTAGCCTAGCGCCACCACCGCGGCGAGGGCCACTGTTGCCGGAAGACCGAGGCTCAAGATCATCGCCAGTCCTTTTTTGCAGCGACGTCGCCGGCCCGGCGCGAACCCGGGCGGTCGTCCCTGGTCCTTCTAGTACGCCTTTTGGGATCCGAAACCCCGCATGCAGACAACGCCGACCACGATCAGCAGCGCGCCGATGCCAACCCAGTGATACGTTCCGAAATCGCCGACCAGTCGAATCACCTGGTCGATGTACCGAGAAACCTGATTCATGCCTGCGAACTCCCGAAAAAGGGGGTATAGGCCGCGCCCATGCACGGGGCCCGCAAAAGCGTAGCTTGGAATCGGCCCGGAGGCGGGTAAAAATTTGCTGGCCTGCGATAACCGCACAACCGATATAGGCTTACGAATGTCAGAAAAATGCTCGCCGGTTGGGGCGTACCGCCACTTGCGAGCTTTCACTTCCACGGTAAAATTCAAAGTCTCGTTAGGGGCCGTAGCTCAATTGGTTAGAGTACCGGACTGTCGATCCGGTGGTTGCGGGTTCGAGCCCCGTCGGCCTCGCTTTGAACAGCCCGTCCGCGGTTTCCGCAGGCGGGCTGTTAGCGTTTCTTGGGAAGAGAAAAGGGAACTCGGGGATAAGGGACAAGGGTCGAGACACTAAGATTTGAACGCTACCCCGACTCAACCTTTCCCTCCCTTTGCTCTTTTCCCTTGTCCCTTTTCCCTCGGCTCCCATGACCATCGCGATCATCGACTACCAGATGGGTAACCTTCGCAGCGTGCAGAAGGCGTTCGAAAGCGTCGGGCATCCTGCGATCATCACTTCCGATCCTGCCGAACTGGCCGAGGCGGAGCGGATTGTGCTTCCCGGCGTGGGAGCTTTTGGCGACGCCATCGCCGAATTGCAGCGGCGCGAACTGGTCGATCCCATTCACCAGGCCATCGACTCCGGCAAGCCGTTTCTGGGCGTTTGCCTGGGGATGCAGTTGCTCTTCGATATCGGCCTCGAAGGGGGACGCTTCGAAGGTCTCGGCGTACTGCGAGGCGAGGTGCGGAGGTTCGATCTGCCGCGGCAGTTCAAGGTGCCCCACATGGGCTGGAACCGCGGCGCCTTTCGCCGGGCGGCCCCTCACCTGGCAGGCCTCGAGGACGGCGAGCACTTCTACTTCGTCCACTCGTACTACTGCGTGCCGGAAGATCCGACGGTCGTCGCCATCGAGACCGAATATGGCGGACCGTTCTGTGCGGCCGTATGGCGCGACAACGTCTTTGCCACGCAGTTCCACCCGGAAAAGAGCCAGGCGGCAGGACTGACCATCCTGAAGAATTTCGCGACGCTCTAAACGCCCCTCTCAGCCGGCAGATCACATCTGCCGGAAAACCACCGCAAGAGAAGGCGGTGCGAGAAGCGCCACCAGATGTGGCGACGCCTGGGCAGCATAGCTTGCTAAGGTGAGATCACGCTGCCGTTCTCCGGAGCGTCGTTACGCTCCGGCTCTGCCCAAGTTCGTGCTTACCGCACGGCGAAGCCGGCTTCGTAACCCAGGCTCTCGACGAAGTTCTTGGAGCGGACGTAGTCCTGGGGAGCAAACTTGTCGATGTCGCGCTTCAGCACATCCAGAAACTCGGCCGTCGCCGTCTTGATCGAGCCGTAGGTCGACAGATCGCCGCGCGCCCGCCGGTTGTACAGATCTTCGATCTGCTTACGCAGCGGGGCGTAGGCGTCGGCCATCAGTTGCGGCGGCCAGTAGATCTTGCCATTGAACGTGTCGAGCTCGCTCGGGCTGAGACGCTCGGGGGCTTCCAGCCGAGCGAGGCGAACGTACTGCTCCATCGACAGCGGACGACCCTGGGTGTCCTTGCGATAGGCTTCGTTCACCCGCCGCATGTTGAAGTAGGTCTCGGTTGCCGCCATCCGATTGCGGATGTATTCCGCCCGGGCCCTCTCGGCCTCGGTGGCCGCCTTAGCGTTCATCAGATTGGCCGCGCCGGCCGAGCTGATGATGTTCGCCATGCCGTTGGCGATGCCTTCTTCTGCGGTCGAGGCGTGGGATTCGACCGGATATCCGTAGTACTGCGCCTCGGCGGAGTCATTGGCTACGACGAATAAGAGACCAACAGCCACTGCGATCGCTGCAGAACACTTCATGACCCACTTTCCTTCATCAAGATGATTGCCAACGAGGGGCGTCTACAGTCTAAGTCGGAATTCACCGCTCGGCCAGCGACTGTCGCCCGCCGCAGGCGAGCGAGGGCAAGTCGGTCCAGACTTGCCGTGGACGAAATCTTCGTCGGCGAAACGAAGTATAGTATAGAAATCAGTGCGACTCACTTTATAGTGTTAATTAGCCCCTCGCGGTGATTTCTCAACGTGACGTTCAAGCGGTGATATTCATGAAGCGCCTCGGTCTGGTTGTCTTGAGTGGGCTGGCGGTAGCCCTATTTTCTGCCTCTTCTTTCTCGCTTGCCGCAGCAGCGGCGCAGCCGAGCGTGGAGCAACTCACTGCGGACCTCCGCGGCGGTGATGCGAAAAAGCAACTCGCTGCCGCCCACGCCCTGGCGGATCTCGGCCCTGGCGCCACGTCCGCCGCTCCGCAGCTCATCCAGGCCCTCGGCTCCCGCAGTCCCGAACTCCGCGTTCAGGCCATCCGGGCCCTGGTCGCCGTTCAAACTCCAGCCGAATCGGCTGTCCCAGCCCTGCTGAAGGCGCTCAAGGACGAGAGCCCCGCCGTTCGGGCCTACGCCGCTTACGCACTAGGCGTGTACCCTCCTGCAGAGGAGGGCACGATCAAAGCCTTGGCTGGGGTGCTAGTCGACAAATCTCCCGACGTGCGCCGCGCCGCTCTCCGGGCCCTGCGCAATCTCAATCCTGCTCCGCAGGTGATTCGGCCGATCGTTGTGAAGGTTCTCGAAGACGAGGATCCCGCCGTCGTTCAGCCGGCGCTGCACACGCTGGCTGAAGGGGGCGCGGAAGTCGTTCCGGCCCTGATTTCGGCCCTGGAAAGCCCCAAGGCTCGTTACTGGGCAGCCGTTGTCCTTTCGGAGATCGGTCCCGACGCGAAGGAAGCGGTCCCCGCTCTGACGAAGGCCCTTGGAGACAAGGAGCCCGAAGTCCGCATGCAAGCCGCCGTCGCCCTGGGCGAAATCGGCCCCGCGTCGAAGCCAGCCGTCGCCGCCCTGGTCAAGGCCCTCGGCGATAAGCAGCCGTCGGTGCAGTACGGCGCCGCCTTCGCCCTCGGCCAGATCGGCGATCCCGCGGCCACGAAGGCCCTCCAGGAAGTTGACGTGAAGAATGATCCGTTCTTCGACATGATCACCACCTGGGCCGCCGCTAAGACCAACCCGAGCGACAAGCAACTCCGCGATGAGGCGGTCAAAGAACTCATCGAAGGGCTGCAGTCGAAAGAATCGTTCATGCGTCAGGCGGCCGCTCGTGGGTTGTTCGAACTCCACGCTCCGCCGGAAGTCGTCCGCCCGCTGCTCGGCAAACTGCTGAAGGACAACGATCCGGAAGTGGTGGCCGAAGT
>JAEZAS010000128.1 GCA_023430365.1 Planctomycetota bacterium
GTCGCCAGCCCGACGTCGGGATAGAACTGGTCGATGTAACAAGGCACAAACAGACCAACGCGAGGCATGCCTGGGGCGCTTGCCGGAAGGCGAGCGAGAAGGGGAGGGAAGGAGCGAGAAGATCCGCTTCCTTCAGTTTAGCTTGCCGGGCCAGGGCAGGGGAGGCAGGGACGCCCCGGCAGGCGATTCCACGTTCGAGCCCTGCAACTGGACAAATATCGCGGCAAGACGCCAGTCGACGGACGTTATTTCGATCGTTTCGCAGGTTGGGCGTCGCTGCGGCGGGCTATCGACAGGTCCACATGGCTGTGCCACTGGTGCATCGGGACGTCCCAGGGCGACTACTCCGCTCCAACGAGGGCTCCCTTTTCCGCGACGGACCGCTTCATGAGTAGCGCGGGGCCCAGCAGCAGGACGGCGACCGCGGCGAAGAGATAGAAGCTGTCGAAGTAGGCCAGTGCGAACGCCTGCTGCTAGCGCAGGTCGTCGAGGGCCTGCCAGGCCATCTGGGCGGAGGTGACGGGATCGCCGGTTCGCTGATAGAAGAATTGCTTGGCCTGGGCGAAGTATTCATTCACAAGCGTGTTGAACGGCTGGATCACCTCGCCGATGCGTTCCTCGTGAAACTGTTCGCGACGGACCTGAACGGTCTGGGCCATTGAGGTGCCGACGACGAGGAAGGGCGTCGCTTTGATAACCGCGGCCAGGACGGCGAGCGAAGCCACAGCGATCAGCGCCCACTTATGCCAGGCTTTGGCGGGATGAGGGGCGGCCGTGGCGGCGGCCGGTTTGGGGGGCAGCCGGCTCGGTGGGGGCGCGTTGGCTTCGGTCGTGGCCACGAGGGGGCTCCAGGCGAATCGGGAGATCCGTCGCGCGAGGCGGGCCTGTGCACCCGAAACTTCGCGACGACTTCGCCCGCAACCATGAGGACTTCGGCCCGCCTGACCGTCTGCAATCAGTATTACTCGATCCCCTGAATGAGAGGGGGAAGGGGCACTGCTACAGTCGATTCGCCAGGGCGACACGGCGCATTCGCCTTGACCCGTTTGATGCTTCCTGGCAAACTCCCACGCCGATTCCGAACCCGGTAGAGGATGGCCGGGGAGAGGCATGGAGACAGCAGCGTATCCTCGCGATCCGCCTTGCGGTGCCTCGCACAGTTGCCCAGAAGAGCTTGTCTCCCTCACAGCTCGCAGAGAATGGATGCTCTCATGAAGCGGACCGCCACGATTTTCACCTTGGCCTTGTCGGCCTGCGTATGGGTTGGCTGCAACAGCTCGTCCGAGCCGGAGCCCGCGGCGCAGTCTGGCGCTCCGGCGCAGAACGACACCGCTAGCAATGCTGTTAGCGCTCCGGCGCGCCAGCCGGTCGCGGTGGCGGTGGAAGCGGCGCCCGAGCAGGTCGTCACCACGTTCCTGGCCGCGTTGAAGGCAGGCGACGAAGCTACGACGGCCGCCCTGCTGACGACCAAGGCCCGCGAAGAGACGGCGAAGCACGAGATTGCCGTGGCTCCGCAGAGCGCTCCGGGCGCCACCTATCAGGTTTCGCCCGGCAAGGTGCTGGAAGAAAACCCGAACGGAGCTCATGTGAGTAGCGTTTGGACCGAGACCTATCCCGACGGCGCCATTACGTACGAGATCGTGTGGGTGCTTCGTCGCCAGGCCGAGGGTTGGCGGATCGCCGGCATGGCCCTGGAACTTCTGCCCGGTCAGCCGCCGCAGTTTTTGAATTTCGAAGATCCTCAAGACATGATGCAGAAGCATGAGGCCGCGCTAGCAGCGCAGGAGCAAGCCGCCGCCGCCGAGACCGCTCAGGCTCCTGCTGGTCCCCAAATGCCAGCACAAGAGAGCATCCAGCGTTAAAACGCTGGAGCCTTGCGAACGTCAATCGCCAAGTACATTGCTGACACGTCCGATCGTTGTAAGTGTCATCGCAAAATAAAGTTACATCGAGCCTGTAAAGGCCCGCTGGATTGTCCGGCGGGCTTTTTTCATGCGCATGCTGAAGCTGGACATTGGGCCGACCACGGCCTACATATGTCGGTAACCTCAGCGTCTCTTGCGCCTCAAACCCAGGCTTCCTATTTTGACTTTGGACACTTGACACTGCTTTCTTGCATGCTAACCTAGCGGCCTAGCCTGTGTGATCGCTACATCCTTCGCAACCCGCAAAGCTTCACTAAACAGGGATCAGCAGGACGAAGGTGCGAGGTTCTCGCAGGGTACGCAAGGTCGCGCCTCGCTCGAGCGCCGTCGAGAGTGAGGTGAGGCAACATGACGGCAACATGAGTTTCGGCTTTCGGTACCTGTTAAGCTTTTTGGAGGATTCGAGAATGAATCGTATCGTCGTTCTGGGCGCCGCGATGTTTTTCGCGCTCGTCGGCATCGCCCTGGTGGGCGGTGAGAACAAGGCTTCGGCCGCGCTGTTCGGCTGCCACGGCTGTGGCGGAAACGACTGCGGTGGCTACGTTGACTGCTGCGGCTGCAGCGGTCGTCATCACCGTCACCATCGTCGTCACCGCTGCCATGGCTGCCACGGTGGTTGCGGCGGCGCTGTTCAGTGCTGCGGTCCGGTTGTTGAAGATTGCTGTGGCTGCCACGGCCGTCGTCATCACCGCCGTCACCGCTGCCATGGCTGCCACGGCTACAACAATTGCTGTGGCGTTCCGGCCTGCCCGCCGTCGTGCTGTGGCGCTCCGGTTGCTCCGGTTTGCCCGCCGACCTGTGGTGGCGCCGTTTACGCTGCTCCGGTTGAAGGCGCCATCCAGGGTGCTCCGGTTGACGCTGCTGGCCCGGCTCCGGTCGAAGCCGCTACTCCGGCTGCCGAAGCTGCCGCACCGGCTGGCAATGACGCCCCCCCGCCGCCGGCTGACAACAACTAACTTCTGCCTTCGCGGGTTGTTGCCGCGAAGCTTACGCTTACAGGTCTGTCAGTTTCCCCTGTTGGTTGACAGCCCTGCGGCAAGCAGAAAATACGGAAGATCGGACTCTTCACTGGGTCCGATCTTTCTTTTTTGGGATGTAGAGTTGGGAGCGAGAGTTCAGAAGGCAGAACTCAGATTTCAGAAGTAGGGATTAGGCCAACCGAACCCCTTCGGACCGTTTGCCTGGCCTGAACTCTGACCTCTGCTCTCTAAACTCTGAATCCTGAAAATCCCCCCTTCTAAAATCCGACATTCACCTTTCCTACCGCAACGCTTGTGCGGCCTGCGTAGAGTGCCCAGCCTTGTGCTGCAGCCTCGGAGTCGGGCCCGCCGATATCACGGCTTCAGGAGGATGCCAGTCGAGCGAACGGATGCCCATCGCCAGCCCGCCGGCCCGTTTAATCGCTTGAAGCTATGGCATCGAACCCGCCTGAAAACAAATCGCAGCAGTCTGCCGTTCTGAGCATCGTTTCGCTGCTGATTTTCATTCATCTCTGCTGTGTCTTCGCGGTGCTGTTCGCGAACTTCCGCCGCTCGCGGTTGCAGGCCGACCTGGTGGGCGTATTTCGCCCCTACACGGAATACTTCAAGTTCGACCCCGACTTCACCCCGTTCTATCTCACGCATGGCGGTGAGAACGACGACCGGGTGATCGTCGTCGAGCTCTACCCACGCGGCGACGAACCGGTCGCCAACCAGCAGGCCATCAAGACGGTCGTGCTGCCCGATCGAGGCAGCGCTTGGCTGGGCGATCGCCGCCGCTACTTCGGCCTGGCCAACGTGCTGTCGTTCTACGGCGAATCGGACCAGTTCGATGACTTGAGCGCCGAAATCGCCCGGGCCGTCGGTCGCCGGCTGATGGATGAGAACAACGCCAAGGCCGCCGTCGTGCGGTCGGTGCAACGGATGAGCCAGCCGGCCGACGCGAGCGTTTTGTTGCCCGGCTTTCCTGCGGACGATCCGACCGCTCCGCAATACGACGTGGTCGGCTACGAGGCCGACGTGTTCTACGACGAGGAAGGGCAAGTCTCGGTGAACAAGCGGGCCGGCCGCGGCGAAGTGGCGCCGCGCCAAGGCACTTCGGCCGCCCAGCCGAACCGACCCTAGTCCGCTTGCGACTCGTTGCCCGTGCTTCCGCCCTTTCCGAACGCTGAACGATTGCGATGAATACACTTTCGCCCCGCTACTGGCAAAATCTGGTTGAAGGCATCGGGCACGGCTGGAATCGGTTCTGGTTCACCGCCATCGATCCGCTGCCGCTGGCGGTCATTCGTATCGGCACAGGCCTGGTGACGGTGCTGCATCTGTTGTCGTTCAACAGCGACCTGACACGGTGGTTCGCCAATAACGGCATCTTGCCGGTCTCCGTGATTCGCAACCTGGAGGCTTTGCAGGGGGGAGGCGGGTACGGTTTCAGCTACCTGACGTTCTTCCAGCAACCGAGCGAATTGTGGGCGGTGCATGCCGTGGCGATTGTGATTGCGATCGCCTTGACGCTCGGTGTATTCACGCGGGTGACCAGCGTCCTGACGCTTCTCATCGTGCTGAGCTATAGCCATCGGGCCCCGATGCTCACCGGCCAATTGGAGCCGGTGCTCTCGATGCTGCTGTTCTATCTCTGCTTCGGACCGGCGGGGGCGCGCTTGTCGGTCGATCGCTGGCTCTATGGCCGGCTTGGCTGGAAGCTGCCGGAACGTTCGATCGCGGCGGTTGTGTCGGTGCGGTTGATTCAGGTGCACGGCGCCGCGTTCTACGCCATGATCGGCCTCTCGAAGCTTTATGGCGACGCCTGGTGGAGCGGCGAAGGCGTTTGGCTCTTGCTGGCCCAAACGCATAGCCGGCCGTTCGACTTGAGCTGGCTGCGGGAGTATCCCCGCGTGCTCAACGCCTGGACGCATCTGATCGTCGCCTACGAATTGCTGTTTCCGGTACTGATCTGGAATCGCCTGGCCCGGCCGCTGATGCTGGCGATCGGCGTGTTCGTGTGGCTCTCGATCGGTTTGATCACGGGGCTCGTGCCGTATGCCCTGGCGATGTTGATTGTGAACCGGGCGTTCGTTCCGGCGGAAGATCTGCGGCCGGAAAGATAGTAGTCGCCGGTGCGGGTTTCCTCCGCGGTAGCTGAATTCGCCAGAATTCAGACGAATGCGGGCTCAACTCGCGGGGCTTCTGAATTCTGGCGAATTCAGCTACGGGTTTAGGGGGCTGGCTGGAATTGTTCTTTCACGGGCAGGCTGGAAGCCTACCCTACGGGGAGCGTTGACAGAGTGGCGGACCGCGTCCACGATTGACTCCACGGAGTCTTTCGCATGCCGCGACGCAATCTGCTGATCATCTTTCTGGCCGCCTTTCTCTCGATCGCCTGTTATCATCGCGCTGCGCGGAACCGCTATGTCGGCACGCTGAGCGAGGTGATGAACATCATCGAGACGCAGTATGTCGACCCGGTCGATTCTCGCGCCCTCTTCGAAGGGGCCATGGAGGGGATGGTCGGGCAGCTCGATTCCTACTCGGGCTTTGTGACTCCCGGAGAGTACAACCGGCTGCGCGAAAATCTCGACCAGGAGTTTGGCGGCGTCGGGATCGTGGTCGAGCTCAATCCGGAAACGAAGCGATTGACCGTGATGACGCCGCTCGTCGGCACGCCGGCCTACAAGGCGGGTTTGCGCTCGGGGGATCAGATCATCGAGATCGACGGCAAGGACACGGAGGGGATGACGCTCGAAGACTCGGTCGAGCTGATGCGTGGCCCCGAGGGGTCGGAGGTCCGGCTCAAGCTGTTGCGGGCCGATGCGGCGGAGCCGATTCAAGTCACGCTCAACCGAGCCCGCATTCCGATTGAATCGGTGCTCGGTGACCGTCGGCGGGCGGATGGCAGTTGGGTCTATCGCCTCGAGGACCATCCGAACATCGGCTACATCCGGCTGACGACGTTCGGCAAGGACACGCCGGAAGAACTTAAGAAGGCGCTGCAAGGCTATCGCCAACCGGGCAACCACATCGAAGGATTGATCCTCGATCTGCGGGGCAATGCCGGGGGACTGCTGGACGCGGCGGTTGAGACCTGCGACCTGTTCCTCGATGGAGGCATTATCGTGACGACCCGCGGGCGCGGCGGGGTCGAGCGGGCCTCGTTTTCGGCCACCCCGGGGGTGGAACTGGGTAAGGATGTGCCAATGGTCGTGCTCGTCGACAAGTACTCCGCCAGCGCAAGCGAGATTGTGGCGGGCTGCCTGCAGGACCAGGGAAGGGCAGTGGTCGGTGGCCAGCGGTCGTGGGGCAAGGGAACGGTGCAAAACGTCCTGCCGCTGGAAGGAAACCGGAGCGCCCTGCGGCTGACGATTGCCAGCTATTGGCGTCCGAGCGGCAAGGACATTCACAAGCGGAAGGACGCCAAGGACACGGACGACTGGGGCGTGCGGCCCGATCCCGCGCTGGAAGTGAACCTGAGCACCGAACAGGCGACCCAGATCGCCAAGGCGCGGCGGCAACGCGACATTCAGCCGCTGGAAGGAACGAGCGGGGACTCCTCTTCGACGGAGCCTGCCAAGGACGCGGGAATGGAGGGAGACGATTCAGCGAAGGAATCGAACAACGCCACCGAAGCTGATGGCAACGGCGAAGCGTCGGTCGCGAAACCGCTCACCCAGATCGATCCGCAGTTGCAGAAGGCGGTCGAGTTCCTGGAGCAGAAGATCGAGGAACACACGAGCGGGGACAAACGGGCCTAAGCTGCGGATGGGGTGCGGAGTTTGACGCGCTGACTTGAAAATTGACCGTGACCTGATAGTCGTGTATACTTGATGAATAGATTGTCTGGAGTTGTCTGGGCGTTTGGTCCGCAAGGTGAACGCTTCCGCCCTTCGGCGGGCTGGCTCGCTTCCCGAGTTGAGGCAGGGCCGGCCGACTTGCGACGCGGGGCTGTTGATAAACCCGGCCGGTTTATCAACAAGTTGGGGGCCCCTGTGACCGGGGTGGGTGTTGATAAACCCCGGAGGTTTATCAACACCCGGCGGACGTAACTGGCGCCTGGTGGTGGCGGCAGGGTGGAGGCAGGCAGGCAGACTAAGGCGAGGAAGTCGCCGCTAGGGCCTCGCGGGCTGTTCTGTTCTCAGCCCCGGGCGGGTGATAA
>JAEZAS010000149.1 GCA_023430365.1 Planctomycetota bacterium
GGATAGGGGAGTGACCGTCGGGGTTGCAGGGGAGGGCGGGGGAGTCGTTGTGGTGGTTTTTGATATCCCAGCCAGTGGCTGAGTGGCTGGAACGCTGGCTGGCGGGGGAGATGCGACAGGGGGAGCGACTGGAGTAACGCTGGACGGCGCCAAAGGGGCTACAGCGGCGGCCGGCGGGAGAGTCGAGGCAGGCTGCGGCGGGCTGGCAGTGGTTGGCAGCGAGTTCGAAGGAACCGCTGAAAGAGAGCCGGCCGTGGCCGGGACGGTTGCTGAGCTGGATGGGGGCGCCAGGGTGGTCGTCGGGACCGGATTTGCCGTGCTGGGGATACCACCTAATTGGGCAAAAGCAATTCCCGCGACACACAGGGCAACCGTGAAGGTCGCCAGCGCGAGGCGGATCCGAATGCGCTTGCTCATGAGCGGCCTCCTGCCGACTAGTGGCGCTGGTGCAATTCCACGGCGTCCGTGCCGAAGATCAATTGGCGCGGGAGTATAGGGGCGATAGCAGACGACGAAAAGATCGAATCGGCAGGCCGGGCAAACCGATCTTTCCCACAGGCGATCTTGCTGCCACAATCGCTCTCGGATTGTTCCGCCGTCGTTGAGCTTGGGCAGGAGCCAGACCTGCATCCGGCTCATTTGCGAAAGGATTCGTTGGTGCAGCGTTTTGGTGATTGGCTGGTGTATCTGCTAGTGCGTGTGTTCATATCACTCGTGCAGGCGGTTCGGATTGAAACCTGCCAGGCGGTCGCGCGCGTGCTGAGTTGGCTACTGTACGACGTGGTAAAACTCCGTCGAAAGGTGATCGACGAAAACCTATCCATTGCCCGGCCCGACCTGACTGACTCGGAGCGAAGGCAGGTCGCTCGCGAGATGTGGGAGCATCTGGTGCTCCTCGTTTGCGAAATTGCTCACGCCCCGCGGAAGATTCACGATACGAACTGGCGCCAATACGTCACCGTCAAGGGCAAGGCCGAGATGGTGAGCTTGATGCTCTCCACCCGGCCGTGCGTGGCCGTGGCGGCCCATTTTGGCAACTTCGAACTGGCTGGGTTTATGAGCGGCGTGCTCGGTTTTTCGACGTTCACCGTCGCCCGGACGCTCGACAATCCGTACCTCGATAGCTACCTGAACCGCTTCCGCGAATTGAAAGGGCAGTTCATCCTCCCCAAAGTGGGTAGCGCACCGCAGGCCGATGCCGTGCTGAATACCGGCGGAACCCTGGTGTTGCTGGGGGACCAAAATGCGGGCAAACGAGGAGTGTGGGTCGATTTCATGGGTCGTCCCGCCTCTTGCCATAAGGCGCTCGCTCTGTTCACCCTCCTGAATCGTGCGCCGATGATGGTCGTCTACATGCGTCGCACCGATCGCCCCATGCAGTTTGAGTTTGGCCTTTCAGGCGTTGCCGATCCGCAAGATCTCACCGACGAGCAGCGCGACGTGCGCGGCCTCACGCAGTGGTACAATCGGCTTTTGGAGCAGGAAGTTCGCCACTCGCCTCACCAGTATTGGTGGGTTCACCGTCGCTGGAAGGATATGCCCCCTCGACGGGGTCGCAAGCCGAAGACTGCTCCGCAAGCCGAGTCCGAAGACGCGGAACACCGCCCCGCCGCCTGAACCGTCCATCCCCATGCCGACCAATGACTGGCATCGCGTCGCTGCTGTCTCCGAGTGCCCGCCGGGCAAGTCGCTCGAGTGTGTCGCAGCGGATCGGATCGTCGCCCTATTCAACGTCAATGGCGAGTTCTTCGCCCTCGATGGCATCTGCCCACACCAAGGTGGGCCCCTCGGAAAGGGCTGGCTCGACGGCTGCATCATCACCTGCCCCTGGCACGGTTGGCAATTCGACGTCGTAACCGGCCAGCATCAGACGAGCCAATCGTTGGTCCATCCACGGTTCGAAACTAAGGTGGTGGACGATGCAGTTTGGGTGCAGATTCCAGCGAGAAACGCGTAGCGGCGTTGCATCTGTGGAGATGACGCGTAGATTGATAGCGGACAACTTGCCGATAGTATTGATCACGCCCCTGCTGTCCGCCGAGGGAGCATCCTTCGGTGCGCTCGGCAGAACCTTCCTCCACGGTCCGCATTGCCTGCGTGCTGGGTAATTTTCCTTGATTCGCTACCGCGCCTTTCAGAACTGGGATCCGCCCGCTTTGGCGGAGATCTGGCGTTCGCAGCCGCCGCTGCGAGGGCGGATGCAACCGGTCACCGCGGCCATGATCGAGGATTTGGTGCTCTCGAAGCCCTACTTCGATCGCCAAGGCCTGATCCTGGCCGTCGACGGCGCCCGCCCGGTCGGCTTTGCCCATGCGTCGTTTGGCGCCAATGAGGACATGAGCGGGATCGACCATCAGCAAGGTTCGATTCAAATGGTCCTCACGGCCCCGCATCCCGAGCGGGCGACCATTGCGCTGGAGCTCGTCTCGGCGGCAGAGGATTACCTGCGGCGACGCGGAGCCCGGCGGCTGTATGCTGGAATCCGCTTTCCCTTCAACGGCTTCTACGTGGGGCTCTATGGCAGCTGCGACATGTCGGGCATTCTCGGTTCCGACCTGGCAGCTCGCGAGCTCTTCTCGGCCGCCGGATATCGCGAGACCAACAAGCGTCTGCTGCTGCATCGCTCTTTGATTGGTTGCCGATCGGTGATCGATTTCAAGCAGATGCAGTTGCGCAAGAAGTTTCAGGTCACGTGTTGCACGGATGTGCTCCCCGATAATTGGTGGGAGAACTGCGTCTGGTCTCACGCCGAGTGGTTGAGGGTCAAGCTGACCCTTCGGGATGGAAGCGACTCGATCATTTCGGCGACGTTTTGGGAAATCCTCCCACTTTCGCGAGCCTGGGGAGTGCGAACCGTCGGCATGGTTCGCCTGGAAGACACGCCGGAAGCGCGCGAGGAAGGGCTGACTACCTTGCTTCTCGGCGAAGCCTTTCGGCAACTTGCCGAGCAGCATATGGCCCAAGTCGAAGTTCAGGCCCCCACCGACGACGAATCCCTGCTGAAGATCTACAAACAGCTCGGCCTGGTCGAACACGACACGGCCGGGCTGTTTTGCAAAGAGGGCTCGTAACTCGTAGTAACTCGTAGGGTGGGCCGAGCGTTAGCAAGGCCCACCATCAACCGAATTATTTGGTCGCATTGCTCGGTGGGCCTCGCTAACGC
>JAEZAS010000171.1 GCA_023430365.1 Planctomycetota bacterium
GACCGCTTCGTGTCGATGAAGACCGGCGCGGGGGAATGGGTGCTGGGAGCGATTGTCGGAGCTTCGCTGCTGCTGCTGTTGCTTCGCTCGGGAATGAGCGTCGAGTCGTGGGCAACACCGCGGGCCGATCGCGACGCCATCGCGATGGCCGACGCCCGCACGACGGCCCCGATCGGACTCGCCCTCTCGGGCGTCCGCGTCGACAAGCTCGATCCGCACAACGCCCGCCTGGCGCGGGGCATGTCGGGCTACTTGCTGCCGTTTGTGATCATCTCGGTGCACCTGCTGGTGGTGCTGATCGGCGCGGGCTACATGGCCCGCACGAAGCGCGTCGCCAAGGGAGCTCCTTTCGAACGAACTGCGTCGCCGCCGGTGAAGGTCCGGCCCCGACGACGTTTCGCTGTGACGGCTGGCATCGTATCGGGCATCGTCGTCAACGCGCTACTCATGCTGTTTTGTTTCGCGGTTGCCGTGCGAGAACGTTCCACCCTGCCCCCTCAGGAGCAAGGCGTCGGCCGATTCTTGGATCGAGTCGTCGCCTGGTCCGAGTCGGCCCCCGATTGGTTCTGGCCGGTGATGGGCTTGTTGTTTCTGGTCAATATTCTCCTGCTGCTAGTGGTTCACTTCTGGCAGCGCTGGGGAGCCGTTGGACTCGTTGCCGTTCCCTTGCTGCAGGCGGTGCTCGTGCTCAATGCCGGACTCGGCGCCCTGCCAGCCGTGGTGCTGCTTGTCGCCATGCTGGGGCCGGTGCTCGCGCTGATTGGTCTGCTCCGCGCAGGCCGGCCGAGTTTGTGGTCGCAAATGGACTAGTGGCGAGGTTGGATCGACATCCTTTCGAAAACGCCAGTCCGCCCTACGGCGGAGCCAGCTTATGAATCCGTTCACCGATCCGATCACCGTTTCGCACTACCTCGCGGTTGGCGCCGTGCTGTTCGTGACCGGCGCGGTCTGCATGGCCACGAAGCGCAATGTGCTCGGCATCCTGATGGGTGTGGAACTGGTGCTTAACGGAGCGAACGTCAACTTCGTCGCCTTCGGCAGCCGGTTCCTCCGCAGCGAGACCTTGGGCCTGGACGGCGAACTGATGGCCTTGTTCGTCATCGTGCTCGCCGCCGCCGAAGCGGCTGTCGCGCTGGCGATTGCCCTGAACTTCTACAACAACCACACGACCATCGACGTCGACCAAGCCGACGAATTGAAGGGCTAAGGGCACATGGATCCTTCCCTGCTGACGATACCGCTGCTCGGGGCGACCGGCCTCTCGCCGTCGCTGCTGCCGACGCTGCTGCTGATCGCCGTGCTGTTGCCGCTCGGATCGTTTTTCCTCATTCTGCTGTTTGCCAATTCGATGGGCAAAAGCAGTGCGCTGCTCGCCACCGGCGCGATCGGCGGAGCCGCGGTTCTGTCGTTTGTCAGTTTCCTGTTCATTTGGCTGCCCAACCATTGGCCGCAGGGGTCGCATCATGCCGCCGAGGCGCATGCTGGCGATGATCACGCGACCGAGGCCCATGCGACGGACACGGCCCACGGCCACTCCCCCGAGCACGCTGACGACCACAGCCACGACTCCCATCACGCCGAGCCGGCAGTCCACTACGCGGGCGAGTACCACCTGCTCGCGCAATTCGGCAGCCTGCGCATCCCGATCAGCTACTACATCGACTCGCTGACCGTCTGCATGTTCTGCATGGTGACGCTCATCGCCACCTGCATCCATTTCTATGCAATGGGGTACATGCACGATGAACTGCATCCGGTAACCGATCACGAAGTCCGGCTGGCCGATGGCCACGACCTGCACCGGCCGGGCCGTTTTCCCCGGTTCTTTCAGTCGCTGTCGCTGTTCTGCTTCAGCATGCTGGGGCTAGTGCTCTCGGGGAACATCTTTATGGTGTTCATCTTCTGGGAGCTCGTGGGCATCTGCTCCTACTTCCTGATTGGCTTCTACGTCGAGCGCAAGAGCGCGTCGACGGCGGCCAACAAGGCGTTCATCGTCAATCGGGTGGGCGATTTCGGCATGATCATCGGGTTGATGGCCCTCTGGTCGTCGCTGGGCACGTTCGCCTTCGGCGACATCGACTACAACCAGGACCAACAGGTCGCCGCCGACGAACGAGGCATTTTCGGCCAGGTGCGCACGCCCGAGAACGATTACGCCCTCGCCGCACCGTATGCCATGGCCGCCGCCGAGTCGCCGGTGGAGGTGAATCGCATCATCGTCGAGCACGAAGACCAGCCGGGCGGCGAAGCGAGCATCCGCTCGGAGATCGCCTCCCGCAATCTTGGCTATTGGCTGCTGTTTGTCGCCGGCGTGGGCATCTTCTGCGGCTGCGTCGGCAAGAGCGCTCAGTTTCCGCTGCACGTCTGGTTGCCCGACGCCATGGAAGGGCCGACGCCCGTCTCCGCGCTCGTGCACTCGGCGACGATGGTGGCCGCCGGTGTATACCTGGTCGGACGTTTCTATCCGGTCTTTTCCCCCGAAGTGCTGCTCGTGATCGCGTCGATCGGCTGCATCACGCTGCTGATCGGGGCGACGATCGCAATCACCGCCACGGACATCAAGCGCGTCCTCGCTTATTCCACGGTCAGCCAGCTTGGCTACATGATGCTGGCCTTGGGGGTCGGCGGTTGGGCGGCCGGTTTGATGCACCTGATCACCCACGCGTTTTTCAAGAGCCTGCTCTTCATGTGCTCGGGCTCAGTGATCCACGCGGTCCACACCAACGACATGCGCAAGATGGGCGGACTGTGGCACAAGATGCCGGTCACCGCCATCACGATGCTCATCGGCTGCTTGGCAATTGCCGGCGTCGGCGTGCCGTTCATCATCGGCTTCAGCGGCTACTACTCGAAGGACGCGATCCTCGAGCAGGCTTACCTGTTCGCCCAGCAAAACCCTTCCGCCTACGCGGGCGTCTTCTTCGTGCTGGCGGCTGGCGGCGCGGCGCTCACGGCGTTTTACATGTTCCGCATGTGGTTCCTCACCTTCGTCGGCCGTCCGCGCGATTCCCACGCCTACGAGCACGCGCACGAATCGCCCCCTGTGATGTACCTGCCGCTCGTGCTGCTTGCGGTGCTCGCGATCAGCGTCGCCTGGAAGTTCAGCCTCATTGGCTACGGCCTTATCGCGGCGGCGTTTTTTGTGGTACGCGGCGCTCGCAAGGGATGGTTCCGGCACATTCGAATGGCAGCGCACGCCCATGGTCACGATGCCCACGACCACGGCGCCCCTAGCCACGCTTCGCACACCCACGAGTCGCACTCGCAGGACTCCGGGCATCACGCTCCGCAGTCCCCCGCCGCTTCGGTCAACGTGCACTTGAGCGAAGCGCCAGAAGCGGAGTTGCAGAAGGGCGGCCCCGGTCGTGCCGAAAATCAGCCGGCCGCACTCCACCCCGTGCATCGTCACGCGGGGCCCCGCCCGGAGGACGACGCGCCTTCCACGCGCGACGCCGATACGGGACTCACCTGGGGCTGGCTCGGAGCCATGCTCGCGTGCACGCTCATCGGCGGCTTGCTCGTCCAGGGCGTCATCGAGGGAAGTGAGTGGGGCCTGGGCGGCGAGACGCTCGCCTCGCGGCTGACGCTCGTCAACCTGCTCGAACAATCGCGTCCAGCCGGCACTCTTGCCAATCAAGACGCCCGCTGGATCGCCTGGACCTGGCCGAACGAACACGACAGCCACGTCCCCGCCATTGCGATTCCCGTCACCTTGCTGGCCACGGGAACCTGGCTCGGCGGAATCGGCCTAGCCACGCTGATGTACGCCCTCGGTTGGTTGAGCACCGAAGATGCCCGCAAGCAATTTGCCCCGCTCTATCGCCTGCTCGTCAACAAGTGGTACTTCGACGAGTTGTACGATGCCCTGTTTGTGCGTCCCACGATGGTGCTGGCCCGTGTGGTCTCTCTGTTCGACCGCGGTTGGATCGACTGGACCATCGACAACCTCGGCCGCGGCACCGTCTGGCTGGCAAGGCGCTGGGAGTTGATTGCCGATCAGGGCATTGTCGACGGCAGTGTGAACCTGCTCGCCGGCTGGACCTGGTCGCTCGGACACGGCATGCGGCACATCCAGACCGGCCGCCTGCGGCAGTATGTCCTGTTTATCGTCGTGGGCGCCGTCGCCCTGTTCATTTTGATCAGTTTTGTCTGGACCCCGAGCTTTGCCGCCCGGCCGTAGCTCACCAATTGCCTGACTAGACAACTGCTTCACACCGCCAATTCAGCACAACGTGCATTTCGGAAAATAGGACCATGGCAGACCCCTCCGTACTCCTGCTCTCGGCCATCGTCTTCCTGCCGGCGCTCGGGGCGATCGTGCTCGCGTTCCTGCCGAGCGACAAGCCCGATGTGCTGCGCTACTTCACCCTGGCGGTGACCGCCGTGGTGCTCGTGCTGTGCGTGCTGGGCTTTTTCGTCGCCGATTCGGAGACCTACTACAACCCAGCCCAGGCGTCGATGCAGAACGCCTTCAACATTCCCTGGATTCCCACGTTCAACATCCAGTACTTCCTCGGCATCGACGGCATCAGCTTCCCGCTGGTGATGCTCACCGCCCTGATCAGCCTGCTCGCGATGGGCGCCAGCTGGTCGATCACGAAGTATGTGAAGGCCTACTGCATCCTGTTCCTGCTGCTCGAAACGGGCATGCTCGGCGTCTTCATGGCGCTCGACTTTTTCCTGTTCTACGTGTTCTGGGAAGTGATGCTGCTGCCGATGTACTTCCTGATCGGCGTCTGGGGCGGCCCGCGGAAGGAATACGCGGCGATCAAGTTCTTCCTCTACACGCTCGTCGGCAGCGTGCTGATGTTGATCGCCATCCTGATGCTCTACTTCACCAGCGACGTCCGCCATCTGGCCGAGACCTACATCGCCAATACCCAAAAGACCGACCGGCCGATCCGCTGGAACGAGCTGCGACTCGGCGAGGATGTGCTCGCCGATGCCGGGCTCGGAGTTTTGCCGGCGAGCGGCAATGCCGAAGCGGGCATCGTACTGCTCCGTAAGGATGCCGCGGCAGCTCGTCCGCTGCAAGTCAAAGTGAGCGAAGGGTCGAGCACCGCTGCCAGCTTCGACGAGCGGTCCGCGACGCTCAACATCACCGTGCCAGCCGAAGGGGGCAAGGCCAGCGAAGTGGCCGAAGCCATCCAGAACGGCGGCGAGACGGTCACCTCGGCGGTCGCGGCCAAGATCGCAGACGATGAGGGGTCGGCCCTCGTCACACCGGCCGACAAGGTGACGATCCCAGCCTACACCGCCGGCGAATCGGTCCACA
>JAEZAS010000242.1 GCA_023430365.1 Planctomycetota bacterium
GTCCGCACACGGAGTGTGCGGACGACTTTTGGCTACTTTGGCTTACTCGTGCCGCAGGGCTTCGATCGGGTCCATCTGGGCCGCGCGGTAGGCGGGGTAGATGCCGAACAGCACTCCGACCAGCACCGAGATGAAGAAGGCCAGCGGCAGCGAAGCCAGCACGATCTGCGGCTCCAGCCGATGCACAACCTCCGGCAAGTCAGCCATCAGATGCGGGGCGTAACGGAACAGCAGATCGCGAACGCCCGTGATCACAATCGGGCAGAGCAGACCAACGAGGATGCCGGTCAAGCCACCGACGACGGAGAGCGAGATCGTTTCCACGAGGAACTGCGTCACGATGTGCGATCGCGTGGCGCCGAGAGCCCGGCGAATGCCGATCTCGCGGGTGCGTTCGGTCACGGTGGCGAGCATGATGTTCATGATGCCGATGCCACCCACGAGCAGCGAGATGGCGGCGATCAGGCCCATGAAGACCATGAACATCAACCGCGTGACGCGGGCCTGTTCGAGCAGTTCTTCGGGAATGACGAGCGCCACGTCGTTTCGCGGCGGACTCTCCACCACGCGGGCCTTGCGTTTTCCCTTTTTGCCGGGTTCGTCCTTGGCTTCCGTCAGCGTTGCCAGCTTGTTGCGGCTTTCGTCCGGCAGGCCGAGAGTGCGGCGGACAAGATCGGCCGTCGGGCGGATGTTGTCGACCGAGTCGATGCGGAGCGTGATCTGGTTCAGTTCGACAATCTCGACGCTGAACTGGCTGCCGCGGCGGGTCATGACGAAGTCGCCGACGCGCTGCCGCAGCGTGCTGATCGGGATGTAGACGTCGCTGCCGAAGTCCTGCGCCTCGAGCGAGCCACCGATGGCGGCGGTCGGGGTGCGATACTTGAGCACCCCCACGACTTCGTAGAAGTCTTTGCTCTCGGAGAGATAAACGCGGCGGCCGATCGGGTCCTGGTAGGGGAACAGCCCTTCGGCGATCCCCGAGGAGATCACGCAGAAGTTGTGGCTGTTGTCCATGTCGGCCTCGGTCAGCAGCCGGCCGCGGTCGAGTTCCAGACGAGTGACCGAGAAATACTCGGGCGTGCAGCCGACCAGTCGGCCGTCGACGTCGCGACCATCGAAGCTGAACGTCCGGCGGACCTCGCGGATGGGCAGGGCGCTCTTGACGGTCGGAATGGTTTTGACCAGCCGATCAAATTCTTCGCGTTTCAGGCCGTAGGGGACGGGGCCGCTGAAACCCGCCGTGGCTTCTGCGGGCGGCTTGATTGAGCGGATGATGATGTTGTCGGCGCCGAGGCCTTCGATCTGCCGCTGGGCTTCCTGGCTGATCCCCTCGCCGATGGCGAGCAGCCAAATGACGCTCGCCACGCCGATGAAAATGCCGAGCACCGTCAGCAGCGACCGCATGGGGTGCAGCAGCAGGCTCTTGAGACCGAGTTGGAAGGTGCGGAGAAAAAACACAGGCGAATGGTTGATTTAGGGTTTGATGTTTTTGGCGTCACGCGCGCCGCCGATGCTCGCTTCAGCTCACTTCCGCTTCGACCGGCTCCACCGGTTCTCGCGGGCGGGCGAGAATCCGGTTTTCGTTCTGGTTGTCCCACTGCAAGAGGCCGTCGCGAAGGCGGATCGATCGCTTCGCATGGGCGGCCACGTCGTCTTCGTGGGTCACCAGGATGATCGTGCGTCCCTCGTCGTTCAGCCGCTGGAACAGGGCGAGAATTTCTTCGGTGGTGGCCGAGTCGAGGTTACCCGTGGCTTCGTCGGCGAGGATGAAGTAGGGGTCGTTCACCAGGCTGCGGGCGATCGCCACACGCTGCTGCTGACCACCGGACAACTGGTTCGGCCGATGCCCCAGACGCTGCCCCAGGCCGACCATCTGGGCCAATTCGCGGCAGCGCTTGCGGGCCTTGGAGTCCAGCCGTCCCTGATAGAACAGCGGCACCTCGATGTTTTCGACGACCGTGTACTGCTGGATCAGGTTGTACGACTGAAAGATGAAGCCGATTCGCGTGGCGCGAATCCACGACAGTTGATCGTCGTTCATCTTGGCGACGTCGTCGTCGCCCAGGAAGTACGAGCCGCTCGTCGGGCGGTCGAGGCAGCCGAGCAGGTTCAGCAGGGTGCTCTTGCCTGACCCCGAAGGGCCCATGATGGCCACATAGTCGCCGACTGGCACCTCGAACGAAACGCCGCGCAAAGCTCGGACCGTTTCGCTCTTCAGCACGTACTCTTTCTTCAGCTCGACCAGGCGGGCAGCCGGTGTCGTCATTGGCCCCCTCCGAAACCGCCACCACCCCCTTGGGCCTGCATCTCTTTGATTCGCTGTACGGCGGCCGTGGCGACCGGCATCATTTCGGCCCGGTCGATGAAGCCATCGCCGTTGGTGTCGGCTGTGGCGTACCGATCGCGGAATCGTTCATCCATGCCGGCGATTTCGGTGGTCGAGAGCTTGCCGTCTTTGTCCGTGTCGAACTGCTCCAAGGCCCGAGTGATCATCATCGCCGGGCTGAGATTGGCCGGCGGACCACGTCGTTCTTCCCCAGGTCCACCCGCTCCCGGACCGCCCGGCGGGCTCATGCCGGAGGCGCCGGGATTCGTCGCGGCTAGATTGTTCGCCACGGCGGGCCGCAGCGGAGCGATCTCGCCCTCGGGACGCTTGACCTCAGCCACCTGCACGGTCGGCTCCGGAATGTCGGGCAGGACCAGGCTCGGCTGAGACCGCGGATTCATCACCACCCGGTCGTTCTCACCCAGGCCCGATTTGATGACCGCCATCGTGTCGTTGGTCGAGGAAATGACGACCTCGCGGGTTTCCAGCCCCTTGGCGCCTTGAACCAGCACGAAGTACTTGCCGCGATGCTCGGCCAGGGCTTGCACCGGCACCTGCAGGGCTTCGGGAATTCGTTCCACGTGGATGCGGGCTTCGGTGTTCATGCCGGTCCGCAGTTCCGCGGGGGCGTTGAGGATCTTGATGAAGGCAGCGTACTTCTTGATGTTGCCGCTCGACCAGCCGCCCGGTTCGGCATACTGATTCACCTTCACGACTTCGCCCTGGATCAGCTCATCCTTCAAGGCGTCGACGCGAATGGTCACCGGCTGGCCGGCACGGACGAGCGTGACGCGGGCTTCGTTGATGAGGGCCTTCACCTGCATGTTGTTGCGATCGGGCAGGCGGATGATCGGCTGCTGCTCGCGAACCACGGCGCCGGCTTCGACGACGAATTCGGCGGTGCCGCCCCGGCCGCTGTACTTGTTGGCGTAGACCACCTGGCCGGCCATCGGGGCCTTGATCGTGCATTTGGCGATCTGGTCGTCGATATCGGCGAGCTTGTCGAGTTCGATCTGGTGCACGCTCTTGTCGGCGTTCAGCTTGGCCTGAGCCGTGGCGATATCGCTATCGAACTGCTTCAGCATCTTTTCCTTGGTGTACTTCCGCAGCACCATCAGCTTGGTCTGGGCCGCTTCGAGCTCGTTGCGGGCCTTGTCGACCGCGAACTGCGAGCCCTCAAGCTGCAGCGAGGTGACGATGTTCTTGGCCGCCAGCCGCTGGGCCGACTCGAACGACAGTTGGGCCGACCGCAGGCTCTGCTCGGCGACGAAGACCTCGCCCAGGATGAGCTTCTCTTCCTGCTTGAAAGTGCCTTCCAGGTACTCGATGCGGGCGATCTTGGCCGCGTCGAGCGTGTTTTGCGACTGAATGACGAGCGACTCGCTCGTGTTGACGACGATCTGCTGCGAGATCCGCTCCTGCTCCAGCGCGCTCGAATCGAGCTTCACCAACACATCCCCCGGTTCCACCTGGGTCCCTTCCGGGATGACCTCCAGGATGGTGATACCGCTGCTGCCGGCGCTGCGCGATTTCACTTCGCAGCGCAGCTCGACGTTGCTGGCGCTTTCGACTTCACCCTGCTCAATGACCGTAAAGTCGTACGGCTCAAGGGAGGCGGTGCTGACCAGCAGCTTCGGACCCGCGTCGGGAGCCGGTTTCAGGACGAACCAATAGATCAGGCCAATCCCCACGGCGACTGCGATCAGACCGACCATCACAATGAAGACACTGCCTCCGCGGCGGGTGCGGGCGATCGATCGGCGAGGGGGAGTTGGGCGTGTTTTCATCGCAGTGGCTTCAGAGCGTTAGATGGCTCGGTGGCTCAGGGAGAGCAATACGCAAGTCGAGAACAAGCGTGGGGGACACGCTTCGGACCCCGCTCGCTGTCCGCGGATGAGTGCAGACTTGGGGCGAGGACCTGACATTGGGGAGCAGCCTTTTATCGTACCGATTGGTCGAATTAAAGTCACGTCGAATCGGGCGGCTTTGATTCTTAGCCGGCTAACGAATTTGTCGCGATTTGAGTCGGACTGCCTCTCCATCTAACTAACCCCTCCGGGGATTGTTAGTTTCGCGATCCACCCAAAAGAGTGGTTTAATGCCAGTCTGTGGATGGCAAATTCCGGGTAGCCATCTGGATTGGGGGGTACTAGACTGTGGGCTCACGTTCGGAAGTCTCACCCGGATCCTACGTAAAACACGGGGAAATCTACTGATGCCCAAGCAAGCGAAGCAGCACCTCTCCCATCCCACCGCTGGCAAGCGCCGTCTCCGTTTCGAAGCCTTGGAAGACCGGCGGGTACTAGCTGCTCTCGCTCTCGACGCTGGTTTCGGCGACGAGGGGATCGTTCGGTTTGCGAGCGTACGAGACGGGGCCGAAAACGGGGCTGGCGAAGCTGGCGAAGCGATCGTCCGGCTCCCCGACGGCAAGCTGCTGGTGGGCGGGACGACCCTCAACGGACACGGGCTGTCGCTGGCGTTTGCCCGTCTTCTGCCGGACGGATCGCTCGACCCGACGTTTGGCGATCAGGGACGCCTCAATCCCGTCCTCGGGCCCGACAGTATGTGGCTCCGGGATATGATCCTGCTACCCGACGGCGACTTCCTGGCGACCGCCGAGATGGGCAACTCCTCCTATCTGGTGCGATTTGAGGCCGACGGGACGCTGGATACGAGTTTCGGCGATCAGGGGGTGCTCAGTGATGCGTCGCTCGGTTTGAGGGTGTCCGATGTCGACGTCCAAAGCACGGGGCGGATCATTCTCACCGCAGAACGCCCCTCCGGCTTTCTGCTCGCCGCGTTGACGCCCAGCGGTAGCCTCGATCCGACATTCGGCGGCGGCGATGGCCTGGTCGAAGACTCCAGCTTCTATCCATACGGCTCGCAAACCGTCATTCAAAGCGGAGATCAGATCGTCGTGGCAGGGCCGCCAGCGTCCTGGATGACACCGTACGACATTCAAGTGGTGCGTTGGACGCCGGACGGCTCAAGCGACTCGAACTTCGGCAGCGGCGGCTTGCAGACCGTGGATTGGGAGTACGACGACCCTTTCGGAACCTCGCAGACGCTCGCGACGCTCGATGGCGATGACATTGTGCTGGCTGTCAAAACGGGAGATGGGGAGATTTCGGTCGTTCGCCTGTTGGCGGAGGGGGGCTTCGATGCGAGCTTTGGCGACGCGGGGCACGCGAGTGTTCCGCTAGGCACGAATGAATGGGCGACGGTCGAATTCGCTTCGCTCACGGTGGACAGCAGTGGCGGCGTGATTCTGGCATCCAGTTCGAGCACGTCAGAAGACTATCACCTGGTGCTCGCCCGGCTGACGGCTGGCGGTGTCATCGACGCCACCTTTGGCGCCGGCGGCGTGGTGACGGAGCCACTGTCGTATTGGAGCGGGAATGTTGGCGGAGTGACCGTTGCGGGCGACCGGATTGTTGTCGGCGTCGATGTAACCGTGCCGCCGCGGGAAGCTTCGCGCATGGGCGTTCTGCAGTTTGAAGCCGATGGCGATCTCGATCTGGCCTTCGGCGATTCCGGTCAGGTCTCGATCATCGTTTCGGATGACTTGTTTGCCGAAAATCCGGAAGACGTTGTGGTGCAGGCGGACGGCAAGATTGTCGTCGCATCGACCTACGACATCGACTATCGGCTGTACCGCTTTCTGCAGAACGGCGGTTTGGATACGGCCTTCGGCGGCGATGGCCAGGTCGATCTCGCCGAGTATGGCGTGCACGGTTCGTCGCTCGCCCTGCAAGCCGATGGCCGGCTTTTGCTCGGCGGTTGGGCGTTTGAATCCGACGAGTTCTGGTCGAAGGACGCCACCCTCACGCGACTGCTCCCGGACGGCAGCCTGGACACGTCGTTCGGCGACGGTGGGACGCTCACGTTCGAAGAACCTGAAACCACGGGACAGACCGCGCGAGTCGAGGTGCTCGCCGATGGCAGCATCATTGTGGTGCTTGTGGAGGACGGGGAGTACACCGTCCGCCGCGTGTTGCCGTCGGGCGTCGTCGACGCGAGCTTTGGCGGCGGGCAGCCGGTCGTATTGGAGCATGAGGCTGGCTATGCGGACTTCCTCGATTTGACGCTGCTTGCCGATGGCCGGTTGCAATTCGCGTTTAACTACCTGGATCTCAACGATTATGACACCAGCGTTGCGCTCGCCACGATGCTGCCCAATGGCGATTGGGACGCCAGCTACGGCGCCGGCGGCTGGGCCATTATCGAAAACCTGAGCCACGACTTCACGGCTTGGACGGTGGGCTGGCAAAACAACGGCGGCGTGCTGTTGGCAGGCGCAGGTTCGAATTTCGATGGTACGACGACCGTTGTGGTGCGCATCGACGCATCGGGCGAGGTCGACGCCTCCTTTGGCGAGAGTGGGCTGGCGATTGTGGAGTCGAGTCCGCTGATTCAAACCCTGCACGCGTTGGACGACGGCCGCATTCTCCTCGTCGAGGAAATATGGAACGGCACGGATATGGACGTGGTGATCGAAGCGTTGCTGGCCGACGGCACGCCCGATACCGACTTTGGCGGCGGACGCATGACGTTGGAGGTCGGCGTCTATCACGACATAGCGACCCACGCGATTGCGCTTAGCGCAACTCGGCTGCTACTGGTCGGGACGGTTCAAACCGAGGACGCCAGCCCGCTGTATCTCGCCAAGGTGGTTCTATCGGAGTCGGCCTGGCAAAACCCGAGCGCGCCGTTGAACGTCGACGGTGATCCCGACGGGGAAATCGTTCCGCTCGACGCCTTGCTGATTATCAACACCCTCAATCTCGACGGCCCCCGCTTGCTGACCGGCGGACCCGGTGGAGATCGGCCGTACTACTACGACGTGAACGGCGATGGCTGGGTCACTGCCCTCGACGCCTTGATGGTGATCAACTGGCTTAACCTGAATCCCATTCCCCCGGGCTCTGCGGGTGGTGAATTGGCAGCGGAAGGGGAAGGCGAGTTGCTCAGCGAGGCGTTTGGCGAGATTGAAGCTTCACTCTGGGAAAGTAGCGAGCCGAACGAGCGCCTTGATGGCGCTGCCGTGGCCCTGCTGATGAGCAGCCTGGAGGCGGATCAGAAGCGGCGGTAGGGGCGGGAGCTGATTAACTTCTCGCCTAGTTAAAGCTGCGTCTGTGTGTGGCACGCCCTGAGCGAAGTAAAGGGCGTGGCACGTTCTCAGCGGCTGACTCAGGCGAGTCCGGTGCATCTGCTTGAGGCGTGATTCAGACGTCCAAATTGCCAGATTGACCCTGTGGTTTGGGGGCTAGACTGAGTTTCTTAAGTGGATGCCTGGCCTAAGTCGAATCGCCGCAGGCGACAACGTCACTGCGGCAGCAGCAATGATTGGCAACGAATGAGACGTTTGCGCCTGGAAACGTTAGAGCCCCGCTATGCCCTCGCGGCCGGAGAACTGGACCTTACGTTTGGGGGCACTGGTTTCGTCGAGACCAGATTCGACTCCACGATGCCCGCCTATGACGCCGCCGATCTCATTGCTCGCCTGCCCGACGGCAAGGTAATAGTCGCGGGCAACTCCCGCCCTGATCTTGCTCCAATTTTCATGCTCGTTCGGCTCCATGAGGATGGAACACTGGACGAGACCTTTGGCGAAGGAGGAAAAGTTTTAACGTCCTTTCCCGGGTATGCGCAACCTCGTGCGATTGCGATCCAACCCGATGGCAAGATCTTGCTCGCCGACGACACGCGCCGCTTTGTTCGCTACCTGCCCGACGGCACACTCGACTCCAGCTTCGGCGACAATGGCTTTGTATCGCTGGGTGGTATGCCTGTCAAAGTTCAGTCGATTGCAGTGCAGGCCGATGGTCGAATCTTTGTCGCTGTGTCCAAAAACGGTGATGTTTTTGGCATGCAGTTAATCCGCTTGGAAGCGAACGGGACCGTCGATCCAGCATTCGTCCCGCTGGACATCGGAAGCGATTCTCATGAGTCCCAACACGCAGACGTGATCGCGAGCAGCGATGGGGGGATATTCGCCGCGAGTACTTATCTGGTCTTCGATCCAACCGAAGAAATCTTCTACCAGGAGGTCACTCTACGAAAGCTGCGTTCCGACGGCGCGGCAGATTTGTCGTTTTCGGACGAGGGAATAGTCGTCCTGCGATATGAGCGAGGTGGTTCGTTCATACGCGGGTTCATTAACCTGAACCTTCAGGCGGATGGGAGAGTCCTTCTGAACGTATTTCTTGCCGATAGCACAGGACCGCTTCCTACACTGCTGCGTTTCAATCCGGACGGTTCATTTGACAGCAGTTTTGGCGCTGGTGATGGACGGGTGATAATTGATTTTCACAACGCCGGCCAAGAATTGAGAGAGCTTTACGTTCATTCTGACGGAACAATCTACTTCGGGGGAAATCACTATGTGGCGCGCTTGCTAAGCAATGGCGCGCTTGATGCTAGTTGGGGCGCCGACGGAATTTGGCACAATTCTGAGTATGTTTCGTCGGATTTTCTGGAATCTTGCTTTGTGCTTCGCGCCGATGGCGGGCTGCTTTGGGCCGGATCAATGACGGGCCTTCGCACCGATTTAGCCGTCGCAGCCTACGACGAATTTGGCCAACTCGATTCGGCGTTTGGCAATAATGGAATTGTCACCGTCGATTCTGGTATGCGAGAAAATACAGCCGGCCCGCCGATCATTCGTGCGGGGCGCGACGGCGGAGTAACAGTGTCGTCCTTCGCAAGTCATGGCTATTGGCGAGATCAAGTCTTTCGTCGATACCTGCCTACGGGGGAAGCTGACCGCAACTTCGGAGGCGACGGCGAAATCTGGCTGTCCGAGTTCATTGATAGCCGACCAACACTAGTCGACTTCATTACTCTGGCGGACGGGGGACTTATCGCTTGCTTGATGAGCCACGTAGGAAGTCGTCATGTGGAGCTACTCAAGCTCCGTCCGGATGGATCGCTCGATATGTCATTCGGGGTGCAAGGGTTTGCGGCGGCTTCGTATGCCGATATGCCGATAGTCCCTTTGAGTCTGTCCCTCGATCAAAATGGCAATGTCCTTGTCGCCGGTTATGTCCAAAACCAAGTTTCCGGCGATCTTACTCCTGATATTGTCATGCGCTTTACAGCCGATGGTCAGATCGATGCGAGCTACGGTGAAGCTGGGACCGCATTTCATCCAGCCCTAGCCATAAGCTTCGTCAGAGCGACTCTCGCCACGTCGCACCTGAGCGACGGTAGTGTGTACCTCTTTCGTAGGGACGGTGAACGCCTGCTCGTCCGGCACATAGGGCCGGATGGCATACTTAGCGGAGAGAAGTACCTCGAGACAACGCCCCGTGCGGGAGCGTCCAGCCTGGTGATCGAAAGTGCAACGGTGCTGCCCAGCGGCACACTGCAGGTGGTTGGAATCGAAAACTACCGTGATATGGGCGCCTCTTTCACCGGAACAACAATAATTCAGCGGTTCAATTTGGATGGCACGCCCGACCTGACGTTCGGCAACCAATCTTACGTGGCCATTGAATTGCCCCCGGCCCTTGCCGAGACGCCAAAGGTTCTAACCAGAAGCGATGGAACTACATGGGTGGCAACATCAGCGGCGGATTGGCCTCGCGGCAACTTTGATATCTTCATCACTCAGATCACCCCTCAAGGAATGATCGATTCGACTTTCGGTCAGAATGGAAACTTTCAACTGGCAGTTCACGAATATGACGAAGAGGTGGATTCCTTAGCGCTGCTGCGCGACGGGATCGTATTTGCTGGAACTACCCAGAGCGGCGTTTCGCGGAATTTGTTAGTTGGGAGGGTTGCGATTGATGCGATGCCGTCTCCTTGGCAGAACCCCACCAACCCGCTGAACGTTAGCGGCGATCCGCTGGGCGAGATTCATCCGATTGACGCCCTGATCATCATCAATGCGCTCAATGACACCGCGGCGGGTGGGCCGCGGGAGTTGGGGGCGCGGTTGGGGACCGACACGTACTACTACGACGTGAACGGCGACGGGTGGGTCACGGCTCTCGACGCCCTGATCGTGATCAACTGGCTCAATCAGAATCCCGCTCTACCAGCCATTGAAGCTGGTGAGGTGGTAGCAGCTGAAGGGGAAGGCGAACTGCCTCCCGAAGAGGTTGAAACCTCGTTGTGGGATTTTCGTGAGCCGGCCGAACGTCTTGATGGCGCCGCCGTGGCTTTGCTGATGAGCAGCCTGGAGGCGGATCAGAAGCGGCGGTAGGGGCGGGCCTGATTTGCTTCGCGCCTAGTTAAAGCTGCGTCTGTGTGTGGCACGCCCTGAACGAAGTGAAGGGCGTGGCGCTTTCTCATTGGTGGCTGGGGCCACGCCCTTCGCGTTGCTCCAGGGCGTGCCACCCTCCCGCGTTGCGCCGGTGCGAGTCAACCTGTAGCTTGCTGGTGGAAGGGCCACATCAGCAAGAAACGAAAAACGGCGGCCGGGTTGCGGTCGCCGTTGGGGTTGTTGTCCTGCTGCCTCTCGTCCCTTACGGGCCCGGATCGGGTTCGTTGAAGGGCCGAAGTTGGAGTTCTTCGGTGGCCGGGTCGATTTCGGGCGGCGTAATTGGGTCACGCGTCGACGGCGCTGGCAGCGGGCCTTGGACGCCCGGCGGCAGGTCCATGCCGCGCGGCAGATCGCGCGGGTTGGTGATCGGCGGCAGTTCTTCGCCGGGATAGCCTTCGATCTGCGGGGCGCCGATGCCGGGCGGCAGGGCTTCCGCGTCGAGCGGCCGCTGGGCGTCGCCAGCCATGTCGACTCCGCACTGCCAGAGCCACGGATCGTGCTCCGCGTAGTTCTCGCCGATGTTGCCTGGATCGATCCAGAGCCCCTCGGAGTCGAGCTGCATCGTGCCCAGGTCGAGGTCGAGCGAGCGGCGGAGCGCCTCGTAGTTGACCCACACGCTCATGAAGTTGTTCTGAGCGTCCAGAAGGTCGGTGAGGGCCGACACCGCGTCACGAGCGGCCGTGGCTCCCGCCGTCTGGCCGGTGAGCTCCTGGTCGATGCGGATGTCTTCGTTGCGATCGATCTGCCGGGCCGCTTCGAGCACGGCGAGCCGCTGCAGCTCGAAGTTCAACTGGTTGGCGGCGACGGTGCGGAGCGTGCCCCGCAACTGCCGGATCACCTGATCTTCGAAGTTGTAGTAGTTGCGGCGAGCCTGCTGGAACTCGATGAGAGCCTGGCGATAGGTGTTGCGCTCGGCCAGCCGAGTGATCGGGGCGTCGAACTGGACGCCCGTTCGCAGAGCGCCCGTGGTCGAGTTCAGGTTGAAGGGATTCTGCCCCAGGTTCTGCACATCGCCGCTGAAGAGGATGTTGAGCGAACCCTCCAGGTTGTCGGCGTTGAACTCGATGAGTCGCCAGGCGTCGACGAGGCCGGCGCGGGCGTTCATCCAGTCCCGGCGATACTTGCGGGCGACTTCGATCGCTCGACCGATCTTGATGTCGATCGGCGCCAGTTGCACGCTCTCGGTGCGAGCGCGGGCCTGGACGAGTTGCAGGGCCAGCAGATCCGACGGCAGCACGACGAAGATGTCGGTCAGCTCGTTCGGGTCGTCGGCCTGTCGCTTGGGATACAGCACCGTGTCGTACATCTCGTTGAACAGTTCCTCGGGCGACATCTCGGCGCCGCGGGCGATCAGGTCGTCGATCCGTCGCTCGCGCTGGTTGAGGTGGGTTTCATAATCGTCGCGCACCTTGCTCTCGAGCGAGATGAGCTGTCGGCGCAGTTCCGCCTGAGTTTCGGTCAGGCGATTGACGTTGAAGACCTCGGCGTTGAACTGCGCGATCGGCAGCAGGGCGCAGATTTCCTTCTGGTTCTGCTCGAGCGTCTCTCGCAACTTCTGGAGCCATTCGCGGCGTCGGGCGACGCTGGCGTCATACCGGGCGACGTCCTCGGTGATCTTCGGCAGCGTCTCTTCGAGGATCTGTCGGCGGATTTCTCGCAGCGGCTCGAGGGCCTGCTTGAGGGCGGTGAGGTCCTCGGTCAGCTCAGGGTAGGGGGCCAGCACGCGAATCGAGCGGATGCGGCTGGGATCATTCGGATCGGGCGCGGTCCGGGTTTCGATGTGCTGAGTGATCCGCAGTCGGGCTTCGCCGAAGGCGCGCACCTCGTCGTCGAGGCTGAGTTGCAACTGCATCGATTCGCGATCGATCAGCTGGAACGGATCGAGCAGGCTGTCGTTGGCGTCGATGCACAGCTCCGGCGGCAGGCCGAGTGTGAGCTTGAAGTTGTCGAGCGTCGCCTGATAGTTGTTGCGCGAGTTCAGCAGCCGGCTTTCGGCGTTGAACAACGCCTGGCGAGCCTGAGCGACTTGCAGGTCCTGTCGCAGGATGTTGTTGATCAGCCCCTCTTCGCCGGAGCGAGTTTTCAATTCGTTGAGGAACTGCTCGAGACGGAATAGGTTGTTGCGCAACCGCTCGACGTTGTCTTCCTGGTTACGGATTTCTTGCTGGGTTTGCAGCAGTCCGAGATAGCCGCCCACCTGGCCGGCTCCAGCGCCGGCTCCGCCGCTGGCCGTTCCGCCGGCAACGGTCGCCGCTCCGCCGACGCGGCCGAAGCCGCCGCCGCCCGTGCCCGTGAACCCTTCCAGACCCGAGCCGCCGAACACACCACCCTGGCGGTTCGGACCTTGGCCCGGATCGCGGCCGGTCATGATCTGCACGTAGAACGCCTCTCGGTATTGTTCCATCGCCCGCACGTTGGCGAGCAGGTTGCGCTCCGACACGGTGAGACGTTCGAGTACGCGATCGCGTCCCGCGCCACGCAGCAGCGGCTGGACGAAAGCAAAGTCGATCAGCGTGGCGCCGGTATAGTCGTCCGGTCCGGAGAACTGCCACACCAGCGAGTTGGCGAAACCGACGACGAGCGTCGAGCCGGTCGTAAACAGCTTCTGAAAACCAATGTCGCGCGGGCCGCTGGAGAACGTATTGGCTTCCAGGATGCTCTGCGACTGGCCGAAATTGCCAGGACGATTGCGCCCTTCGGCCGTGTAAAACACCTCATAGCCGCCGAAGCCTTGCGCGTCGAAGCGGAACCGCTCGAAGCTCACGTCGAGCGCGGACAGGTACAGCTCTTCGAGCTGCTGGCGATAGTTGCGCGAGTGGATCAAGCCGAGGCGGACGGCGTCGTTGGCGTTGACCCGCAGCACGCCATGCTCGTCGAGCTCCAGGTAGGAACGCCAGGCGGGGTTTTCGACGAACGGGTTGTCGCCGTGGTCGTGCCAGCCGGGATAGCCGCGCTTGCCGTCGACGCAGTGCATTATCTCGTGCGAGTACGGATCGTCCGGCGGCATCGGCGGCTTGTCGGGATTGGTTCCGTCGAAGTAGCGCGCCCGCGGGTCCATCGCGAAGGTCTGATCGTTCAGAGCCCAATGCGGATGGCTCGCCTTTTCGCGGATCAGGTTGTTGGCGTCGATGTCGGCCTGGCGTCGGTACCAGGCGCGGCTGCAACCGCTCGAGGCGATTACCAGCGCGCAGGCCAGGAGGCCGAGCAGGGCGGAGGTTCGAGTCAGCTTGAGCGACATAGCGTTGTCGTTTCGCTGGATGCCGTGGTTTGCAGGAGAGGGGTTCACCGGGCGCCTCCTTGGCCGAGCGACTCCGCCGGGCTGGGATCGAACATCCGCAGCCGCGGACGATCCTGGAGCACCTCGAACAAGCGCTGGCTGACCGATTCGGCCAGCCGCTGCTCGTCGGTCGTCAGTTCGGCTTCAAAACGGTCGGCCAGATCGGAAATGGCCGAGCCCATGTCGTCGAGCAGGGCCTCCCCGTTGGCGGTAAGCCGCCAGATTTGGCGGCGGCGATCGAGCGCCGAACGCTCCTGCACGAGGTAGTCTCGTTTACGGAGCCCTTCGACCAGGGCGCTCGTCTGGGCTGGGGAGATGCCCAGGGCGGAAGCCAGTTCGCCTTGCACCTGGCCCGACTTGCCCATCCGCCAGCAGAGCCAAAGAATGAGCATCTCGCTGTCGCTGAGCTGCCAGCGGGCCACGCGTTCGGCCAATTGCCGGCGGAGCTGCCGGGCGGCGGTGCTGGTGCGATAGACCAGCCGCAACAGGCGTTCGGCACTACTGGTCCAGGGAGAGTCCGGACCGGCAGTTCGCAGGGGAACAGCGGGCATGAGCAGCTTCCGTGCTGGGATTCGTTCGGTGCCCCATGAGGCCGCAAAGTCGGCGCATGGTTCGTCTGAGAACAATTCGGGAAATAAACCGTTCGGACTTGAACGAATCTAGGGACTGTGCGGGCCACGAGAGAGCGGTTCGCAAGTGCTGCTATGATGGGAAGTTGCGGTTAGGAGGGCAGGTTTCAAAAGCTTGACGCTCCAAACCTCCCAAATTATCATCGACCTACGGCCCGCTGCCGGTGGCCGCGGATCGAGCGCCGCATTCGCGGCGTTTTTGTACGGCTTCTCTTAGAAATGATGGCCTGGCTCCCGCCATGAGCGACTACGCAATCATCTTTCAAGTGCTCGGCGGCCTGGGGCTGCTGTTCTTCTTCTTTCTCACGTACATGAACACCAAGACGTGGCGTTGGCCCCACGTCACGATGATGTTCTTTGTGCTGTGCGCCGCCGTCACCTTCATGGTGTTCGCAGCGCTGGAGTTGAAGACGCGGACGACCCACATGGAGCGGGCCGCGAAGCTCGAAGCCGATCTGGAATCGAAGGAAAAGGCCAACCGCTTGCTGCTGCGTGGCCCGGAAAACGAAGCCACTCCGGTCACTCCGTCGGTGACTTCCCTGCGCGCTGAACTGGGACGAGTGATTGTCGACCGCGGCCGCGTCTGGCGCGACGCGGTGCCGACGATGAATCCCGATCGCACGATCACCCTGGCCATGACCGGACCGGCGCTCGACCCCGCCGGTGTGCCGCCGCTCGATCCGACTGCTCCTGCTCCCGCTGCTCCTGCCGCCGGCGGGGCCCCGGAAAAGCACAATATTGAGCCCAAGACGGTGCTGCACGCGTTCAAGGAATATCCGAACGCGGAAGGCCTGAAAACGCCTCGCTACTACCTCGGCGAATTCAACGTGACGGCCGCCACCGACACGACGATCACGATCGTCCCCTCCCGTCCGCTGACGAACGATCAGCTGGCCGCCGCCGCGCGTGGCGATTCGACCTGGGTGCTCTACGAAACGGCCCCGGTCGACGCTCACGCCCCGTTTGAAGGCCTGGAAGAGGCCGAATTGACCCAGCTCTTTCCGCAGCAGGACCTCGGGCTCGACGCCACGAAGTACCGGGCGTTTCTCGATCAGTACCTGAAGGACGGCAAGCCGGCCGATGCGAACGATCCGCCGGAAAACGTGTGGCTGGAAGTCAAGTTCCTGAAGTCGCATGAAGTGCCGGTCGACTCGGTGCAGCCGATCAACACGGTCGACGCCCAGCCGTTCGACAACGATGGCCAGGCCCAACTCTCGCGGCTCCGTCGCGGTGAGCCGGTGAAGTTTCAGCCGGGCGACGTCGGCGTGTTCGACCGGGCTACGGCCGACCAACTGGTGGCCGACGGCATCGCCGGCGAGCCGAAGCCGATCTATCGCCGCCGTTTGAACGACTATGAGTTCGCGTTCAACGCCATCCATCGCCGGATGCTGGCGCTCGACCAGCGAATGAAGGACATGAACCGCGACATCGCGACCGTCCGGGACGCCGGGGCTCGCTCGCAGTCGCAGATCACCGCCCAGACCGAGGCCGTCGAGAAGCTGAACGCCGACATTGCCAAGGTCAACTACGAGCGGGACGAGCTGACCAAGTACGCCACGGCGCTCGAAGGCCGGGTGAACGAGGTCAAATCGAGCCTGAGCAAGCTGTATGCTCAGAACCGGGCTCTCAGCCGGGAACTGGCGTCGATTTCGTCCCGGATCATGGAAGAAGCCGAGCGCCGGGCTCGCGAAGCCACGGCGATGACTCAGTAGGCTGCGAACCGCCGCCGGAATCGCGGCGTACAGGGTCCCACGTAGCTGAATTCGCCCGAATTCAGCCCGTGCGAGCCCGACGGGCCGCGGGCGTCTGATTTCCGGCGAATCGCGCTGCCTGGGCCGCTCCGGCTTGCCGCTTGCCGCACTCCACTTCGGCCCAATCGCGACGTAAGATAGTGGCGTGCGTGTCGCCCGGTCGAGGCTGATCACGCCTCGTTTTCGGCAGGCACGGAAGGTTTTTCGACGCCATGGGCTATCAAGATCGCGACTACATTCGCGACGACAGTGAAGGGGCCAATGTCTGGTCGACCCTTTCGGTCACCTCCAAACTGATTGTTCTGAACGTCGGTTTGTACCTGGTCAACTTGTTCTTTGGCGGGGATCGCCTCGTCGGCCAGGGAACCGTAACCGAGGCTCTGGCGCTCGAGCCGCTCTCGCTCTTCAATCCGCTGTACTGGTACCAGTTCCTCACGGCGGGGTTCGTCCACGATAGCCACAGCGTCCGGCATATCTTCGGCAACATGCTCGGCCTGTACTTCTTCGGCCGACCGCTGGAGGACCGCTACGGCGGACGGGAATTTCTGCGGTTCTATCTGGTCGCTCTGCTGCTGGGCAACATCACCTGGGCGGTGCGGCAGTGCCTGATCGGCGTCGATCCCTCGTCGCAGGTGAGCTTGCTCGGCGCCTCGGGGGCTGTGACGGCTTGCATCATCCTGTTCATCGTGCAGAACCCACGCGCCACGTTGCTGGCGAATCTGATGGTGCCGGTCCCCGCCTGGCTGATCGGTGTGATCTACATCGCTTCCGATCTGATCGGCATGGCAACCGAGGGGGGCGATCAGGCTCGGGTGGCCTACGATGTCCACCTGACCGGCGCGGCGTTCGCCGTGGCCTATTGGTATTTCGGCTGGAACTTCCGCTGGATTCCGGGGCTCGACGCCTTCGGCTCGCGCAAGGCGAAACGCTGGTTCAAACCGCGGCCGGCTTTGAAGGTGCATACGCCCGAGGTCGAGTACGAGGATCTCGACGCCGAAGCCGACCGCCTGCTCGAGAAGGTGCACGAGCAAGGAGAAGGCAGCCTCACGCCGCGCGAGAAGAAGATTCTCGAAGACTACAGCCGGCGGCTCCGACAGAAGCTGCGCTAGGC
>JAEZAS010000248.1 GCA_023430365.1 Planctomycetota bacterium
TACTAGAGCGCACAAGGGACCGTGATTTCCCGAACTGGTTGCTAGTTAATAACTTGTCAATTTTGGTCTCAAAATTCCACAATACCTCTAGCGGGTGGGTCGGTCCGAATACAACAGATCCACAACACCTGGGCCCCACCACTCACAACCCATTTGCCAAAGAACCCCCGCCAGACGGCCAGCCAAAACCCCGCGCAGCAGAAAGCGGCCCACGTCACCCACGCGGCGACGAGCGCTAAGCGGCGCGATTATATCAAACTGTTGAAGAGTTGTCAATCGTTGCTGTGTGGCAGGCCCTCCCGTCGATCAAAAACCAGGCGAAAAAATTCCGAGTGACGCAATGAACAACGACGCTTACGATGAGAGCCTTCCTCATCGTTGTTTCGCGTCGACCGCGTCTCTCGGTTCGACGCGTTTCGTCATTCGCGCGGTTCACTATGGGTGACACTCCCAACTGGCAGCAGCGTCAGCAGGATTTCTTCGACGACCTTCCCGCCCCCTCGAATGCCGCCCACTTGAAGTGGTCGGTCGAGAAGATGAAAGAACTCCGCCCGGAGTTGTTCGGCTTCTCGGGGCTCATCTACTCGCTCTTCGTTCTGCTGCGTCAGCAGTTCAACGACAAGCAGTTCATCCAAGAATGCATCGACGGCGGCGACAGCCGGGCGGCGGTTGTGATGTCGGTCTCGCCGCTCCTCGTAGCCGCTTACTCCGATGAACTCGACGCAGTCGCCATGCTGCGTTTCCCGGACCACCTGGCGCAGAAGTACGGCCTGACGGTTGGCAGCCGTTTGCTGACGGTCAACAACTATGGCGCCGAGTCGGGGGCAATGGATTTAATGCCTGGCCCCAAGAATACGCGCAACTGGGACAACATCATTCCGACGATCGCCGAGTTCGTATCGGACGATCTCGTGCAGATCGAGCAACTCAAGCGGGCGATTCCCGAGAAGGAATGGCAGCGGGCCTTCGCGATGGGGCGGCAGTACCTGCAGGCGTTGCCCGGCTGCTACCGCGACGGCCGACCGTTCCTGGCCGGCATGCCGCGCACCGGCGCCGCCGAATATGTGACGAATCTGAAGCGCGCCCAGAAAAACCGGATGCTGATCCTCGGCGGAGTGGCGAGCGCCGCCGTGCTGCTGCTGATGTGCAGCGGCATGGGGGCGTTGGTGCGGGGAGTCCATCAGGCGAACCGGCGGGTCGCAGCGAACCAGCCGTTCCACGGTCCCCCAGGCCTGCCGATCGTCGAGGAGCCAGGAAGAAACCCGTTCGCGGTTGGCGATCGTATCGAAGCCCAGTGGACCGGCCGCTGGGTCCCGGGGGAAGTCGTGGCGACCGTGCCCGGCGGCTTCGTCCGAGTCCGCTTGAGCCACGGGGCGGAGCCGACGCTTCCCATTCACGTCGTGCGCAAGGCGGACGCCAGTTCCGTGGCGCAAGTCGAAGCCCCGCCGCCGTTGCCGGTCACGTATCGCTCGATTCCTTCGCAACCGACTCCGCCGGCTCCTCCGTCGCCCCCACCGTCGCCGAGCGGTTCCGCTCCCGCTTCGAACACCACGAAAGCGAGCTCCACGAATCCGCCCGCCGAGTCGAACGTGACCGGGCAATTCGAGAACCGAACCTGGTCCGACGCTTCGGGACGTTTCACCGTCGAAGCCCGTCTTTTGGAGTTCAAGGGCGGCGGCGTCCACCTGGAAAAACCCGGCGGAAGCCAATTGCGCGTTCCCTTGGAGAAACTGAGCGAAGCGGACCGGGCCTACGTTCATTCACTACCGGCCAAATGAGCCTGCGGCCATGGATGCCGCCGCCGGCTGATGGGTTCCGCACGAGGTCAGGCAGGCATTTTTGCGTGACTTTCGTGCGGCCGGAGCATTAGCATACGCCTATCCCCAGCAGAGGAGATCCTGCGATGCTGACGCGTTTCGTGGTTGGTCTGGCGGCGGGTTATCTGGTCCTCGCAACATTCGCAGTCCAAGCGGAAGAGACATCGGCTGAGAGGCTGCGCGGCCTGGTGGTCGATGCTGAAGACCGTCCGGTAGCCGATGCGACGGTCAAGATGCTTTCTGGAGCTGTTACGGACGCGACCAAGACGGATGCGGAGGGGCGCTTCGAATTCCCAGCGCCGAAGCCCGCGGTAGGGGGCTGGATCTACGCACACTGTCAGGTCCAGACGTCCGACGGACGGATGGGGCTCCTTTCGGTGCAGCAGCAGAAGTTGGAAGAGATTCGCATCGTCGTCAAGCCAGCCCGCCGAGTGACCGTCGACGTCCGCAACGCGGCGGATGAGCCGGTCTCGCAGGCGAGCGTGGAATTCCTCGCCGATCTGCGTGTCGTCGCCAGCGGGGAGACGGACGAGCAGGGAAGGTTTTCATTCCTCGCCCCGGCCGACTTCCCGAACTGGATCATCACGGCCCGTCGCTCGCAGGTTGGGTTCGACTATGCCAACTCGGGGCCATCCGCCGCGATCACCCCGCCCAAGCCGCTTCCGGAAAAGGTCGCGCTGAAGCTCGATGGCGCTCGGACGGTTCGCTTTCGGGCCGTAGATCATGAAGACAAGCCCGTGGCCGGCGTGAAGATCGGTCCCTGGATCGTCCAGAAGCCCGATCACGATTCCGAAATCAATCTCAGCGGCACGACGTCGGGCTGGGCAAGCACCGACGAGCAAGGGCAAGCCTCGCTCGACTGGGCGCCTGAGCAGTTCGGCAAGTACCTGGCGTTCATCCATCTGGTTGACGGTTATTACGCGACCGAACATTCGATTTCCATTCGCGCCGACCAGCCGATCCCCGAGACGCTGACGATCCAACTGCGGCCGCTGGAAAAACTGTCGGGAACCGTCACGCTTCCCGACGGCAAGCCAGCCGTCAAAGCGTCGGTGCAAGTGCAAGGGCGCGGAACAAATCAAAGGGAGTTCCACCAGAACGCGGTCACCGATGAGAACGGCCGCTATGCGCTCGAGGTCTATTCCGAGCAGCAGTACCTGGTCACCGCCCGGCTGGGATCGCTCGTGTCCCCCATCCGGAGCGACGTGATTGTGCGCATCGGCAAGCCGGTGGATGGCGTCGATCTGGTTCTGGGGCCGGCAACGCAGGTGCGAGGACGAGTCACGCTCGGGCCCGCAAGGAGTCCCGTGCTCAATCTCCACCTGAGCGCCCAGGTTGACCGCGGCGCCGTGTCGCAAGAACTGCCGCGTCCAGCCGACGACCGTTATTACCACGGACTGATATTGTCGTTGAACGCGACCACCAATGCCGACGGCGAGTACTCCTTCCTGCTCGGCCCGGGGGAATATCAACTCAGCGGTCCGCCGAGGGCGGAACCAATCAAGTTCACCATCCCGGAGAAAGACCCGCCAGCCGAGATCGTCCACGACTTCCACATGGAACGCCCCGAAGCGGGGCCGCTGTCAGGTCGTGTCGTGGACGCCGATGGCAAGCCGGTTCCGGGCGCGATCGTGCAAGGGCGCTATGCTTCCGACCACGCTCGCCGATGGTTCGGCGAAACGAAGTGCGACGATCAGGGCAGGTTTCAGATCGAACGTTCCCTCGATCCGCTGGTGATTCACGCGCGATCGCCCGACGGATCGCTCGCGGGGATGATCCGCAGCGCCGCCGAGGAACAGGAAGTTCGCATTCCCGTCGGGCCGGTCGGAGCCGCCAGCGGCATCCTGAAGGACAAGGCTGGGAACGTACTTGCCGGCAAAAAGTTGACGTACGGCGTTCGCATCTACATGGGCGAGCCGGGCCACAGTTCGTTTAGCGAAAACTTCGGTGGCCAGGTGACGACCGACGACGAGGGCCGCTTCACCCTCACCGGTCTGATTCTGGGCGAGGAGTATGAGCTGAATATCGAAATTGACCAACATAGCTGGCGCCGAGTGACCCAAATCACGGCCAAGGACGCCAGCCCGATCGACCTGGGCGAAGTCACCGCCGATCCTGAGCCCATCCAGCCATATGTGCCTCCGACCCCCGCCGAGCGGACCGCGAAAGCCTTTGCCGTCCGTCCCGAGGCGTCGCCGGACGAGCGCGTCGGCTTGATGCTGGCCGACGCCAAGGTGGAATACTTCCAGCCGCTCGTCCTTTTCGGCACGCCCAAGGACCCCGCCTGCATCGAGCTCTACCGCCTTTTCCAGGAGCGGGACGCGGACGATGGGGATGAGAAAAAGCCGGACTATGCTGCTCCGAACGAACTCCGGTGGGAGTACGATCTGGCGGCGCTCGATATCGACCGCCCGGTCATGCGTGAATACGCCGCCCGGCTGGGCGTCGATCTGACGCCGAGAGTACCGCTGCTTGTCCTGCTCGATGAACAGGGCAAGCTGAGCGACTCGATCGCCTTGACGCTGGGGGACGACCAGAAGCTCGACCCAAAACGCCTCGGCGCTTGGATGGAAAAGCACAAGTTGCCGACGCGCAACGCCTGCAAATCGCTGGCTGACGCGCTGGCCCAGGCCAAGGCCGAGAACAAACGAGTGTTCTTCACGTTCTCGGCCACCTGGTGCGGTCCTTGCCGCTCGTTGAGCCGGGCCCTCGCGCCATTCAAGTCCGAACTCGAAAAACACTTCGTGTTTGTCAAAGTGGATGTCAGCCGGGACGAAGAAATGGATGCACTCCGCGAACGCTATCCGGAGAGCAATCGCGGCGGCATACCCTGGTTCTGCATCCTCGATCCGCAGGAGGAAAAGCCCCGCGTGCTCGCGACGTCGAACCTGCCGACGCCCGATCGCGATACCGGAAACTCCAACATCGGCAGGCCGACGGAGCCGAACGAAGTCGAGCATTTTCTGGGGATGCTCAAGCTGGGTGCGCCAGAACTGAGTTCCGAAACGCTCGACGCTTGCCAGGCGGCGCTGCTCAAGAAGTGATCGCCGACTTGTCGGCACGAAGCATCATCGGTCGTCGCGGACGAATGGGTAGTGCGTGAGCAAAATCAGCGGCATGGAAGTATGCGAACCACCACGCCTGCTCGCAGCCCTTCGGGACGGTACTATATCCCGGTGGTGGATACTAATTATCTTTCCCGTTTGGCTGATGCTCGTCCTGCCAGCGTCTCCACTGATCCTAGCAATCTATATCTGCCAAGTTGTGGCTCGGCGGATATTCACCAGGAGCACTTAATCACGCACCGCAGACAAGCGAGTCCGCTACCGCGTAGGTACGTTCAGCCTCGCCCGAATCGCCAATAGATAGAGCAGGAATTCGGCGGTAAACAATTGCGTGAGGAGCCAGAACGAGTTGAACATGGCCAGGGCATCGGGATACATCGCTTCGAACGGCGGCTCGCCTTGCACGATGGCTCCCACGGCCATCGCCAACTGAACGGCCGCAAACAACGTTCCGCCCAGAATCGCCCACCACCGGCCTCGGAGCGTCTGCCAGCCCAGTAGAAGTTGAGGGCAGTGCAGCAACAGCACCACCAGCGACACTTGCAGGCGAAAGTCGGCTGTCGCGGCGCGCTTCCAATCGGGAACCATGTGCACCCCGATCCCCATGCCCACCATCCACAGGATCAGGCCGACGTTGAGGGCAAGCGTGACGAGCCCCGCGTCGCGCATGCGCTCGGGTCGTCGGCTCCAGAGCGAAAGCTTGCGAGCCAGGCTCATCGGTTTGGCCCGCACACGGCCGCCGCTCAGAAAGCGAGCGAGCTCGTCGTCGAGTTCCTTCGCCGAGGCGTAGCGGTCGGCAGGCTCCTTGGCGAGGCACTTGAGGCAAATGCGTGAAAGCGGCGCTGGTGTTTGGCTGTTGAGCATCTGCGGCGGCAGCGGCGCTTCGGTGCGAACTCGGTTCAGCACGTACAACAGCCCTTCACCCGCGAACGGCGGCTGGCCGGTGAGCAGTTCGTAGAGAATCACCCCCAGCGAATAGACATCGGTCCAGGGACCGACGTCGTCCGCGCGGCACTCCGCTTGTTCGGGCGCCATGTAGAGGGGCGTGCCGAGCAGAATGCTGCTCTGCGTGTCCTTGAAGCTCAGTTCGACAAATTTCGCCAGGCCGAAGTCGGTCAGCATCGGCCGCCAGGCGAGTTCTTCGTCCCCTTCCGGCGGCGACTCACGCGGCCAGAGCAGGACATTCGAAGGTTTCAGATCCCGATGCAGCAGACCACGCTCGTGCACATGCTCCACGGCGTCGGCGAGTTGCTTTACCAAGGCCGCCGCCTGGCGCGGAGTGCAGCGGAGCTGGCCGCCGCTTAGGGCTTCAGCGAGCGACGGCCCAGGAACATAGGCGGACGCCAGAAAACAAACCGGTCCTTCATCCCCGACTTCATACACCGGCACAATGCCCGGGTGCGAAAGGCTGGCAATCGCCGCCGCCTCGGTGAGAAAACGTTTTCGGACATCCTCGCTCAGCAACATCTCGGGCCGAGGAACTTTGAGCGCGATGTACTTCTCGCTCGCATCCCGAGCCAGAAACACCACGCCGAACCCGCCCCGGCCAAGCTCCCGCTCAATCCGGTAGCCGGCAATTTCGGGCGCCACGGAGCGTGGAAGCGCGGCCGAGTCACGCGACTGGCGTGGCCAACGCTGCTCGAGTTGCAGCAGCACGTCGTTGAACTCCGCCCGGTCAAGGTCGACGGTCTCGGCGTCCGGCCCCGAGGAGCGGTTCGGCGTCGGCGCGCCCGACCCGATCGCCTCGTCGAGACGGACGAGCTTGGAAACGTCGGCATCCGAAAGCGGTCGCTCGCTCATTCCTGGTCCGCCAGCACATCGCGGAGGGCGTCGATCGCCTGAGCCCAGAGGTAGCGGGCCATGCGATCGCTCACGCCAAGTCGTCGCCCAATCTCCTCGAAGCCCAGCCCTTCCTTGTGATGCAAGAGGATGACCGTCTTCAGCCGGACAGGCAGCGAATCGACCGCCTGATCGACTGCGCTGACCAGTTCCTCCCGCTGCACCACCTGCGAAGGGCGCGCCGAGTGATCCACGAGCGCCGAGGGCGCCAGTCCACTGGCCTTCAGGTCGTGTTCGCGGCGGGCGTCACGCTTGAGGGTGTGGCAATGCCGCACCGCGTCGAGCAGGTTGTTTTTCAAGATCCGCTGGAGCCAGCGGATCAGGTCCGTTTCGGTTTCTCCGGTGAAGCGGTCAAAATCGCGTTGCCCCTCGAGCAGCGTCTCCTGCACGAGGTCGGAGGCGGCGGCTTTCGGGCGCAGATCGGCCTGCATCTCGGCCTGGGCCATGGCGAGCAGGTAGCCGCGGCACCGACTCAAGACGTCCCCCAATGCCTCCGGATCGCCGGCGCGAGCCCTTCTTAATGCGGCGGCAAAGTCATTCAGATTTGATCGAATATCCGCCCGCATGGAATCTTGCGTCACGTAAGGACACTATGCGCCAGGGGTGCTCCCTGAGAATCGACCTCGATATCGGGGCCCGAGAGGATTTTTTTTACTTTCCATTTCCAATCCCCGATTCGATGTCGCTTAGGGAGAGGGGGATGCCCTATTGAGACACAGATTGCCCATAGGTGCAAGGAATACCCTGCAGTGACCATTCCAGTTCTGTGCGAGGACAGGATCATGAAGGCGCGGTTTTTGGCTATCACCGACGGTCGCAATCGTCTTGGCCTGAAAGAGCTCTGCCAGCAGTTCATCGACGAACTCCGTATGCCGACGTGCCTTACGAAGGACGAGGCGGCTCAGTACATGCTGGATCTCTTCGAGCGTTCCGTTGCCAGCGAGCTGGAGCTGCTGGACGTGAAGGGCGTGGAAGTCAGCGCACAGGAGGCGGACGCGGTCCAGTCTGCCGCAGAGCAGGACGCCTAAAAAGCGGCCCCAAAGCGTTCGGAGTATTAGCCCTTTGGATTGAGTGGCTGAGCTGCATCGCAGATTTAGACGCAGCGCCTCGTTAAAATTGCCCGCCAGAATCCGGACGATTCGCAGGATCGGCCAATCTTTACAAATGCTTGCATTGCCCTGGTCCCCCGGCTAACGTGAGGTTTGGCGGAATCGTTCGCCAGGCTAATGATCTTGGGCGAGGGCTGGGCCATGCTGCGCTACGACTTCGAGAATAGCGTCGGCTATTGGATCATCCAGGCGGCCCATGAATACCAGCAGGCGGTGAACGTAGAACTCGCGCCGCACGGCATCACCTGGCGGCAGAGTCAGGTTCTGGGCTATCTATCGCTCCATGGCCCCCTCTCGCAGGCCGATCTGGCTGAGTACATGCGCGTGGAGCCGCCGACCCTCGTCGGCATTCTCGACCGCATGGAACGTGACGGCTGGATACGCCGCGATTCCGACGCCAGCGATCGGCGGCGAAAGGTGGTCCATCCAACTCCCGCAGCCGAGCCGGTCTGGGCCAAGATCGCCACCTGCGCTCGCCGGGTGCGTGGCCGGGCGACGCGCGGCCTGACGGCGGACCAGTTGACGACGCTCAAGGAATTGCTGGCGGTCATCCAGCACAACCTCAGCGAACTCCCTTCCACCAAGGAAGCCGGATAGCGGAAACGCGAGTTGCGGCCGGGGCGATCAAGCACCACACCAACACTTCTTAGACGCACACGTTCTATGCAAACCAATCGTTGGTCCCTCGGCTGGTTCGGCGCGCTGGGCGCGATCGCCCTGGGCGGGCTCCTTTTGCTCGGCTGCGGGTTGGTGTCGCAGCCGACGCACGCCCAGGCTCCCAAGGATGGGGAAGCGAAATCAGGCGGCAAAGCCGGTGGACCGCCTCCGAGTCCCGTCACTGTGGCTGCGGTCACGCAGGAAACGATCGCCGACGGACACACGTTTGTCGGCACCCTCACGCCGCGCCGCCGCAGCGTCGTCGGCAGCGCGGTCGACGGGCGGATGATCGACTTCATGGTCAATGAAGGTGACTGGGTCACCAAAGGTCAGCCGCTCGCCCAATTGCTGACCGGCACGATCGAAATCGAGCTCGCCGGCGCCAAGGCGGAACTGGCTCTCCGGGAGCAAGAACTGGCCGAAATGAAAAACGGCTCGCTGCCGGAAGAGATCGCCCAGGCCGAAGCCATGGTGCGACAGACCTATGCGGTGATGCAGTTTGCCAAGGAAAAACAAAAACGCCAACAGCGCCTGTTCGAGCAGGGCAACAGCACTTCGCGTGAGTCGCTCGAAGAGGCGAACTCTGCGGCCGCCGCTGCCGAGCAGGCGTACATCTCGGCCCAAGCGGCACATAAGCTGGCCGTGGACGGCCCACGGAAGGAGAAGGTCGCCCAGGCTCAGGCTCGCCGCGATACGGCCGCCGAGCAGGTGAACCTGCTGGAGGATCGGCTGGAAAAGTTCACGATTCGGTCACCGTATGATGGCTATGTTGTCGCCGAGTTCAGCGAGAATGGGGCTTGGATCAACCGCGGCGACCAGATCGCCGAGGTCATCGAGGTCGACCCGATCGAAGTGACCGTTTCGGTTCCCGAGCAGTACATCGACGGCCTGCAGCAGACGATGGCGGCGGCCGACGCGAACAACGAGGTTGCCTCGGCCGATGTCCGCGTCGCAGCACTCCGCGAAGAACCTTTTCAGGGACAAGTGGTCCGGATCGTCCCGCAGGCCGATCTGCGGTCGCGCACCTTCCCGGTGAAGGTGCATGTGTCCAACCCCGTGGAGCGAAGCGGTCACGTGCTGAAGGCTGGCATGCTGGCCCAGGTGACGTTGCCGGTGGGGGCTCCCCAGCCGACGACGATGGTGCCCAAAGATGCCCTCGTGATTGGCGGCAGCCGGCACTCGGTTTACGTCGTCGAGACCAATCCCGCAACGAAGATGTCCGTCGTCCGCGAGGTCGATGTGCACATCGGCTTGTCGCACGGTTCGCTGATTCAGGTGCGCGGCGACTTGAAGGCGGGGCAGGAAGTGGTCATCCGCGGCAACGAGCGGCTGCGCCCCGGTCAGCCGATCCTGGTGACCGGCGGCTCAACAGAAACACCCGCCACCGCCAGCCGCTAGCCCAGCACCGCGGCCAGCGAACCGCCCTATTCCACGAAAAACGCGATCGGCCCGCAGCTTAAGTAGACCCGTATGGACCTGATCGAAGGCTTCGTCCGCAATCCCGTCAAAGTGGCGGTCGGTGTGATCCTGGTCACGCTCTTCGGCGTCATCGCGCTGCTGCGCATGCCGATGCAGCTGACCCCCGAAGTGCAAATTCCCACGATCAGCGTCACCACACGCTGGCCCGGAGCAAGCCCGCAGGAAGTCGAAACCGAAATCATCCAGGAACAGGAAGAGCAGCTCAAAGCGGTCGAAAACGTCACCAAGATGACGTCGGAAGCGACCGACTCGCAGGGGACGATCACGCTCGAATTCGTCGTCGGCACCGATATGTCGGAAGCCCTGCTGATGGTGAACAGCCGGTTGCAGCAGGTGCCCGAGTATCCCGAAGACGCCGACGAGCCGGTCATCGCGACGAGCAACTCGTCCGATTCTCCGATTGCCTGGTTCATCCTCACGGCGCGGATGCCGGAACGCGAGGTGTTCGACGATTTCATCGCCAAACATCCGGAGCACAAGGATCTCCTCCAGCCGGTGCTCAATGCCCACAGCAGCAGCCTGGCCGAATTGCGGCTCCGCCGGTTGGTCGCCAAGCAGGGCGAGAAACACCCGGAGCTAAGCCAACTGCTGCCGCCGGCAATCGATGTTCCCAGCATGCGCAAGTTTGCGGAGGACGAGATCGAAGCCCAGTTCGAACGGGTAAGCGGCGTCTCCAATTCCAACGTGCTCGGCGGACGCGATCCTGAATTGCAGGTGGTCGTCGATCCGGAAAAACTCGCCGCCCGCGGGCTCACGATTCAGAACGTGCGCCAGGCGCTCCGCGCTCAGAACAAAGACACCTCGGGAGGCGATCTGTGGGAAGGCAAGCGCCGCTGGGTGGTCCGCACGCTCGGCCAGTTCCGCGATCCCGCCCAGGTCGAGCACCAGATTCTCTCCACAGCGCCCGACGGCTCGCCGATTTACATCCGCGATGTTGCCGACGTCGTAATGACGCACAAGAAGCCCGACGGATTCGTCAAATCGTTCGGAACGACCTGCATTGCGATCAACGTGATCCGGCGGACCGGCGCCAATGTGCTCGACGTGATGGAGGGGCTCAAGCAAGAGAACCAACGGCTGAACGACGGCATCCTGAAGGAGCACCATCTTCGGCTCAAACAGGTGTATGACGAGACGGAGTACATCAACGCGGCGATTCATCGCGTGGAAGAAGATATTTTCATCGGCGCCGCGCTCACGATGCTCTCGCTGATGCTGTTTTTGCATCCGGGAGCCAAGACGATGGTCTGCGCTCCGCTCATCATTCTCTCGTCGCTCGCGGCGATCTTCATTTCGCCCTGGTTCTTCCTGGTGACGATCCTGATGATCCTGGTCGTCGGGTTCTGGTTCGCTCGCGGGGCGCTCGTCGTCAGCCTGGCGATTCCGGTGAGCATCATCGGCACGTTCATGATCATGCTCGCCTTCGGCCGGTCGGTGAACGTCATCAGCCTGGCTGGGCTGGCGTTCGCGGTGGGCATGTTCATCGACAATGCGGTCGTGGTGCTGGAAGACATCGTCCGGCACCATCAGAACGGCGAAAGCCCGGTAGTTGCCGCCCAGAAGGCAACCAAGGAAGTGTGGGGCGCGATCCTGGCTTCGTCGCTGACGAACATGGCTGTGTTTCTGCCGATTCTGTTTATCCAGGAAGAGGCGGGACAGCTGTTCAGCGATATCGCCCTGGCCATCAGTGGCGCTTTGGCGATGTCGGTGATCGTCTCCATCACGGTCATCCCGACAGCCGCCGCCCGCCTGCTGAAGCATGCGGTGGAAACCGGCGACATGTCCGAGGTCGGCGTTTCGAATCAGCCGGAGCGGTCGAAGTTCTGGCGGGCCGCCTCGCGCGTCACTACTCCACTCACAAACGGGCTCGATTCGCTGGCCGAAGGTTTTGTGCGGTTGCTGCTGGTCATCAATACATGGTTTCAGCAGTCGGTTGGTCGCCGCGTGGCTCTGGTGGCTGGGATGGTGCTGCTCTCGTCGGCGCTCACCTGGCTGTTCTGGCCGAAGGTGGAGTATCTGCCCAACGGCAACCGGAATCTGGTGTTTGGCATCGTGCTGCCTCCGCCGGGTTATAATGTGGAAGAACTCGGCAAGCTTGGCCAGATCGTCGAAGACGAACTGGCGCCCTACTGGGACGTCGATCCGGACAGCCCAGAGGCCAAGAAGCTCAAGATCCCCCCGATCGCCGACTTCTTCTATGTCGCTCGCGGCCGGCAGGTGTTTATCGGCTTGAAGGCCCACGATGAGAACCGGGCCGGCGAACTCGTCAAACCGCTGATGGATCTGCGTCCCAAGCTGCCCGGATCGTTCATGGTGGCCCAGCAGTCGAGCTTGTTCGCTCGCGGCCTGCAGGCGGGACGAACGATCGACATCGAGATCACCGGGCCCAGCCTGGAAAAGCTCGTCGGCTATGGCGGCATGATTTTCGGCCAGGTTACGCCGGTGTTGGAACCGGAGAAGTCGGGCGAAAACGCCAACCCTGCCAATCCTCCGCAGACGCAATTGCGGCCGATCCCCAGCCTCGACCTGTCGAGCCCGGAGGTGCACATCAAGCCCAAGCTGGTACAGTCGTCGGGCATGCAGGTCTGGACCGAAGACCTCGGCTACACCGTCAACGCGCTTGTCGACGGCGCGTACGCGGCCGACTATTTCGAAGGAGCGACGAAGATCGATCTGAGCATCGTCGGCAACATCGGCGGTCTCGGTTCAACGGGAAAGACGCAAGACATCGAAGCCCTGCCGATTGCCGTTCCCGGCGGGCAACTGGTGACCGTGGGAAGCGTAGCCGATGTCGTGATCAGCAGCGGGCCCGAGCAGATCAACCATCGCGAACGTCAACGGGCGATCACGATTCAGGTCACTCCGCCGCCGACGATGGCGCTCGAAGACGCGATCCAACGCATCGAGCGGCAGATCGTCACCCCGATGCGCGAGAGCAAGGTGCTTGAGTCGCAGTACAGCATTGCTCTCAGCGGAACGGCCGACAAGCTTGCCCAGACCTGGGGTTCGCTTCGCTGGAACCTGCTTTTGGCCGTGGTGCTGACCTATCTGTTGATGGCCGCCCTGTTCGAATCGTGGACGCATCCCTTCGTGATCATTCTCAGCGTTCCGCTCGGAGCGGTGGGGGGCATCCTGGGTTTGAACCTGCTGAACGTTTATCTCGGCATGCAAGGGCAGTTGCCGCAGGCGCTGGACGTGCTGACGATGCTCGGCTTTGTGATCCTGATCGGCACCGTGGTGAACAACCCGATTTTGATCGTCCACCAGGCGCTGAACCACATGCGCGAGGACGGCATGAACGCCAAGGACGCCGTGCTGGAAAGCACGCGGACGCGCATCCGGCCGATTTTCATGACCACGCTGACCACCGTGATCAGCCTGGCGCCGCTCGCGCTCCTCTCCGGGGCAGGTAGCGAGCTGTATCGCGGTATCGGCAGCGTGCTGCTTGGCGGACTGGTGGTGTCGACGTTCCTCACGCTCGTGCTGATCCCGGCCCTGTTTACGCTGGCGATCGACCTGCAGGACCTGGTCGCCCGTCGGCTGGGCATTCACTCGAACCTGCATCCGCTGATTGAGGAGCACGAGTATACGGAACCCGTGGTCGTGTCGGGCAATGGCGCTTCGCCGGAGCTGGAAGAAGCGAAAGCGGCGACCTAACGGGGCGCCCACGCGAACCTTTAGACGAACAGTTCGCTCAGTCGCAGGGAGAAGCCGGGGAGCAGATCGGGATAGGTCAATTCGTCCTGCTCGTTGTAAGTTCGCGATGTTCCGTTCGGCGAATGTACGACGACTCGTCGAGTGTCCGGATAGACGATCCAGACAGAAGCCGTCCCTGCCGCAAGATATTCGAGAATCTTTTCGTGCACTTCCGCGGCTGTGTCTGCTGGAGAGACAATTTCCACGGCCAGGTCGGGAGCGAACGGCCAGAACGCCCGCGGCACTCCGGTAGGCGGAATTCGATTGGCTTTGACGAACGAAATATCGGGGCTGCGGAGCGTGTCAGGATTGCGAGCAAGCAGATAGCCCGATTCAACCGCGCAATTGCCGGCGCTGGTCTTCGTTGCCCAGACTTCAAGACGTGCCCCGAGTCGCAGGGCAACTGTGCCGTGAACGCCACCTGGAGGCATGATATTCACAATCTCCCCGCGCACGAGTTCCCGCCGCTTGTCGTTGTGGTGCTGCCAGAAGGCTTCGGCAGTCAGCGGGGTGGCGGGAGTGAACGTGGCCATCGGTCGATCTCGACAGGAGCAGTGATGGAGCTCAATTCTACCTTGTCGTCCGCCCGAGGGACAATTCGGAGCGGTTGGCGGGTCGTGGGGGATGACTCGTAGCTGAATTCGCCAGAATTCAGACGCCCTGCGAGTGGCGACCGCTTCGGTCTGAATTCTGGCGAATTCAGCTACGCGCAGTCGCTTAGTCCTCGAAATCCCGCTCGCGACGCTGGCGCTTCTCCTCCATCTGCCGGATTTGCTGCGCAAGTTCGCCGCGGAATTGCTGGAACGTCGCTAGGTTCGGCTCGCGGGCGAGCACTTCCTCGACGAGTACGAGGGCCTCGTCCGGACGGCCCATGTCGCGGAGGAAGATCGCCAGGATGTAGGTGTAGTTGGTGTTGCTCGGCTCGAGCA
>JAEZAS010000200.1 GCA_023430365.1 Planctomycetota bacterium
ACACGTGTCCGCGCTGGGGGAAGCTTTTGCTCGGCGGCCTTCGAGCCGCCGTGCTACTGGTGCTCGCCCTCATCTTTCTGAATCCGGCAATCGTCTATCTGCGAGAGCGAACCAACCTGCCGACGATCGTGCTTGCGCGCGACGCCTCGCAGTCGATGAACACCGCCGACCGTTACACGGACGAATCGGCCGCGGCGCTCGCCGCGTCGGTGCTGGGCAAGAGCGAAGAGGAACTTCGCACGCAGCGCCCCACGCGTGCGCAACTCCTCAGCGAAGCGATCTCCAGGCAAGACGGCGACTGGCTTCGCGAGCTTGCCCGTCGCGGCCGGATCCGGGGGCTCGACTTTTCGGACCGTACGGAGCGTTGGGAACCTGCAACGACGCAACCGCCGGAAATTCGCCCCGCCGTTGGAGGGCCGAAACCTGCGACCACTCCGACGCTCGCGACGGAGAGCATGGTCGCCGAGTCCAAGGTCGCTCTTCCTGCACTGGCGGCGAACGGTCGAGGCACCGATCTCGGCGCCGCCATTCGTGAGGCGCTCGCCACCGACAACCCGGCCGCAGCCATCTTGTTCACTGATGGCCAGCACACGGCGAAGGAAGACCCGCGCAGCGCCGCCCGCGAGGCGAAGGAGCGCGGCGTTCCGCTGCTGATCGTCGGCGTCGGCGATCCCAGCCGGCCAAGGAACGTGCGAGTCGCCAGCATCTATGTCCGGCCACAGGTCTGGCAGGACGAGCCGTTCGAAATCGACGCGATGGTCGTCGCGCAAGGTATGGAGCGTGGCGAACTGCGCGTCGAGCTCGTCGAACAACGGGTGACCGACCAGGACGAGGTCACCGGCGAGGGGACAGTCGTGCAAACCCAACAATTGCCCGTCCCGAGCGGGGGCGGCCGATTGCGAGCCCAGTTCTCGCATACCCTCAAGGAGACCGGCCGCTTTGTCTACACCGTGCGGGTCGCACCCGCCGAGGACGAACTGGACGAGGCCGACAATCAGCAGACATCGGCCGTCGTGAAGGTGCTCAATCGCGAGCGGGTGCGAGTGCTGCTCGTGGCCGGAGCGCCCAGTTGGGAATATCGGCTCGTACAAAAACTGCTCGCGCGTGACAAAACGATCACCCTGTCCTGCTGGTTGCAAACGCTCGACGAAGAACGGGCTCAGGAGGGAAACCGGCCGATCACCCGGCTGCCGGTCACGAAGGAAGAGCTGTTTTACTACGACGAAATCCTCCTGCTGGATCCCGGTCCCCAGGAATTCGATCAGGCGTGGATCGAACTCCTGAAGCAGTTCGTCGGCGAACATTCGGGGGGCCTGCTCTTCATGGCGGGGCCGAAGCACTCGGGGCGTTTGCTGACCGGCTCCCGCACGAGCGAATTGCAGAAACTCCTGCCAGTCAGTTTCGGAGACGTGGGCGCCATGGAGGTCGCGTCGTTGCTTTCGACCAACCAGCGAGCCTGGCCGCTCAAGGTCGTCGAAGCCAACGCCGATCATCCCGTGATGCGGTTCTACCCCGATCGCCAGGAGAGCTTGCAGCGGTGGGAGACGCTGCCGGGCATCTTCTGGAGTTTTCCTTCCAAAGGGGCCAAGCCGACAGCTCAAGTGCTGCTCGAACACAGCGATCCGACGCTCCGCGAGGTGGAAGGAGCCCGGCCGCTGATGGTGGCTGGCCGGTACGGTTCCGGACACACGCTCTATCTGGGTTTCAACGGCAGCTGGCGCTGGCGCCGCGCGGGGCGGCAGGCCGAATTCTTCGACAAGTTCTGGATCCAAGCGGTTCGCTATCTCGTCGAGGGGCGATCGCTCGAAGGGCGCCGCCGCGGCTACGTGCAAACCGATCGCGACCGCTACGAGCTAGGCGAAAAGATCGCCGTCACCGCCCGCCTGCAGGACTCCGCCTACAACCCGCTCGCCGTCCCGAAGATCGAAGCCACGTTGCAGCGCGCCTCCGGTCAGCCGGAAAGCGTCGTGCTGTTGCCAGTCGCCAATCAGCCGGGGGCCTACGAGGCTTCGCTCACAGCGAGAGAAACCGGGGTGCATACGCTGCGGGTCACAACACCGGGCACGAGCGACGGCGAAGGCTCCACGATCGAGTCGCCCTTCACCGTAGAAATGCCAAGTGTCGAGGCCAACCAGGTCTGGCTCGACAAGCCGCTGCTCAAGGAACTGGCGGAAGCCTCTGGCGGCCAGTATTTCGAGATCAACCAGCTGGACAAGCTCATTGCCGCGGTCCCCAACAAGGTGGAAGTCATCGAAACCCGCAGCAGACCCGACCCGCTGTGGGATTTCCGCGGAATGCTCGTCCTGCTGGTCGGCTTGCTCGGAGCGGAGTGGTTCATTCGCAAACAATTCAAGCTGCTGTGAGCAGATCGACAATTACCACATGTCCAACATCGCCTTAGAACCTTTTCGTGACGAGACAGCCGAAGTCCGCAGTCGGCTGCAGCGGCTGCGTGCGCGGATCGCAGCCTGGTTCTGGGTCGATGGGTTGCAGCGCGTTCTGTGGTTGCTGCTGGGGCTGCTCGCGATCGATCTGCTGATCGACTGGTACTTTCGCATGGACTGGTCGCAGCGGGCGGTGATGCTCGTGCTGATGCTCGGCGCCGTAGCTTACGTTGCCTATCGCCGGCTCGTGCGGCCTCTATCGGCCACGATGAGCGACGACGCCCTCGCACTACAGGTCGAGTCAGGCCATCGGCAGCTCGGCGAGAGCCTGATCAGCGCTTTGCAATTGTCGCAGCTCGAGGATGCGGAGGCGCGAGGCATGTCGCCGATGCTCGTGCGCGAGACGGTGCGCTATGGAACCGATGCAGCCCGGCGGATCGACTTTCAGACGGTCATCGACCAGCCGGCGATGCGGTGGAACCTGCTTTGGCTCGGCTTGGCGATGTTGGCAGTGGCGGGACTTGGCTATGGGGTCGTTGCCAACGACTCGCTCGGCATCTGGTTCCATCGCAATTTGCTGCTGGGGAGCCAACAGTGGCCGCAAAAGACCTACCTGATCATTCAGCGCGCCGTCGATGGCGAGGTGGTGTTCCCCCGTGGGGAGGATTGGACTCAGATTGTCGAAGTTGATCCGCGCAGCGAGGTCGTCCCTCAGGTGGTGCATCTCGACTTCCGCCAGGCGCGAGGGCGGGCCTCGCAGCAAATGGACCGCACCCCTGACGGAACGTTTCAAACGACATTCAGCTCGGTGCTCGAGCCGTTCGAGTTTCGCGCTCGCGGCGGCGATGATACGACCGAGTGGGTCCGCGTGCGGCTGGTCGAACAACCGGCGCTGGACCGACTGACGCTGGAAGTCACTCCCCCCGCCTACACGAGTGAACCGACGCAAACCCTGCCCCCCGGCAAAGGCCCCTATTACGTTCTGAAAGGAAGCCGGCTGCGGCTGAGCGGGACCGCCAACAAGCGGCTGACGCGGGCCGCGCTGCGGGTGGAAGAAAAGTCCTGGCCACTGACACTGACGTCGGCTGATTCGCTCGCCGGAGAGATTCCAGCCGAGGAGTTGATCGCCGGCAGGTACACGATCGAACTAGAGGACGAACTGGGACTCACCTCCCGCCGGCCCACCACGTTTGGACTGCGAACGCGGGTCGATCGCGAGCCGCGAGTGCGGGGACGGTTAGTGGGAATCAGCGGCATGGTGGTCGCCAAGGCGCGCGTGCCGCTTGCGATTCGGATCACCGATGAATTCGGAATCGCCTCGGCTCGGATGCAGTATCAGTGGCGCGGCGATGACGCGATGCGGTCGGAAGGCAGCGGTACACTGCCATTCGCGTCGATTGCCGATGAGCTCGGCAAGACCGAGCTTTCGTTCCAGGAAGCCATCGAACTGGAGCCGCTCGAGGTTCCGCCCGGAAGCGGGCTTACGTTTCACATTGCCGCCACCGACAACGACAACATCTCGGGGCCGAACGAAGGGAAGTCGTCCGAATTCTTATTACGGGTGGTCAGCGAGGAAGAGCTGCGCACCGACCTGCTTCGCCGGGAAAAGGAACAGCGGCAGGAATTCGAGCGGCTGCTGAAAAACCAAGAGGACCTGGTCACCGACGGCCGGGCCCTGGAAGCCGGCGCACGAGGAACCGCCAACCTGACCGCCGAGCAGCGCGACCTGCTGATGCAGATGCAGCGGCGGCAGAAGGTGCTCAGTGGGAACGTGGGGGCGGTTGCCGATCGATTGGACGCAGTCGTGATGGAGGTGGAGAACAATCGGCTGGAAGAAGCGGACGGCAAGATTCAGACTCGCCTAAAACGTGACATCATCGAGCCAATGCGCATGCTCGTCGAATCGTCTGCCCCTGAGGCGATGCAGCGCCTCGACCAAGCGCGGCGTCTGGCAGCCGAGGCCGCCGGCCGGGATGAGGCCCTCGGTCAAGCGCTAGCCAGGCAGGAGGAGATGGCAACCTCGATGCGCGAGATCCTCCGGCACATGGTCCGTTCGGAAGGTTTCCAGGAGGCGATCAACCTGCTCTACGAAATCCAGAAGTCGCAGCAGGATGTTTACGACCGTACGCTCAAGGAGCGCCAGGAGCGAATCAAGGGCATTTTGGAAGGGAATGGGTCCGAAAACCTCCCTGGCAAAGACAACAGCGGCAAGGGACAAGAGTGAGCAAAGCCCCGGAGGGGCGACCGGCAATAGCCCCCGGCGTAAGCCGGGGATTTGAAGTCACAGAGGATCGTAAGCCGCGGAGCGGCGATAAAGAGGATTCCCACTCGATGCCATCCCAACGAATCCGCATCATCAAGATTGCCGGTCCGGCTGCAACCATCATCACCGCGCAAATCCGTACTCTGGCCGCGGCCAGGGCCACAAAAGACCCCTACGAATGGTCGACTGAACAGTGGCCAACCTCAAAGCGAGGGGAAATTGGTGCGCTGATCGAGTCGCTAAGTAAAGGCAGTCGGGCCGCCTTGCCTCGCCTCCCGATGCACGTGAGAGATTCGCTCTAGTCGTCGTACCAGTAGAACAGATCGATGCCCCCAATGAGCACCATGGCCGGTCCTCCTCCGGCGAGGAACGACCACAGGACGCCGCCGAACAGCAAAATGTAGAGACAGTAGCCGCAAATTAACAAACCAATCAGCAGACTGGCCAGAGCCCGGAGCAAGTGGAGCATCGATCGCCGCCTGGGACTCTTGAGGCGCACGACGGGAGAAGCATACGGATTCTGGTTTGCCTGCGAGTCTGTCACCGGTTGAGTCGCATCTGGCGGCTGTTCCCGGAACGAGTCATCGACGGACACGTTTTCCGATGATTCAAGGAACGCGAGCGGAGACTGGACCTTGTCAGTGCAGGGAGGGCAAATGTCGATTGCCGTCTTAGGAGTTGGGCGGCCGCAGACGACACAATGGGTTGAGTTGCTCGTCATGGGAACCTGCTGGCAGTTTGCGCGGAGTTGCAAATATCTTAGGCCGCCCTGCGTGACGAAACCATGTGTCGCCGCTCCGCAGCTTGTGCCGTTGCTGGCGTCATTTTCCCCGGCTGACGCCGGGGGCTATTTTCTATCGCCCCTTCGGGGCTGGTTCTTGGGCGCCTTGGATCGAGCGTGGGTGGCGGCTATGCCTGATCGAGCAGTTCACGAACCCAATGTGCAGCTCGCTGGGCCAGCGCTCGGGCACTCTCTGTGATGTGGGCCGGCTTGATACGAGAAGATCGGTGACGACCCTACCCTCGCCCAAACATTGACAATCTTATAATCATTTATTAAAATTCATCCGAGTCCGATTCGTAGAATCGTCGCGGGTGGGTCTTGCGTCGGACTCTGCTGCGCAGGTCAAACCGGCCGGGGGGCGGTTCGATGGCGGACGATGTTGGAGTTCGGGATGCGTCGCGCAGGGGTTTCGGCACCACTTACGTCGATTATGGACCAGCCCTCGCTAGTGGGGTGTGTTGATAAACCCAGGAGGTTTATCAACAAGTTGGGGGCCCCTGGGGCCGGGTGCGTGTTGATAAACCGGGTGGGTTTATCAACAGTTGACAATCTGGAACGCTCCAGGGCCGAGATGTAAGTGCCAATGCTTGGCGTCCCGGTGACCGCAGTTTCAGTGACCCGGATGGAACGCCGTGTGGCAGCCTGCGGTGGTGTTTGACGCCTCGGCACTGGGAGCGGGGGCTTGGGAGCGTACAATCAGCGGTTTGGCATAACAGCTAGGAGTTCGGTGACCCAATGGCTGGCGAGTTGACCCATTTTGATGAGCAAGGCGCCAGCCGGATGGTGGATGTCGGCGATAAGGCGGTAACCCAGCGGACTGCCCGAGCGTCGGGACGGGTGGTGATGCAGCCGGCGACGCTGGAGCGGATTCAGCAGCGTGGTTTTGCCAAGGGGGACGTGCTCGAAGTGGCCCGATTGGCTGGGATCATGGCGACCAAGCGGACGGCTGACCTCATTCCGCTCTGCCATCCGCTGCCGCTGGATGGGGTTACGGTGAGTTTTTCGTTTCCCGATGCGGGGACGGTCGCGATCGAGGCGACGGTCAAAGTGACCGCGAAAAGGGGGGTCGAGATGGAGGCCCTGACCGCCGTATCCGCCGCTGCCTTAACGATTTACGACATGTGCAAGGCGGTGGACCGTGGCATGCGGATCGAGGGAATTGTGTTGGAAGAGAAGACGGGCGGGCGGAGCGGGCGTTTTGTCCGCCAAGACTGCGTTTTGCCGCGTGATGTGTCCGCCCCCTCTGCGGTTAAGGACGAAACTGCATAATAGTACGCGGCTGCTCTCTCGGGAGGGCGGAGGCCGCGAGAATGGAAGCGGCGGTAGATCGCAGAGAGAGTTGCCATGTCGACCAGTCACGTCCGGAGCGATGCCCAGGTTCCCGCCCCCGAGCTACAGGATTTGTACGCTCCGATCGCCGCTGAGATGGGGGAGGTCGAGCGGATCCTGAAGCGCGAGCTGCGCAATCCGCACCCGTTCGTCGATGAACTGGTGCGTTATGGCTGCCTGCTCGGGGGCAAGCGGCTCCGCCCTGCCCTGCTGCTGCTCACGGCCAAATCGCTCGGCGAGGTGACGAAGGACCACCTGACACTGGCCGCCGTGGTGGAGATGATTCATACCGCCACGCTCGTGCACGACGACGTGCTCGACGAAGCCGACATGCGTCGGCACCTGGCGACCGTGAACGCTCGCTGGGACAACGAATCGAGCGTGCTGCTGGGCGATTACCTGTTCACGCATGCGTTCTACCTGGCGAGCACGCTGGAGAGCGTGATCGGCTGCCGGCTGATCGGTCGGGCGACGAACGCCGTATGCGAGGGCGAACTTCGACAGAAGGGTACTCGCGGCAATTTCGAGCTGACCGAGGCCGACTACCTCGAGATTATCGAAGGGAAGACCGCGGAATTGACGGCCTGCAGCTGTCAGCTGGGGGCGCAGTTTTCCGGAGCGAGCGAAGAAGTGGTCGAGCAGATGGACGGGTTCGGCCGGGATCTGGGAATCGCCTTCCAGATTGCCGACGACTTGCTGGATGTGCTGGGTGAAGACGGCACGACGGGCAAGTCGCTCGGCACCGACCTGGAGAAGCAGAAACCAACGCTGCCGGTGATTCGCGCTCTGGAAGTGCTCTCGGGGGATGAACGGCGGGAGCTTCTGGAACTGCTGCAGGGAGAAGATCGGCGGAACGAGTCGTTGCTCCCGTATTTCCAGAAGACCGAAGCGATCGCCTACGCCCGCCAGCGGGCTCAGAGCTACGCGGAGCGAGCCCAAAAGCGCTTGGATGTGCTGCCGGATTCGCCCTCGAAGAAGATCCTGGAAGTGATGGCGCGGTTTGTCGTCGCTCGCAGGCACTAAAACGGCGACATGAGCCGCCATTCGGCCGCTAACAGGCGGCCAACCGAATGCTAGCAGCCGTGCGATTAACGCTGCCTGGTTGCGGCATTTCCATCTTGGTCGGCCGAGCGGCTTTCGATTATCTTGGCGACCTCACGCGAGGGGCTTGCTGCAGTACGCGGCAGCCGGAGGTTTGAGGGAGGGAGCCAGGGATGAGCACTCAGCTAAAGCAGGCCGCTGTTCATATTCGATGGATGATCCGCCGGGATATGCCCGAGGTGCTCGCGATCGAAAGTGGCAGCTTTGAATTTCCCTGGACCGAGGACGACTTCGTCCGTTGCCTGCGTCAGCGGAACTGCATCGGCATGGTGGCCGAGCAGAACGAGCGGGTTGTGGGCTTCATGATCTATGAGCTGCATCGCAATCGGCTGCATGTGCTGAACTTCGCAGTGCATCCGAAATTCCGCCGGCAAGGTATCGGCGGCCAGATGCTCACGAAGCTGATTAGCAAGCTCTCGCCCCTGCGTCGCAACCGCGTGATGCTGGAAGTTCGCGAGACGAACCTGGGCGCCCAGTTGTTCTTCAAGGCGCTGAACTTCCGTGCCGTGTCGGTCCTGCGTGACTTCTACGAGGACACGACCGAAGACGCCTACCTGATGCAGTATCGCTACAGCTCGTCGACTCCCAATGCGGAGACCGACGAACTGCCGCACCGGCTGGCAGGTTGAGGCTGGCGCGTTGCCCGGAGTGCGACCAGCCCATTCTTGATTAGGGCTGGTTCGATCGGAGGCGATCATCCGAGACGGATGATCGTCGGTTCGAGCGTCTTGAGCTCGACGATGGCCAGGGTGTGCGGATTGGCGCGATAGAGGGCGCCGGGATTCAGCACGAGCGTCTTGCCCTGGTTGTGAGACTCGGCCTTGTGCGTATGGCCGTAGCAGACGAGATCGTAGTCGCGGCTGTTGATCGTCTCGCGGAACCGCTGGACGTCGTCGCTGTGGATGAGGGCGATTCGTCGGCCGCCGAGCGTTAGGTCGCCGAAGCGTTCGTGACAGGACTGCCGGACCATCTCGATCGCGCGGCGCAGGTCGTCCTGGTCGTAGTCGCAGTTGCCGAAGACGAAGTGGGTCGGCCAGGCGGATAACGCGGTGACAACTTCGGCCGAACCGATGTCGCCGCAATGCAGGACCGCCTCAACCTCCAGCTCTTCGAGCATTCGGACCGCTGCGAGGGTGTTATGCAGGTGCCCGTGGGTATCGCTAACGACGCCGATTCGCATTGCTACTTCTCCTTGCGGCCGATTGTACGCGTCTAGCGGTACTTCGCGAGAGCCGGCAATCGCCCGCGTGTTGACAGAATGCAACATGGATCGCTCGTCGCATGTTGACGAGATACCACAGGACAAGAACCCCCGCCCCTTGCTTGAGATTTCGCGAAGCCCTGTCTGGATTGGACTTACGCCGTAATGGACCATGCTGCCGGCTGCTAGGGACGCTCTGGCACTGCGGTTGCCTAAGACAGTGGTAGGCAACGGTCGCCTGGAGGTGGCCGCAGCCCAACATGCCGCGGCGTCCAAGAGCCTTTGTCCCCTCGGGCTCTTGGACGTCCGGCATTCTTCTTTCACCGGAGTCTTGTTTCGGCGAACCTCATGCAAGCTCGTCAGCTCTTGGAAGTCGGAGCCTTGGTGGCTCTTCACGGACCTATCTTCGCCAACGCCCAGCAAGCGCACGTTCCGCCGGGGGCGATGGAACGTTATTGGGCGGTTTCCAAATGCCGCTTCGACCGGTGGCAGCGGGCGCTGGCTCCTTGGATGCAGTCGCCATCTACGGTTTCGCGGCGAGCCTGGCCGCGGGCTCGTGCCGTTGCTGAAGAGGTCTTGGTCAGCGAAGTATTGACCCGAACTTGGACCGCCGCGGCAGCCGCCTATGACCGGGCGAGAGGAGAAGCCGACGTCTACCCCATCGCACACTCCGTATTTCTCGGACATCAGGAGGCGCGGCAACGGGTATTGCGATTGATCGTCCAAGGACCGGGGTTGGATGTGACCGAAGCGGTGGAACTCAACCGACTGCGTCGTCGCCTTGAGCGATGGTGCGACGTCCTGCTGGCCTACCTGCGGCCACACACCGATGTAAGCGAGCTTGCGTTTGAAGGCGATCGAGTCGATGACTTCGCCGCCGACCTGCCGGTTGGGGGAATCTCAGGCGAAATGAGCCTTGCCTGGCAACTGATGTTTGCCTCGATGCGTTCGTCGTTCGCTTCTTTCGAAGCGATACACATCCCCAACGGCGATCTGAACCGAGTGATCGCGGGCAGCGTGCTCGGCTGCCTGAACGAGGACCTGTTTGACGGGACCGGCCTGGCAAAATCGCTCTGGATTGAACGAATCAGCAGGGTGGCCGATGACACTCAGGGAATGATCGACGAGCTGATGGTGCTCGATGCTCAGGAACCGGCGGAATTGCCGCCATTCGCACGCTAGGGTTTCGAGCCACTAGCTCTACTTGGCTGCGATGCGTTTCTGCAAAGCGGTTTCGCGCGCGGCTTGTCGCTGGCGAATGTGTTCGAGATCGTCCTTCGGAGTCGCGTCAATGAGTTTGCGAGTGTAGGCTTCCTGCGGGTTGGCGTAGATGCTCTCGGACGGGCCGAACTCGACGATCTTGCCCGCGTTCATCACGGCCATCATGTCGGCCATGAACTTGACCACGCTTAGATCGTGGCTGATGAAGATGTAGGTCAGGTTTCGCTTTTCCTGCAACCGCTTGAGCAGGTTGAGCACCTGCGCCTGGACGGACACGTCGAGCGCAGAAACTGACTCGTCGCAAACAATAAACTCCGGCTCCACGGCGAGCGCCCGGGCGATGCAGATCCGTTGCCGTTGCCCCCCGGAAAACTCATGCGGATAGCGGCGGAGATGGCGCGATTCCATGCCGACTTCTTCGAGCAGTTGCACCGCGCGATCGCGGCGATCGCCTGCCGACTTTCCGAGTCGCTGGATCACCATGGGCTCGACGAGAGCCGCTTCAATCGTCATACGCGGGTTCATACTGCCATAGGGATCCTGGAAGATGATCTGCATCTTCCGCCGCATCTGGCGCATGGATTCGGAGCCCAGCGTTCGGAGATCGACGCCGTCGTAGACCACCTGCCCCGCATCGGGTTCGATGAGTCGTAAGATGGCCCGGCCGGCGGTTGTCTTGCCGCAGCCTGACTCGCCCACAAGTCCGAGCGTCTGGCCGCGGTAGACATCGAAAGTGATCCCATCGACCGCCTTCACGTGACCTACCGTCCGCAGAAAGAGCCCCTTGCGGATCGGGAAGTAAACCTTCAGGTCGCGAACCGAAAGCAGCGGCTTCGTCCCCTCGGGGACCGAGGTGGTGTCGGGAGCGTGCTTAGCATCTTCCCAAGGATGACCGATCGCTTTCAGCTGAGTGCGAGGATGAAGCAGCCGGCCGCGGCCCTGAGTCTTGAGCTGCTGCAGCCGAGCTTCATCCACCTTCTTTTCGATGATCTTGACTTCGTCGCCGGAGGGCACGGTCTCCATGAAGTCGGAAACCGTGGGCAGCACTTTGTATTCGGTATCCAACCGTGGGCGGCAGGCCAGCAGCCCCTTGGTGTATGGATGCTGCGGGTTCGAGAAAATCTCGAGCACCGGCCCGTACTCAACGATCTTGCCCCGGAACATCACGGCGACGTCGTCTGAAATCTCGGCGATCACGCCCAGATCGTGCGTGATGAACAGAACGCTCATGCCGCGTTGGTCGCGCAGGCGGCGAAGGATCTCGAGGATCTGCGCCTGGATTGTAACGTCGAGCGCCGTCGTCGGCTCGTCGGCAATCAACAGCTTGGGATTGCACGAGAGGGCCATGGCGATCATCACGCGCTGCTTCTGACCACCCGACATCTGGTGCGGATAGGCGTCGACCTTCTGCGCGGGGTCGGGCATGCCGACTTCCTCGAACAGTTCGATCGTACGCTTGCGCGCTTCGGCGGCGCTCACGTTCTGGTGAAGTTGAATGGCCTCCATGACCTGTGCACCCGCCGTGAAGACCGGGTTGAGGGAGGTCATTGGCTCCTGAAAGATCATGCTGATCTCTTTGCCGCGAATTTCCCGCAGCTCCGGCTCAGGCAGCCGCACCAGGTCCCGTCCCAGAAACGAGATCTTGCCATCAACAATGCGCCCGGAACCTCCCAGCAGCCGCATGATTGAGTAGGAAGTAACGCTCTTACCCGATCCCGACTCGCCGACGATCCCCAGCGTCTTTCCCTCTCGAATGATGAGAGAAATGTCGTCGACCGCCTTCACCACACCGTCTTCAGTGTGGAAGTACGTTTTGAGATTCTGAACCTCGATCAGCGGCGGAGTGTCGTAGGTAGCAGTGGCCATTTGGAAAGGCAGACGGTTTGAGCCGGTGGGATACTTATTTCGCGTCTTCGCGCAAGCGCGGATCGGTGGCTTCCTGCACCCCTTCACCGATGAGGTTGTAGGCAAGCACCGTCAAGAAGATCGCTGCGCCCGGAAACACAATGAGCCACCACATACTGGGGTTGCGCTGGCCCGCGCTGAGCAGATTCCCCCAGCTGGCGGTCGGTGGCGGGCTGCCAAAGCCAAGGAAGCTGAGAGCGTTTTCTACCAGGATTGCCGAAGCGATGCCGAACGCAATCGGAACGAGGACCGGGGCGAGCGCATTGGGCAAAATATGCCGAAACATGATCCGCAGGTGCCCCGCCCCCAACGCCCGCGCCGACATGACATAGTCGATGTTCTTGAGCTTCAAGAATTCCGCTCGTGTCAGGCGCGCAATGCCTGGCCAGCCGGTCACGCCAATCACGGCCATGGTATGCCAAATGGTCGGACGTTCCACGATCGCGAGCAGAGCCAAGATCAACACAAGGCTGGGAATGCACATCACAACTTCCATCAGCCGACTCAGCAGCGTGTCGATCACGTTCACCGAGCCAGAGAAATAGCCCGCCAGCGAACCAATGGTGATCCCGATGACTGCAGCGATTCCCGTAGCGACGAAGCCAACGAGCAACGCGGTACGCGTTCCATGAACGATCTGAGCGAAGACGTCGTAACCTTCCTGGGTCGTCCCCAGAATGTTGTATTCGTTGGGGCGTCCCTGATCCCCCGTCAGATTCCCAGGACGATCCGGCCACTCGTTGTCGCGCATTCGGCGATATGGATCCTGGTAAACGAGCGGGTAGAGCGCCCAGCTATTAGGGTCCTTCGCGCGAAGGTTGGAGTAGGTATAGCGCTTGCGAAGCTCCTGGGCGACCTGCAATCGCGACTCCCAACCCATGTTGAAGTAGCCGATCGCCGGAACCGAGTAGGACCCCTTGTACTTCACAAGGATTGGTTTGGAACCCACGATTGCGGGCGAAAAGATGGCGACGACCGCCATAAAGGCCACGTAGAGCAGCGCCAGCATGGCGATCCGTTTACGACGGAAGCGGCGCCAAGTTTCAGCCCAATAGCCACGCCCCGGCCCAGCTGCGGCAGCTTCCGGCGGCGCGGTTGTCGTTTCGGGCAATGGTACAAGCGACATAGGGCAATCAGCGGCTAGTTGTAAGTGATGCGAGGATCGACGAGGGCGTACAGGATGTCGGCCAAGAGTTGCCCGGCGAGCGTCAGCACCGAAAACATCAGCGTCAGCCCCATGATCACCGGATAGTCGCGATAAGTTATGGACTCGAAGAACAGTTGCCCCATCCCCGGCCAGTTGAAGATCTGCTCCAGGATGATGGCTCCCGAAAGCAGCGAAGGCAACGTCAACCCGATCAGGGTAACGAAGGGAATCAGGGTGTTTCGAAAGGCATGTCGCCAGATGATGTTGAATGGTGCAACACCTTTGGCTCGTGCGGTCCGTATGTAATCCTGTCGCAGCGCCTCCTCCATGTTGGCCTTAATGAATCGGCTGTCGTAGGCCAGGCTTCCATACGTGAAGCAAATCAATGGCAGAGCCAGATGCGCGAGAATGTCGCCTGCCTTGCCGACGGGCGACAGACTCGAATAGTCATCGCTGACCATTCCCGGACTGAGTTGGAACGGTGTCCCTTGCAGGCGCACATAGAACAGGTAAAGCAACTGCAAGGCGGCGACATACGACGGAAGCGAATACAGCATGTAGAGCATCACGCTGATGAATCGTTCCCTGGCCTTGCCGCTGTAGGCGCTGCAGTAGAGACCGATGGGAATCGAGATTCCGTACGCCAGGACAAGCGACGACACCGAAAGCAGCAGCGTTGGTCCCAACCGCCGGCCAATTGCTTCAGTTACCGGCTTCCGTTCCTTGATCGACTGCCCGAGATCCAACTGGGCGAGATTGCCGAGCCAGTGGAAGTAGGCGGTATACCACGGCTTGTCGAGGCCATAGGCCTTCTGCAGCAGTTCATAATCCCGCTGGCTGATCCTCTTACTTGGATCCGATTCCGCTGTATCGAGCGTCAGCGGCGTTCCCGGCATGTTACGGATCAGACCGTACACCAGGAAAGTGATCAGAGTGAGCGTAACGCAGCCGATGAGCAGCCGGCGCACGATATATGACGTCATGTTGTCCCTAACGCGGCCAGAGTCCGGTATCGCTCGCCGTTAATGAGCCACAGGCTTCCAGATGCTGCTAAAGCCGGGGCCGTAACTGTATGGACCACGGGGGCTGAACATGTAACCCCGTAGCGACTTATTAAACCCGTAAAACGCTGTCCGGTTGAACAGCCAGGTGTACGGCTGGTCCTCCCAAAGAATCGAATGGATTTTCTGATAAATCTGAGCCCGTTTCTCCGGGTCGAACTCCTTCCGACCCTCTTCAAACAGGCGATCTACTTCGGGGTTTTTGTACGAAACGTAGTTGCGTTCGGCATTTGAGCCCCAAATGTTTTCAGACGTATCGGGATCGGCGCCGGTGCCCCAACCTCCAAACCAGGCCTGGAACGTCTTGTCCTGAGTCTTCTGCACCAGCACCGTGAATTCCAGCGGACGCACGTGGCAACGAATACCGATCGCGTCGAGAGATTCTCGCAGCAAATTGCAAATCGCAATTCGATCGGGCACGTTGACGACCATGACCGTGAACTCAAACGGAATGCGTTTGCCGTTCACCTCTTTGTCACGGATTCCATCACCGTCGGTGTCGGTCCAACCAGCAGCATCCAGAAGTGCTTCAGCTTTGTCGTAGTCTTGCTTGTAGGGTTGAGGAGCCGGTTTGGGAGACCAGCGTGAACCAGCGTGAAACAACCCTGTGCACGGCTCGTCCAATCCGTAACGCAAGAAGGAAAGCAACTCTTCGTGGTCGAAGGCGTACGACATGGCCTGCCGCACTCTCTTGTCCTCAAAGTACGGGGTGGCGCAGTTCCAACCGAAATGAAACTCCGTCCACTCGGTGCCAAACACCTTGGTGGCGCGTCGATAGAAGTCTTCGCCATTGGTTTGCGTGCGCCACTGCTCCGCCGACAGCATCATTTCGTCAATATCGCCTGTCTGCATCGCAAATAACGACGCGGTCGGACTCGGCTGGATACGAAAGCGGACGGTCTTGAAGTACGGTTTATCGCGAACCTGCTTGCCCTCGTACATGTAGTACGATTCGCGCCGCTCCAGCAAAATTTCGCTGCCGCGGGTCCGCTTCGTGATCACGTAAGGACCACCAACGACCGGATTGTTTTCGATGTCGACATGCTCGGGACTGCGCTGGAGGGTCGGATCTTTCGCAATCGACTTTTCGTACTTGTGCTTCGGCAGAACGCCGAAGTTCAAGTTCCAAACATTCGTGACCAGCGGTTCCTTGTGGAAGTAAACGAGCGTCTGGTCGTCGTAGGCCTCAATCCAAGCAATCTTATCGGTACCGCTGCGTTGAGCCGGCACCGGCACCGCCTCGGACATGATGACCTTGAAACTGAAGGCAATATCGTGCGCGGTAATGGGATGACCATCCGACCACGTCAGGTCCTTCCGCATCACCACCTTGTCGTACTTGCCGTCTTCGCTCGTCTGCCAACTGACGACCGCATCCTTGGACGCGAACGGAGTGAACGTCCAGTCAAAACTGAACAAACCGAAACTGGTCAGCCCAAGCACTTCCGACTCAATAGCGCTACTGGAGAGAATCGGATTGGTGCTATTCAGGTCGCCGCCGATATGCCGATTGATCGTGGCATCAAAATTGGCGTCCGACTCCGATTCCGGCAGCCGGCCGAGCGTATCCAAGATCTTCTCGTTATCTTCCGCCGAGTTGTTCTTTAACTTCAGCGCCGCTTCAACGCCGATGGGCGGCGGCCCTTCCTTGGCTTGCAACTCTCGTCGCAGTTCCATTGGGTCCAGCACAGGCCGATCGACCCAGCGAACCGATTGTTCGAGTTCCTCGAGCGGAGGTGGGGTAAATGGCTCGAGCATGTTGCCCAGCACAAACGAGCCGCTAGCAGGCGGTTCCTCCGTCGCAGCCACTGGCTCACTTGCTTCACCCGCACAACCGGCCCAAACCGGTAGCGCCAGGGCCACGAGTAGCAGAATGGAGCGAGACGCTTGCGCCATACCGTTCTTTCCTTGTCCCTTCATGCTAGGTCCATCCGGGTCTCGCCGCAAACGCAATCTAACGTTCCACTTGTGCATGGTCAATCATGTGAAAAAGGCGCTGGCTCCGCCCCGGCGGCACCGTGTCGGTCCGCTGCGGGCGAGGCTTCAGCCGATTCAATCGAGCCAGGTCCAACTAAAACGTGCGGAGGCCGTTTTTCTGTTCCCCGATGCCGCGTTGACAGGCTGCGAATCAGCTTCTACTATGGGACGCTTCTGGCAGAGGCAACACGCCTTAAACGTTATTACGCTCTGCCTTTGCGACCAGTTCGCCGTCCATCAGGCGGCGAGTGCGACGAGACTCTAGTGCTCGCTGGTCAGGTAGCTCAGTTGGTAGAGCAATGGACTGAAAATCCATGTGTCGGCGGTTCGATTCCGCCCCTGACCACTATTCTCTGAACGCCGTCCAAAGCTCGGACGGCGTTTATTGTTGCGTCACGAGAAACAGGCGGCCGCTCAGCGCGCCGCCCAATGTGGACGGGAATTAGAAGAGAAATCCACCGCTGTTGAATTGCTCTCAACCAGCCTGCCGCAGTGCCGGACGCACCTCGGTAACGTGCCGAAGCACTTGCGTTGCATTCTGTTGGCTTCGCAGTGCCCTCAAGGCCGACAGCGAACAGTGGTTATGCAGGAGATAGCACAACGCTGTTTCAAATTCGTGCAGGCCGAACTGATACTCCATGCTGACATTCGGCCAAGGGGCGTCGGCCAACACTAGATTCGCCCGGGCGTAGTTCGACCGAAACGGCGTCTGAGAGTCTGGCACGATCAGCAGATTGCACTGAGCCTGACCAGTGAACTCCCGCTCGCTGGGAGCAAAGAGCACTTCCACTTCTGGGTGCTCAATCGCCTTGCCACTCGCCAGATTGCACCAGGAGGGAAGGATCGACTGCATGACCTTCGTGGAAGGCAACGATCCAACTGCTCGAATTGCTAGTTCACTCGGCAAACGCTTCTCGACGCCGTTGCCGCAGCGCACCAGGTGAAACCCTCGCGAAAAATAGCCGACGTTCGGCCCTTCCTTCCAGCGAGCAGGCGTAGAAACCGCCGGCGGATGCCAGAGGTGATAAGCCCACGTCCACCACAAAATCGACTGCAATCGCACATTGGCCCGCCGCAAACGCAAGCCCATGTCGTCGTCTTCGCAGCCCCAACCAACGTAGTTCTCGTCGAAACCGTTGACGCGCAGGTAATCCTCACGCCAGATCCCAACGTTGTTGCTGGTCAACCGCGGCTTGCTGGTATTGCCAGTCCACCGATACCACGACGCTTTGAGCGCCTTGCGCGACATCCGCGCGCGGGCGTACTTGGAATGCCTCGCCGGATACGTCCCCGCAAAGGCCATATCCGGGGTGATACGAGCCGACTCGACCTCGCTGAGTTTTATGTGGTCCCCGAGCCAGACCACGCCCGGCCGACGCTTCTCCAGATGAATCCGCAGATGGTCGGGCGGAATCATGCAGTCGCCATCGAGGAGCAACACATAGTCGGCTGCAGCGGCGGCGACTCCCTCATTACGGCAGCGACCGGGGCAAAAGCCGTGGTGCTTGTGGGTGACGAACCGCACGGGGGCCGGCGAGATGCGGCGAAAGCGATCCACGACCTCCGGCGTCTCGTCGTCCGAGCCATCGTCGGCAACAACGACCTCGAACCGGCCGGCGACTCCCCGCTGTCCGGCGATTGACGCCAGGACGCGACGGAGATTCTCCGGTCGTCGGTACGTGCAGACGACAATTGAGATCTCTGGTTTCCGCATAAAAGCTGCAATTCAGGCAGGCCATCGCCCCAACCGTAGGCCACCGAAGGTGATGCGGGAAGGATGATACAAGCCCTTCACGCTTAGGCAAATAGCAACCTGC
>JAEZAS010000368.1 GCA_023430365.1 Planctomycetota bacterium
GTGCCCGCTCAGGTGCGCAAGCCAGCCCGCGCGGCGGATGGCGGGGGGCTTTACGACTTCCGCCCTGTCCTGAAGAACCGCTCGGCAATGGCCTATGCACTCGCTTACTGCATTCATACGCTGGAGATGAGCGCCCTACGTGGTTGGGGTGTGGCGTTCCTTGCCTATGTCGCCGCCACTACCGGCAGCCAGGGAGCGGCGATCTCGCCTGCCGTCCTCGTGACTGCGCTGGGTCTCGTCGGAACCTTCGCGAGCCTCCTCGGCAACGAGGCGGCCATTCGACTGGGGAGGCGGCGTCTCGTGCAAACCGCCATGTTCGCCTCCGTTGTGCTCGGTGGCACGATCGGCTTTCTTGGCACGTACTCGTATACGGTGGCCGCAGCTCTCATGCTCGTCTACGGCTTGGTGATCTGGCTCGACTCCTCGTCGCTGACGGCCGGTGCCGCCGGCACAGCAGAGCCCTCGCGACGCGGCGCAACGCTCGCGGTGCACTCGTCTCTCGGATACGCGGGCGGCTTTGTCGGTCCGCTCATGATGGGTTGGACTCTCGATCTCAGTGGCGGCATGTCCACCATGGGTTGGGGCGTTTCCTTCGCCGCGGTCTCGGCGCTGATGCTGCTCGCCTTGATCGCGTTCTGGTGGATACGACCGAGGGAGCTTGCTGGAGACAGAGGGAGCTGAGCGTGGCGCTCGAAGGCCGATGGCTCGTGGCCGCGATGTGCGTGGGACAGGTCGCCAACCTGCTCTCGCACGTGGTGGTCCCGGCCGTCATGGCTCAATATTTGATGCCGCTGTGGGGCCTCTCTGCCAGCGAGGCAGGCATGATGGCCAGCGCCTACTCGCTCGGCTACATGGCGAGCGTTCCGGTGCTCATGACTCTGACCGACCGCATCGATGCGCGGATTGTCCTACTCGTCGGCTCGATCGTGATGGGTGCGGCGACGATTGCATTCGGCGTCTTTGCCTCCGGACTACTGTCGGCATCTCTGCTGTGGGGACTCGCAGGTATCGGCTGTGCCGGAGCCTACATGCCGGGGCTTCGCGCCATGACCGACCGTCTCGGTGCTGGCGACCACTCACGAAGCATCACCCTCTACTCAGCCTGTTTCTCGCTCGGCGTCGGCCTCTCCTTCCTCGTGTCGCAGGTGATCGCAGATGCCCACGGATGGCGCATGGCGTTCGTCATCACGGGGATCGCGCCCATCGCGATGGTCGGCGTGTGCCTCTTGATGAAACCCGCTTGGCCAGTGCGCCGCGAGCAGCGCCTGCTCGACTTTCGGCCAGTGCTCCGCAACCGGTCGGCCATGGGTTACATCCTCGGCTACGGCGTCCACTGCTTCGAGCTGTATGGCTTTCGGACGTGGCTCGTCGCCTTCTGGGCCTACATCGTCGCACGGGGTGGAGGCGATGCCGCGTTCGTCGATCCGATCACGCTCAGCGTCATCATTACGCTACTCGCTGTGCCCGCAACCGTGCTGGGCAATGAGGGCGCCATCCGCTTTGGCCGTCACCGTAGCATTGCGTCGGTGATGTGGGCGTCGGCGGTTGTCGCGTTCGGGATCGCACTGCTGGTGTCCGCGCCGCCGGTTTACCTGCTGATTGCGCTGCTCGCCTATGCCTTCACGCTTCCCGGTGACTCCGGGGCGCTGACATCAGGCATGGCGATGAGCGCGAACGCACCCGAGCGGGGTGCAACGATGGCGCTGCACTCGATGGTGGGCTTCGGCATGGCTGCTTTGGGTGGTGCGGCGGTGGGGCTTGCGATCGATGCGGCTGGAGGGGCGCAGAGTGACAGCGGCTGGACAGCGGCCTTCGTGGTGATGGGACTGGCGATCGCTCTGGGCCCCCCCGTGCTGCGTTGGTCGGCGCGTAGCTAGCGCTCACGAGCTTAGCTCGGCCCCGTAACGACAGGGTATACCCCGGCGATACGAGCGAACGGTGGCTCCAAAAGCGTAACAATGGGGTTGCATCCGGCAGAATGTTACATATATTGTAACGTTCATACCCATTTGTGACGGCATGGAGGTGTTCGATGTCCCGCCGCATCGGCTACGCCCGCGTGAGCACCGACGACCAGGATCTCGCGATCCAGAATGCTGCCCTTGAGAGGGACGGCTGCGCGATCGTCTTTGAGGAGAAGCGGTCCGGGACCAAGCGCGACGGCAGGGATCAGCTACAACTCGCGTTGAAGGTGCTGATGAAGGGCGACAGCCTCGTTGTGACCCGGCTTGATCGCCTCGGTCGGTCTTTGCGTGACCTCGCCAACATTGCTCACGAGATCGACGCCCTCGGTGCCAACTTGCGCGTGATCGAGCAGAGCGTCGACACAGCGACCTCCGCAGGTCGCGCCTTCTTCGGGATGCTGGCGGTCTTTGCGCAGTTCGAAACTGACGTTCGGCGCGAGAGGCAGGCAGAGGGCATCGTGAGGGCGAAGAAGGCTGGTGTTTACACCGGCGCTAAGCCGCGGATCGATCGCGACGAGGTGCTGGCGCTGATCAACGCTGGAACTGGTCCAGCGGCCGCGGCCCGGGCACTCGGGGTCTCTCGCATGTCGATCTATCGGATCATCGACGAGCACAACAAAGCCTAGGATCTACTTTAGCGCGTTGGATCAGCGCTGGATTGGTGGTGGACGCGGGCCGAATAGCCAGTTGCCAAAGGATGCTCACGCTCGTTGTGGCACTGTGCTGCTAATCCGTCGTACGGCCGCCACTTCCTTGACACGTAGCTTATCCGAGTTCGCGATTGCGAGTTCGCCGGGCTGAGTCGGCAGGCCTCCGCGCTATGCGCGCTGTGGGCTCGAAAGCTGACATAAGCATTCCGTCGCGATGGGCCAGTAGCGGACATTGCCTCATAGCCGCCCAGCCCCGCTCCATGCGTCCCGATCGATCAGCATCGCCAGACCAGATCTGCTCGAATTAACCTGATAGTGCTGCGACGAGCTGGCTCAGTGTACTCGGATCGATGCCGCCGTGGATCCGAATGCTCCTGCCGTTAGGGAGCTGAACTTCGACGATCGCCCCCAGGCCCAAACTCTCGGATCCCAATTCCAAATGAGCATTTGAGGCCACATGATCTCGGTGTTGGCGCCGGGGACCCAAATCAGTTAGGGACGCGAGGCTCCTCTTCCAGCGGTAGAGCTGCACAGGACGGATGCCGTGCCGTCGTGCGATTGCTGAAGCGTTCGTGGCGGGAGCATAGGCTTCAGCTATCACTGCCAGCTTTTCGGCGAGTGACCACCGCCGACGCTTGCTTGCGGCTGGTTGGCAGTCGAGTTGGCCTCGGCTTGCCAAGCTATCGGTCATGGCAGGTCTCCATAGCAAAGCTCGCATTCCCTTTACGGTTGGCATTCTGCGGCTGGAATTACGCAGTTCCGATCACTCACGGAAGGCACGGCTCATCTGGTCGGTGATCGGTTTGGCCAGGTAGGAAAGTGCCGTGCGGGCGCCCGTGGACATGAAGACCTCGACAGGCATGCCGGGCACTAGCTTTAGGCCGCCAACGCTACGGCGATCCTTGTCCTCCATTTCGAGCCGCACCAGGTAGTAATTCTGGCCGGATTTCTGATCCACAGTGATGTCGGCTGCAACCTGGATCACGCGGCCGTCGAAATCAGGCGTCGTCTGCTGGTTGAATGCGGACAGTTTCAGCTTCGCGGGGCGCCCGACGATGACCTGATCGATATCAGCTGGGGAAATGCGAGCTTGAATAGTGAGATCTTCATCAGCAGGCACGATCAGCATGACCTGCTCCGCCGCGGTTACGACACCGCCTATCGTGTGCACGGCGAGTTCGTGGACAATGCCCGACTGCGGCGCGCGTAAATCAATGCGGTTGAGCTTGTCTGCAGCCGCAATCTCGCGCTCCGCGAGTTCTGCGAGCCGCCCTTCGGCAGCACGCAATTCACGCTGGGATTGAACTCGAGCATTCTCGTCGACAGCCAGAATTTGAACGTTGATCTCGCTAATCTGCCCCTTGGCCCGTGCGATTTGCGCAACGAGGCTCCCATGTTCGCCCGTCAAGCGCATCTCATCGCGCTCCATGGCATAAACCCTCGACACCGGAGTGAGCTGCTTCTCATGGAGCATGCGGACCTGCTCGAGCTCGCGCTGGATCAGACGTATCTCTCCCGCCTTCGCATCGCGCTGGAGCGAAAGCCCGGTGATTTCCTCGTTGAGCTGTTCGATCCTCAAGTTGAGCTGCTGCTTCTGGTTTTCTCGTATCCGTCGCCCCTCTTCGAACAACCGGATTTCACCGGCGGCTACTGCGTGCGCATTTGCGCTCATCGAGCCGAAATCGGGTGCCATGATGATGGCCGGACTACCGTCTCGTTCGGCCGTGAGGCGGGCCGAGCGAGCCTTTAACTCGATCAGTTGTGAGCGAATGATGCCGATTTCGGCCTTGGTCTGCGTGTCGTCCAGGCTGATGAGCACATCTCCCGCAGAGACGGCGTCGCCGTTCTTCACATTTATTTTGGCGACGATGCCGCCATAGCTGTGCTGCACCTTCTTAACGTTGCGCTCGACGACAAAAGTGCCAGACGCGATGACCGCGCCTGTGAGATTGGCCGTTGCAGCCCATCCGCCGACTCCCAGGACCAGCAGCATCATGACCGACGTCGCAAACAGGACATGCCAGCGGATCGAGAAGCCGGTAGCACCACTATTTTTGCGGCTCATTCAACTGTCCTCGTCAACAATTGACGCTCAATCGACTGCTATGTTTCGAAATGCTCGGCACGTAGCACGTAGGTGCCGATGAGCTCGAGTTCGAATTCCGCATCCGAGTCGCCATCGATATTGCCCTGGATGATGGTAACGGCCTGGCCGTCAAGCTCGTCGTACTTGAAGCGGATCTGACCGGGACGAGAAAACTCGTCGTGCTGACCGATCAGCACAAACTTCCGGATGTCCTGGTCCTGGAAGTGATCCTCGACGGCGTCTTCGAATTCGTCGCTGATGTCGTCGAGATCGATGCGGTCGCCTACTTCGAAGTCCAAAATCTTGTCCCGGTTGCCATAGCCGTATCCGACAGCCTTCGAGGAGCGGAACACGAAGACATCGGCCCCGGCGCCGCCTGACAGCTCATTCACGGCATCGTTCGCGACGATCGTATCGTCGCCTGAGCTCCCAATGACATTCTCGATATTCGTAATGATGTCACGTCCCGCAGCGCCCGATGTCTGCCCCTGAACCAAGTCGACGGTCACCGCGCCAGTGACACCCGAGGCGTCGTACGTGTCCGTTCCTGCTCCGCCATCATAGTGATCATCACCGTCGTCGTCGCTCGCGAGTATGACGTCATCCCCTTCGTCGCCAAAGACCCGATCGTCGCCATTTCCTCCGTCGAGCACGTCGCTTCCACTCCCCCCGAACAACACATCCTTTCCGTCGCCGCCAAACAGATGATCGTTGCCCGCCTCGCCGAAGATCACGTCATCGCCGGCTTCGGCGAACAGGATATCGTTGCCATCGCCGCCAAAGAGCCAGTCGTTGCCTGCGCCTCCGTATATCACGTCGTCGCCGGCATCACCGTAGAGCACGTCATTTCCATCGCCGCCGATGAGCGTGTCGTTCCCGGGACCGCCCAGGATGATGTCATCGCCCTCGCGCCCGAGTATCAGGTCATCACCATCAAGCCCTTCGATGGTGTCAGCCGAGCTCGAGCCGACAATGGTGTCGCCTGTCTCGGTGCCCTGTATGGGCGTCGCCGTCGCCGGCGTCAGATCCAGGTGGGCAAGGTGGGGTGTTCTGCTTTCGCCGTCACTCACGTCGTACGTGAAGATCACGCTGGACGTATCTCCGAGTGAGGGCATGAATGCGTAGTGTCCATTGCCACGTGCAACGAGCTGACCGGACGAAGCTGTCAGGCCTTGAATGGTCAGCGGATCGCCGTCCGGATCGATGACATTCTTCAGAAGATCGGACGTTGCAATCAGAGTCGACTGGTTCATCGCCAGTGCAGCTAGAACCACGGGCGCAGCTACCACGGGCGCGCGATTGATGCGCGCCGGAGGCGTTGGCTCCTCGTCGTCGTCGCGCGAAGAACCATCATGCCCACCAGATGCGCCACCGTGCGGCGAGACGCCGGACCAATCCGCAAAATCCGTATCAAACGACGAGAGGTCCACGCGCTGACCGTGTTGAGCGCTATAGAGCTGCTCGTTGTCGTTGTCTGCTGGCGTCAGCGTCGTGCCACGGCGCGCCGCCGAGGCAAGCGGGCCGTCATAGATTTTGACGACGCCGGATGACGACTTGAGAAACGTATTCGGTTGAGACGCCCCCTGCTCCGCGTCCTCCTCGGCATCCAGTGCCTCTTCTTCGCTGTTCTCGGTAGGACGCGATGCGGCGGCGGCATTATCGCCGACGGTGCCGCCTGCTACCGGCGTCGCCGCATTCTGGGGACTTGGGCGCGCGTCTGCCGGCTCACCGAACAGCACGTTGCGCATGAGCATGAGGCTGCCCGCGAGAACGCTGCCAATGGCGACGTAGAGGCCACTGCGCGTCTCCTCACGCTCTTCGAGTTCGTACTTTCGGCGCGGACTGCCGTCGTCGTGAAATTCTTGCCGGAGCTGACTCATGCGGCTCCTCCCAAGCTTAAGCGGCCGGACGGGGGACAGACTTCTCTGGAACTGAAGGCGTGGATACGATCTTCGTCTGCTGTGCGAGGATCTCGCTCTTCGCACCAAAGGCGGCAAGTTTTCCCCCTTGGATGACACCAATCATGTCGACGGCAGCCAGAGCACTCGGTCGATGTGCGATGATCACTACGATCCCGCCACGCGCCCTTACGCTCTGTATGGCCTGCGTGAGTGCAGCCTCTCCCTCGGCGTCGAGATTGGAGTTGGGCTCGTCCAGCACGACGAGGAACGGATCATCGTACAGCGCCCGCGCGAGCGCGATGCGCTGGCGCTGACCGGCTGATAGAGCCAAGCCGTTTGCTCCGAGCTGGCTCTCATAGCCCTGTGGCAGGCGCACGATCATCTCATGGACGCCGGCAGCCTTTGCAGCGGCCAGGATCTTCGCGCCATCCGCTTCGGGATCGAGGCGCGCGATGTTCTCTGCGACAGTCGCATCGAGGAGCGAGACTTCCTGTGGCAGATAGCCCATGTGGCGCCCAAGCGCGTCGGAATCCCATTGCGCCAGATCAGCATCGTCGAACCTGACATCGCCGCGCAGAACCGGCCAGACGCCAACGAGCGCTCGCGCCAATGTCGACTTCCCGCTTCCGCTCGGGCCGATGACGCCGACGGCCTGTCCTGTAACTAAATCGAAGCTTACGTCACTGAGGATGACGGAGCCCGTGCTCGGGGCGGCCACGGTTATGCGTTCGACCTTCAAGGAACTCTTAGGGGGCGGCAAGGCGACCAGCGGCACCTCCACATTCATCGCGGTGAGTGTCTCGGTCAAGCGCGCGTAGCTCTTTCTGGCGGAAACGACGTGCTTCCATTGACTGATCGCGAGGTCGATCGGCGCCAGAGCACGCGCGGCGGCAACTGAGGCCGCGATGATCGCGCCGGCGGTCAGCATGCCCTGGATGGTCAGGTACGCACCGAGGCCGATGACCGCCGATTGCAGGATCATCCTCAGGACGCGGGAGATACCGCTCAGCGTGCCGATGACGTCGCTTGTTTTGGCCTGCAACGACAGGTGCTGGGAATTGACCTTCTGGAAGCGCGCAATCGCACGTCCCGAAAAGCCCATGGCCCGTATGGCCTCTGCATTGCGCGTGTGAGCGTCGGACATTGCTGTGCGCGCAACTGCGACTTGCTGCGAGGCGCTGGACTTCTCTCGAGTCAGGAGTTCGGCGAGGATCGTGAGCGCCGTGAGCAAGAGGGCGCCACCTGCCGTTAGCATTCCGAGCCACGGATGCAAGTACCAGACGAAAACGAGGTACAGCGGCATCCACGGAAGGTCCAACAGCGCAACTGGCCCCTGACTCCCCATGAATTGGCGGAGCGTATCGACATCGCGTCCCCTCTCCGAAGCCTCTGCGCTCGAAAAGCCGAACCGCGGCATGTCGATCGTGACCTTGTGTGCCAACGGGGCGAGGCGCTCGTCGAGCTTGGCACCGAGGCGCACGAGGATTTGCGAGCGACTGATATCGAGAACGCCCTGGAAGGCGTAGAGGCCTATCGCCAACGCGGACAGCGCGACGAGTGTCGGGATACTATGGCTCGTCAGTGCGCGATCGTAGATCTGCAGCATGTACAGCGAACCTGTGAGCGCCAATATGCTCACGATTCCCGACATGAGAAAGATAAAGAGCATCACTCCCTTGAGACCACCTATCTCACTGAAAGGCGTGCGCCGATTTGCAACGAACTTCCTGCGGGTCTTTCGCATTCGGATCATCCTGAATTCGCGGAGAGGTGATCCCCGGCAGGGGCCGAAGCCCACGCCGGGGATTTCGGGGGGTCTCGGCCCCCCACTCAGCCACTACGCGAAGTCCGCGCTGGTCAGATTGGTGCGGCCAACCACGCGGATGGCGAAATCTATGCCGCCGTCGGCATCGACCGTGCCTTCGATGATCGTGTCGTTTCCATCCTCGCGAAGATTAAGCTGTCCGGCCATATTGAATGCTGCGTCGGTCGTGAGATGCGACGCAATATCCTGGGACAGATTCAGGCTCGCATAGAGAGGACGCAGATCGATCTGATCACCGGGCTGGAAGTCGGCGATCGTGTCGCCGTTCGCCGCGGCTGCCGATCTGAAGACGAAGGTGTCGAGACCGATGCCGCCTTCGAGGACGTTGACGGCATTGCTGGCATAGATCGTGTCGTTACCAGCGCCGCCTATCACATTCTCGATGCCCTGCAGCGTGTCCGAGCCGCTCTGGCTGCCTTGCGCGAGGCCAGATCCGCTCGTACCGAGATCGATCACCACGCCTTCCGTCAGCGCGGAGAAATCGAGCGTATCGATGCCGTTGCCACCATTGATGACGTCGTCACCATCGCCGATTGCCGCATAGATCTTATCGTTGCCGGAGCCTGCATTGATGATGTCGCGGCCGGCACCACCGAAGATCAGGTCGTCGCCGTCCTCACCCATGATGGTGTCATCACCGGCGCCACCGAGGATGGTGTCGTTACCGGCACCGCCGATCAGCACGTCGTTGCCGTCGTCGCCAACGAGGACATCCGCTCCGGCACCTCCGAGGAGGACATCATCTCCGGCACCGCCGACCAGGTGGTCGTCACCATCGTGGCCGATCAGCGTGTCATTGCCGTCCATGCCGATCAGCGTGTCAGCACCTGCGCCGCCGGCGGCACTGTCGTTGATGGCGGTTCCGACGAACACGACACCGCTCTCGGCTGGAGTTGGATCGGGATCCTGCTGCCCACCGGTCGGAGGCGTGTTCGGCTCCTCCAGAGGCGGCGGCATCACTGGAGGCGTGATGGCCTGGGGAAGGGTTATGGGCTGCCCGGCGATGCGGACCTCTGGATCGCCTTCCTCGCTGGTGACGAAGGTGACCGAATGGGTCTCGCTCGAAAACGTGGAGCTGCCATCTGCGTTCCGCGTCAGCTGATAGTCCTCTGCACTCGCGCCAGCCGGGAGATCGATGACATCCTGTGGACGCAATGTGCCGATGATCGTGTCGTTACCACCGTTCGTGCGGAACAAGATGCGATGGGCGGATACGAGCGACGAGATATCGACGGTATCGTCGCCGTCCGTGCCCTCGATCGTGATGGTGTTGTGGGAGAGGGTGGTCGGGGAAAAATCTCCGATTGGCACAAACGTATCGGCGCCGCCGCCGCCGTTGATGACCATTTCCTCGATGTTCGTCAGTTCCGCGATGATCGTCTCGCTGCCAGCAACCTCGCGTGTCACGATAATTTCCGTTGCGACCGCAAGGCCAATGGCGAGAGCCGCGGGTAAGCTCAGACGATCGTAGATGCGATACGTCTCGTTGGAGTTGTCGCCGGCAATATGGAATGTATCGTTGCCGACACCGCCATCCACGATGTCGCGACCATCGCCTGCTCGCCACAGAATGGTGTCGTTGCCATTGCCGGCATCGATCACATCGTCGCCGGTACCGCCGACGAGGATATCGGCGCCGGCACCGCTCGACAGCGTATCGTTTCCGCCATGACCGAGGAGGATCTGAAGACCGGCGCCGCTCATCAGAGTTTCGCCGCCGTCAGTACCGTTGACAATAAGATGATTTCCTCCGTTGAACCTGAGCCGCTCGATGTCTGACAGCGTATCGGTGCCTTCCGCGCCGCTCAGGTCCGTCACGATGATGTCAGTGCCGGAAAGGCCGAAGGCGAAGTTCGTCACGGGGCCATCATAGACGGCCGAGTCCGTACCCTCGCCACCATTCAGAACGTCGTTGCCGGCCCCTCCGTGAAGCATGTCGGCGCTATTTCCGCCGTTCAGGATATCGTTGCCACCATTGCCGTAAAGAACATCCGCGCCGTTGCCGCCGTCGGCGATATCATCGCCGTCGTTGCCGTTGAATGTCTGAGCACCAGCGCCACCGCTCCAGTTCTGGCCAACAATGCCGGTGGGCTCGGAGACGAGCGTTTCGACGTTGCCAGCGCCGTCCGTGAAGGATACGGAAACCCGTAGCGTCGCGCCCGCTTCCTGCAAAGGCGTATAGATCGAGCCGCTACCCCCAAAGGCGCCAGGAATATTCTCCCAGGTCATCCCGCCATCGACCGACACCTGCCATTGGTAGGCAAGTGCTCCGAGACCATTGGCGTCCGCAATGGAATTGATGTCGACGCTGAGTGGCTGGCCCTGTGTCGGCGTTAGATCGCTGATGACGGGGGCGCCGGTAGCCGGCATGTTGAACAGCGAGGCTACTTCAATGGAGCCATCCGCGAACTGCAGTACCTCGATATTGTAGAGGCGGTCGGTGCCGTCGGACTCGCGATTGCGGCCGGTTACCGGGTCGATCTCGCCATCGTCAGGATCGATATGGGCGACAGTGATGCTCCCATCGGCATTCTGCGTGATCTCGTAGTTGTCGCGCACGTCCCAGTAGACGGCGGTATCCACGTCGCCATCCTGACTACCGTCGAGGATTTCGCGCACGATCTCGAGCGTGCCAGGATTGATGCGGCCTTCGATCATCCACATCGTCAAGGATTTGGTCACGCCATCGAGTGTGACGCTGTCTTGAAGGCTCGCAACGCTGAATCCGAGGCCATCGTTCGACGTACCTGTGACGCGCACGTTGAGATAGCGGTCGCCGTCGATCACATCGTCGCCGCCGCGTCCTTCGATGACGTCGGAGCCACCGCCGCCGAGAAGGATATTGCCGCCGACGAAGATCGCTTCGGTTGTACCAGTCTGGCCGTCATCCCAAGAACCGTCGGCGTAATAGGCCCCCTCGGTCATCATCTCTGGCGTAATGATTTCGCCGAGGCCGTCGATGCGATCGATCGCCGCCTGATTGAGCTCATTGTATTGGAAGCCTGTCTCCGGCGTGGGATCTACCGTCGCGCCGCCCTCGGGTCCCGTGCCGGAGCGATCGTCACCGCGAAGGATATCGTCGCCGTGCCAGCCTGAGAGGCCCTCCACCTGACTGAACCGGTCGCGGAGCACCTCGAGCGGCAGCGTTGTGAAGATGTCGATGCGCATGTCGGCATCGACACCTTGCGACTGGCCCTGATGGATGACCCAATCGTGGCCCCGCATGCCGATGTTCTTCTGGATGCCTTCGCCGGCGAACATGATGTCGTCGCCTGAGTCGGCGTCGTAGTCCGTGTCGCCGGAGCCGCCGTTGAGGACGTCGTGGCCGAGGATGGTCGAGTTGAAGAACAGCTCGCCATTGTCGCCGGCGATATAGTCGAACCCGCCGCCGCCTTCGATCCAGTCGTCGCCCTCATTGCCGAACAGCACACCAATGCCGTCGCCGCCGGTGATGAAGTCGTCGCCCTGGCCGCCGCGGATCTCGCCGTCATCGAGGCCGGAGACGAGGTAGTCTTTTCCTTCGCCGCCGAAGATCAGCGACATACCCGTGCCGTCGACGATAACGTCGTTGCCGCTCTCGCCCTTGAGGACCGTAACCGCGCCGATGTCCGTGCCGGCACTGGTGATGATGTCGTCGCCTGCGCCGCCGCTGATGCTATCGACGCCATATCCCGCTTCAATACGGTCGTTGCCCGCACCGCCCCACACGGTATCGTCACCGCCGCCGGACACGATGTGGTCGTCGCCGTCCGTACCCTGGATGACGATGTGATCGAGGCCATTGTATCGGAAGTACTCGGCAACCCCATCTTCGTCGACGTCGACGCGCTCGATCAGAGGCGTGATCGCCTGGAGCATCGGATTCTCATGCTCGGGATCCTCGATGCCGGTCATCTGCAGCTGCAGATCACGATCGAGATAGAATATGTGATCAGGCGTCGAGAAGATATCGGCCGGGAGTGCCAGGCCTTCCTCACCCAAGTTGGTGTTTCGCATGACCATCTTGGCCAGCGAATTGTTCTCGAGCTCGGTCAGCAGATTCAGGCCCTGCGTACGGGAGAGGTAATAGAACCGATCCGAGTCCTGCAGGTTCTCCATCTGCAGCTGGAAGACGAACGAGAAGGTCGAGCCTAGCAGGCCGCCGAACGCCATCTTCTTCTCGGCGAGACCACCGATCCAAAGATCGACATTGTTGAGACCGCCGAGGTCTCCACCTGAATAGGCGCCTGTCGCGTTGAGGAAGTCGAGGCGGTCGGCGGCAACCAGTCCGTCGCCGTCGACGTCGACGCCCATGACGAGCTCCAACGCGGCGTCGCGCTTTCCTTCAATCGTCGTCTCGGCTTCGATCGACGCATGCGTCCCGTAGGCCGCGATGAAGTTGATGATCGATTCCGGATTTTTCAGATTGACGGCAAAGTCCGCCCAGCTCGTATACGGCCGCAGCAGCGTATCGCCATTGGCCATCTCCTGGAACTGAGCACGGGCCTGATTGAGTGTTGGCATGCCCGTGTCGCGGCCACGCGCAATATTGAGCGCCGCCAGGTCGAGCGGGATGCCTACGAGCTGGTTGCGCAGGACATCCGTAACGAACTCGTCGATTTCATTGCCGCGCTGCGCCGACATGCCGAGCGCGATAGCGCCCGCCATTTCAGCCTGCGAGTATGCCGTCTCGCCGAACGCCAGGGGATTCAAGAACGCCTCGAACAGGTCGATGTCGCCTCGGCTGCCATCTGCAAACGTGCGGTCGACCGTCTGGTTCAGCATGGAGTGGCCGAACCTGTAAACGACATTCGCGAACTCCGCGAAGATCGCGGGGTTGATCTCGACGTCGGGCTGGACCACGAAAATGTCGACGTCCGGCTGAACCTTGCGGGCGAACTCCTCGAAGACGAGATGCTGATACTGCATCTCGGTGGCGAAGCGGGCCGCCTGGAACAGGCGCTCGCCATTCCAACTTCCATCCGGAAGCTGCCATTCGGCAATGAAATCAGCGTCGCCGGTGGCGAGCACTGTCTCCTTGATCTGCTCGATCTGTCTGTTGTGCTCGGCGTGGAAGACGAAGTGAACTGCCGTAAGGCCGATGTTCTCGTTGCCGCGTCCGTCGCCGGTGATGTAGTGGGCGTCGAGCAACTCGTTGTCGTACTGCGTCTGCTGCCCCTGCGTATTGAAGGTACCCTCGTAGCCTACCTCGTCGTCAGGATCCTGCAGCAGATTGCCTGCGCCATCGACGATCGGTACTGCTGCGTGAGCGATGTCGTCGAGGAAGGCATTCGGGATGCGCACCGCACCGACGAGGCTGACGGGAGCCTCCGGCGTGCCACTCACCACTTCATCGTCGGCCGTATTCGGTATGCCGTCCGGTCCAATGCCTACGATGACCTGTGCGAAGCCGGTCTCGGGATCGGGAATGAACTTGCCGTAGGGATCGGTTCGCAGCAGGGGCACCATGCCGACATCGGCGTCGGTCAGTTCGATGCCAAGCATCTCCCTTGCCTGATCCTTGATGTCCTTCCAGGTCGCTAGGCTGTTGGGTTCGCTGCCTTCGAGGAGCTTGCCGGTTGCGACCGGCCGACCGTCGGTATCGAGTTCGTATTCGCGCAAGAACACCTGATGCGACGCATGCGAGGTATAGGTCTGGTTCTGATCGACCCAAGGTGTCGTCACGTTGCCTGCTTCGTCGCCGACCGAGGCACGTGTCAGCACCATGAAGTTGGTATGGGGCGAATCCGGATTGTACAGCGGGTCATCCGGCTGAAGCGGAATGTAGACCGTGCCGTTGCCGCCCTTCGCCACCAGGTCAAGACCGAGATCGAAGAACTGACCAAACAGCGAGAACCAGGAATTGTACGACGCAGATCGCCCTTCATCCGGCGCGACGTTGGGCAGCAAGACGGTCTCCCCGTCCATCTCGACGCCATACTGCTCCAGCAGGTCGGAAAGCTGGCCAGGCAGTGCGTCGAGCACAGCTTGAGCTTCAGCAACAGCCTCGGCGGCTGCTGCCTGAACTTGCTGTGCGCCAAGCCAAGCATTGACCACTGCAGTTACTTCTTCGGACGTTGCGCCCGTCTCCAAGTTCACGAGGGCCGCATTCGCTTCCTCGAAGGCAGCATCAGCAGCCGCGAGCGCCGCCTCAGCGGCCTCCAAAGCTGCCTGAGCTCCGGTATCGGCCGTAAAGGCCTGGCGGATCTCCACGACTGCGCCGGGTATGGCGGACTCGGCTACGCCGGCATGGCGAAGGGCGGCTGCAATGGCCGCTGGGTTGCTCAGCGTCTGGTCGACGATAAGGTTCGAGATGATGCGCGGATCGGCGTCGACAAGCGTGCCGTTGTTGAGGCCGAAGGGATCAGTCGGGAGGCCGTGCTCGCCGTAGTTGCCGTCGGTGAAGGTGATCTGGCCCGGGCTACCGGCACCGAAGATGATGGAGTCGTCGCTCTCGTTCACCCAATTGGGCTGAGTCAATTGCGGGAAGGGCTCGCCCGAAGCGCCCCACTGCTCGCGGCCGGGAACGAGATTGTTGTAGCTCCCGTCGACCGTGCGCAGGCCAGTAGGCAGAAGCGGGCTATCCACGAGGTCGCGCAGCGCATCGCCGATCTGATCGACGCTATCACCGCCCTCGACAGCGGCTATTGCCTCACTGTGCTTCTCTGCGATCTCGATCTGCTTAAGGATGAACTCAAGATCGTGCTGGATGAGCTTTACCACGACGCCTCTCCTTAATAATGCGCCAATCGGAGCGTGCCTTCCGCTTCGTCGCCGGGCGCGCGGCGCCAAGCTCGCGAAGCTGAGAGCCTAAGATCGTGCGAACTACCACGTGCATTGCAGCGTAGTTTGCCGATGCTTTTTGGGGAGCGATACGTCGGACTGCCGAGCGAAAAATCGGACTTTTGTCCGAAGCAGAATTAGTACATACGACGGGAATGACCGATGGCGGCTATCGCCAAGGGCAGAATTGTTCGTCTCTTCTGCTGAATTCGAAGACAGCCCACCCTTGCTCGAGAGAGCACCTACTCGAGTGTTGGAAGTGGCAGGGCGGTAAGTGCCTTAAGAGACGACGCGCAGGTCGATGTCGGTGAGCGCCTTCCGCATCGTTCCTGGCGCGGCCATGCGGTCACGGATCGCGAGAGCAACCTCGACACGATTGCGTACGTCCAGTTTGCGCATGATCAAGGTCATGTAGTGCCGGACTGTTTTCTCGCTGATGGATAGCCTGACGCCAATCTCTCGGTTCGTGAGACCCTGTTGCAGCAAACCAGCAATCTGCATCTCGCGAGCATTCAGACGAGAGCCAGCATTGCGTTGCTCGGACCGCGCCCGCTGGCTCATCGCTGCGATGACCTTTGCGGCAAACGATGGCGTTATGTAGCTCTGGCCAGCATTCATGCAGGTCATCGCATCGACGATATCCCGGGCCGAGCTACCTTTCAGCAGGTAGCCGTTTGCGCCGGCTTCCAAGGCGCGTATTGCGCAGTCGACGCTCGCGACAGCGGTGAATACGGCAATCTTGGTTAGAGGATTGGCGCTCCTCATCTCGCTGATTGCGGCGAATGCGTCGCCTGGCATGCTGAGATCGATGAAGAGGTAGTCTGGTCGATAGGCGAAGGAGATGGCTACCGCGTCCGAGGCGGAGCCCCCTTCGCCGACTACTTCATAGCCAAGCACATCTGAGAAGAGGTGCCGCACGCCATCCCTAAGCATGGGATGATCATCAATCAACGCAACTGTCGCTTTGCCCATGGGGCCTCTATTAAATATAACGATTGCGGCCCCGCTGGCGGAGACAATCGGGTTACAATGCCATATGCTAATCGCAATTGAAGTAGAAAATTTATTGTTTGGTTAGTTATGATCTGTCAATCCTAGATCGTCTAGGCGGGCTAGAGACGTCTGCAAATAGCCGCCTAATGGCGCGCGGCACAAACCTTGTCGCATCGCAGCAAAGCAGTCGGCAGGCCATAGATAAAATGGGTGCTAGGAAGACCCAATCATACGGCGCACCGGCGCAGCGCACTGGCGAGAAAGCATGGCCCACGGAGCGGTCTCGTATTGAAGGGCCGGTCCTTAAAGATGCTCTTCGCATTGGCTGGCAGCGTCTGAACTTCTTTTCCCGCTGCTGCGTCGTACTTCTGGTGGCGCTGATCGGCACAATGCCGCTCCTCGCGACGTGGGTTAACGCGCGTGTAGAAAGGGCGGCAGTCGATAACGCCGCCATCTCCTCAGCTCAGTACTTCGAGCCGCTCCTAGGTCCCACCGTCGAGCGCCTGACGCTTGGCACCATTAGCACCAATGAGGCCAATCAGAAGCTTGGCAGTCTCCTTAGTGACACGACGCTCGACGACCACGTTTTGGAAATCAAGATATGGAGCACCGCCGGCGCGATCATCGCCTCATCCAAGCCAAATACCGTCGGACGAAAGCCTCCCCTTACCGAAGAGTTGCGGGATGCCATTGGTGGGCGTCTCGCCTCACACTTCGATGACACCCACCATGCTGCGTCAGCCGAGGTCAGGGCACTGGGGCGCCCGATCTTCGAGATATACGCGCCGATCTTCGGCGGCGAGAACAACAAGGTCCTTGCGGTCATCGAATTTTGCAAAGATGCGACGCGCCTGAAACATCAACTTGCAAATGCTGGATGGCATAGCTGGGGGATTATGATCGGGCTCACATCAACCTTCGCGCTCCTGCTCGTCGGCATCTTTCATCATGGCGGCACGGTTATCGGCGAGCAGCAGGCCGCCCTCCATCGCACGCTCGTAGATCGATCCGCTCTCGCCGCGCAGAACAACGATCTCAAGACGGCAATCGCGCAGGCACAAGCCCTGAGTGCAGACATTACGGACAAAGCCATAAGGCGTCTCGGCGCAGATCTACACGACGGACCTGCTCAAATCCTCACGCTCGCTCTTATGCAACTCGACGAACTGGATCATAAATCTCGAAGCGCCGAGAGCGTAAGTGCAGGTCGCGAGAGCGCGGCTGTCACGGCGAAGCTGCGAAGCTCGCTTCAGACCGCGCTCAAAGAGGTACGCGATATTTCCGCGGATGCCTCGTTACCCGAGCTTGACAACTTGAGCGCTTCGGACGTGGTGCGACTCGCAGTTCATACTCATCGCGAGAGAACGTCGAGTGACGTCGTAGTGAGCTTCGACGGTAGTACGGCGTCGCCGCCGCTATCGATCAAGACCTGTATCTACCGCGTGGTTCAGGAAGGGCTTACAAATGCCTTTCGGCATGGACTAGGGAAGTGCCAAAGCGTGCGCGTCGCCGCCAGTGCCGAAGCCGTCGAAGTGACGGTGAGCGACAGCGGCCCCGGCTTCGCCCGCCCGATCTCCGAAGTCATGGGGCAGTCGCTGGGGCTACAGGGCTTGAAGCATCGAGTGGAAGCACTGGGCGGGAGCTTCGATATTGCATCCGCGCCGGCTCGCGGTGTTCGACTTGTTGCAGTATTACCGTCGATGGCACACCAGGGTTAGATCGCGACTATGGATACTTTGCTCCGCCCGAGTGTCTGCTTAGGGTCAAATGCCGAGATCAATTGCGCAGATTCAGTGTCCGCTTCCCTGCAACGAGCGTCCATGCAGAACCGCTGTATCTTGCAGCGCCGGACATGTCGCCAGTCCCCGGGCAGCGACAACATAGATCATAGCAGCGGCTGCGATACCCCGAAGATCAAGATAACGACGAGGGCGACGGTCCACACTAGTACCCTCCGCTGTTTCCCGCGGTTGCGGAAGGCCTCGTCATCATTGAGCCGTCGGTAGTCGATAAGGATGGCATCTAGATCGGCGAGGGCCTTGTCGCGCTGTTGGCGGTACGCTCCGAGGTCCTCAAAATGATCGCACTCGATGTGCGCCTCAAGCTCGATGACGCGGTCGAACAGTTCCTTGTTGTGGGCAAGCAGCTCTTCGTAGTCGAGCCGGGAAGTAGATGAATTTGGCTTCGGCGCCGAGCCATCCGGCAGGATGTACTTGTCGGCCAACTTTGTTGACATGATCGCTACCCTCCGGCGGTACCGAAAGCGGCGTCAGAGACGCTCGAGCACCTCCGCTCGAGAACGTTCGCAATATGGAAATGAGGTGGGGAAGCCATGGATGCCTCGCGGTTTGCTCTACCCGATCAACTCGGGCTGGCCGCGTCGTTCTCCCACCGTGCCACAAGGAGGCCGGTTGGGGCCGGTGATGCTCATTGAGAGCACCCCGGGCTCGTGACGCATCGCTGAAGTAGTCAGCCGTCTCCGGTTTGACAAGTACCAGCCGACCACGAAGCAACGGGCAACATCTCCAATGGACCGGCTTTAGCTGAGCAGCTTCATGCCGACGATCAGCGGCTTGCCGTCCACCGTTTCGATCGAGAGGCCGACCTTGTTGCAAAGGGTGGCGAGATGGTCCGCCATGGTACGGGCTGGCAGCGCCTCATCGCCGCGTTCACGACACCACCGCACGTAAGCCGCCCTCACGTCCCGCGCAGGCGTCCGAGCCTCGGGATCCGGTACCATGGACTCGACCCCGAACTTAGCGACGTGGGCCATTCCATCCCGTGCCGGTGCGATCATCCGAGGTGGTGGCAGGTCCGTCGAGATATCGATCGTGGGGGCTGTCGGCATCGCGGGCTCAGTGTGCCGACCGTTGGCATGGGCGCCAAAGGCCAACAGGGCGGCGCCCAGCCCGTTGATTGCCAGCGACGCGAGCCCAGCCGCGGCAAGGTCGAGCGTCGACGCTGAGAGCCCCAGGCGGGCCGCCAGCGGGCTTTGATCCGGCGCCAGGCCCGTTTCCGCCAACTCGGCCCGAGCGGCCTCCACGGCCTTCGTGGCGCGTTCTACAGCCGCATCTCGTTCAGCTAGTGCCGCGTCCATCTCGCGTTGCGCCGCGTCGACTTGGGCCTGGAGGAGAGTCCGGCAATTCGACGCGCAGCCGCGTTCTGCTGACTTGTCGATCACGGCGAGGTCTGTCGCGGTTTTAGCCGCGAGCGCGCGCTCGATGCGGCTGCTCGAATGTGCAGATGTAAGCATCGCTTCTGCGTCGCCCACGCGCCGGGCGGCATCCTGGCGGCGTTCTGCGGCCTCGCGGATGCTGACCTGTGCCGCCTCTCGCGTGGCGACGACGCGTTCGCCCGTCAGGATGAGGGAATACAGCTCGCCGCTCAGCATTCCCAGGCCGATGGCAAGCGCGGCAGCGCGACGGCCTGCCGCCCACGCCGCGCCAAAGCACAATGCGCCCGCCATAAGTCCGCCGGCGACAGCGAGTGTGATCACGCCGTAAGGCGAGGTGAGACCCGCATTGGCATGGGCAAGCGACGCATAGGCGGCGGCTGCAATCAGAATGATGCCCGAAGCGACTGCGAGCGCCCTCAGCAGCATCAGTTGCCCTCAGCCGCCATAGCTTCACGCTTCGCCAACTCACGGATGGCGCGCTCATACACATCGGCCATCGAGCACCCCAGCTTGCGCGCAAGCGTGTTGTGGAGCGCACGTGTCTCGGGTGTTGCTCGGAAGTTCATCTGCTCGGATCGCAGAAGGGGGCGCTTGGCTGCGCGTTCGGCGGCAGTCCGATTGGCCTTGCGCTCAGCCTGCTTCCGGCGCTCGACGGCCTGGGGAGCCGCCGCTTTGCGCTGGGCAAACATGGCCGCAAACTGGTCGAGGCTGTCGTCATCTTCCTCAAGGCGATCGATCACCGGCGCCTCCTCGCTTTCTTCTTCGCCGCGGCGATCGTGGCCGCCTTGACCTCTGACCACAGCGCATCGATCTCGGACGCGGCGGCCTTGTCGCGGCCTGCGTTGACTTCCGCTGCGGATTTGCCCGCGTTGAGACCGGCCACGTAGCTCTGCCGCTGGTGGACAATCGTCTCCGCCACGGGTGTCTTCTGCCTGGTCAGCATCGCCCGCGCTAGGTCGCCAGACTTGCCGCTTGATGGCACGGCGTTCAGCACCATGAGATGCGGCACGCCTGCGGCCTCCGCCATGGCGAGGACGTCGGTCGTTGCCATCAGGTCGACTAGGCTCGCGCGCGCCGGCACGATCGCAAATGTGGCGACGGACAGGGCCTGTTCCATGCACAGCAGCAGGGCGGGCGGTCCGTCGAGGAAGACCCAGTCCCAGCCATCGAGCGCCAAAGCTTCGACGGCATCAGCCGGGCTTGCGGCACCCTCGAAGACAGTTGGATTGTCCACTGCCCCGCGCCGGTCCCACCATTCGACAAGCGAGCGCTGCGGATCGAGATCGACCATGGCAACGCGCGGTGAGTCCTTCGCCGCCCGCACCGCGAGTGCTGACGCGATCGTCGTCTTTCCGACGCCTCCCTTGGTATTCACGACTGCGATGATGT
>JAEZAS010000398.1 GCA_023430365.1 Planctomycetota bacterium
GTCAAAGACCTGGTCGAGCCAGAGATAGTAGCCGCCAATAAACAGCCCAAGCAGCGCCAGCGCGCCCAAGCAACCGCGAAGCATGAAGCGATCCTGAGGGTGGACGACGAAAAACCGTGCAGCGGAATCCGCCAGCGTTCAACTCCGGCAAGCGCCCACCCTCGCTTGGGCTCAGATGTTATACGGCCAAATCGCCAGGCGATCGAGGTAGTCGGGATGCACGCCCTTTACCCACACATACTCGTCGGTGATCCGCTTCGGAGTGATCAGCCGGCAGGAGAGCAGCCCGCGATGCCCACCACGGCGCCGCCGATTAGGCCGCCGAGGAACAGCAGGAGCCCCCAGTCCTGCTCATTCACCGCCAGCACAATGCCGAGTGCGATCATCCCCAGGCACAGCAGGAAGCTGCCCCAGGCAATCAGCAACCGTCGCTTGCGCCGGGCGAACCATTCCTCAGTGAGCGGAATGAACAGAGTGGCCCTTTTCTGCAGAATCATGGCCACCACGATGTACACGATCAGATTGACCAGCAACGCCAGGTAGACGGCTGGATGGTGCCACTGCAGATTGCGCTTCAGCCGCCGCGAGGCGGGAAGATTGCTCTTCACGCAGATATCGGGCAGTGGCGCAGCCTTGTGGAGGACCAGCAGATTGCCCTGCCTCCACAAGCCCGGAAAGCCCACGACCTTCGGCTCAGCGCCGACGGCAAACGGATTGGCTACCTGCGGAGCAGCATAAGGATTGAGCTGGGACATGGGAGGTAATGGGGTTAGAGATGAGGAGTTCAGAAGACAGAGATCAGAGTTCAGAACATAGAGGTCAGTGGTCGGACGGATAGCTCGACCGGCTGCCGCTGATTTTCAACCACTGAGGAACCGAAAAACAAGCAAAACCAACCACCAGCCACCGCATCTCTGCTCTCTTCGCTCTTACCTCTTCCCTCTCCTCCACCCCCGCTCAGCTCGCGAAAATCTTATCCATCCGCTCGGCGACTTCTTTCAGCCACACCTTGTCGCCCCCTTGGATCTCGGCGGTGCCCCAGCCGGTGAACTCGATCTTTTCCAGCTCGTCCATCACCTTCGGCCAGTCGACGCTGCCTTCGAGCAGCTTGGCGGAGAAGCCGGCGCCGAGGTTGCCCCCTTCGGGCTGAAGCTTGTAGTCCTTGATGTCGAGCTTCTTGATTCGCTTGCCCAGCACCGGGATCCACTCGTGCGGCGGCGAGTAGCGAACGGTGTTGCCAACGTCAAAATACGCCCCGACGCGCTCCGAGCCGCACTCGTCGATGAACCGGGCCGTTTCCTTGGGGTCGGTGAGAAAATCGTTCCAGACGTTTTCCATCAGGATGTCGATGCCCTGCTCTTCGGCGAGCGGCGTGGCCTTCTTGATCTCGGCGATCGACCGTTCCCAGGCTTGCTCGTAGGTGGCGTCGGGCGTCACCCGGCCCGGGACGAGCAACACGCTCGTGCCGCCGACTGCCTTGCTGAACTTGATCGCTTCCTTAAGCGCCGCGAGCCCCTTTGCCCGCACTTCTTCGCTCGGGTCGCTCAGCCGCTGGTTCCAGTGCACCGAATCGACCACGCCGTGCACGGGCAGGCCGGTGGCGTCGATCGCTTTCTTGACCTCATCAACGGTCAACTCGCTCGGCGCGTTCAGTTCGATGCCGTCGAACCCCAGGTCCTTGAGCGCCTGGAACTTGTCCTGCAACGAGCCTTCCACCCGCACCATGCCGATCTTCACGGCCTTCTTGTAACGCTTTTCTTTCTGGGCGTCGTCGGCGCGGGCCATGAGCGGGGTTCCCAGGCAAGCGATGCCAGCCGAAGCGGCGGTGGCGGCCAAAAACGTGCGGCGGGCTAGCGTGTGGCTTTGCATCTTTCAAAACTCCAGGTGGGACTTCAGAGGATGGACTTTATTGCACCGGAGAGGTTTCCAACGCCCGCCCAATATACTCTGCGGAAGCAGACGATACCGCTCCGCTGCATTAGAATGAGCCCCTTTCCGAACTAGCCCCTCCTTCGGAGCACTGCAGCCATGTCGGTTCGTTGGCTCACCTATCTCGTGATCTCGCTCGCCCTGCTCGGCTGTGCTCAAGCCGAAAACAACGCCCCCGCGCCCACGACCGAAAAGGACGCACCGGCGGCAGCAGCGGACAACGCAGCGGCGGCGCCGGAAGCCACACCCGTCTCGACCCAGGCAGAACCCAAGGCGCAGACCGAGCCCAATCCCGAATCTCCGCACAACAAGCTCACCGCGGATGAGATCGCCGACGGCTTGATCGCCCTCTTCGACGGCCATTCCCTCTTCGGCTGGAAGCCGTACAGCAAGGCGAACTGGGAAGTTAAAGACGACGCAATTCACGTGAGCGAAGGCGAGCCGGGACTGCTCTGCACGACCGTGCAATTCTCCGACTTCGAGCTCTCGGTCGACTTCCTCGCCGAGGAGAACACCAACAGCGGCATCTTCCTCCGCACGCCCACCGTGGCGGGCCCCGACTCGCTGGCCACCGAAGTCTACGAACTGAACATCGCGCCCGGCGACAACCCGTTCCCGACGGGCAGCCTCGTGAAACGGGCGAAGGCCGAGGGCGTGGAGCCGAAGGCCGGCTGGCGGACGTTTCACGTCACGGTCGATGGCTCTCGCGTCGTTGTGAAGCTCGATGGCCAGGAGGTCGTCAACTACGAAGATCCCAACCAACTCGGCCGGGGCTATATCGGATTGCAGCTCAATAGCGGGCCGGTGTCGTTCCGCAACATCAAGCTCAAACCGCTCAACCTGAAGCCGCTTCTCGAAGGCGAAGAACTGACCGAGTGGCAGACGGTCGAGGGCTCCAAGGATTTTGAAGCCGTGACCGACAGCGAAGGGGTGCTGAGCATCACCGGCGGCAAGGGAGCCCTCGAGAGCAAGGAGCAGTACGGCGATTTCGTGGCCCAGCTGCAGTGCCGCACCAATGCCGAGAACCTCAACAGCGGGCTCTTCTTCCGCTGCATCCCCGGCGACATGATGAACGGCTACGAGAGCCAGATCCACAACGGCTTCAAGGACGGCGACCGCACCAAACCGGTCGACCACGGCACCGGCGCCATCTTCCGCCGCGTGCAGGCCCGCCGCGTCGTCGCCAACGACCAGGAGTGGTTCAGCAAGACGATCGTCGCCGACGGCCCGAATATCTCGGTGTGGGTCAACGGCTACCAGGTCACCGCTTGGACCGACGACCGCCAGCCGCACGACAACCCCCGCAACGGCCTCCGCACCCAACCCGGCACGCTCCAAATCCAAGGCCACGACCCAACGACAAGCCTGTCGTTCCGCAAGATCCAAGCGGCGGAATCACGCGATCGCGCTAAGTAAACAGTAGACAGTTCACAGAAAACAGTGAGGCGGGCCGGCGTGCGGCCCGCCTTGGAGTAGACAATCTAGGATTGTCGTTCACACCGCTCGGCTTACTGCGTACCGAGTACTCAGTACGGAAAACTGAGAAACGCAGCACCAAACATTCCACCCACCCCAGGTCCAAGCGCCGCGGGAAAACTGTTAACTGTCTACTGTTAACTGTTTACTCCCCTTAATGCCTATCCCCCTCCCCATTGATCTTCTCCTCCACCCGGTCCGCTTGCCAGGCGATGGAGGTGATCACGCGGCTGACGTCGAGGGCCGTGCTGGTGCCAGCCAGTTGGCTGGCGCAGACCACGACCATGTCGCCGCTGGGCGATGGCTGGATCGCAAACGCGCCGAGCACCATCTGCGTGTTGAACTTGAGCAGTTGCAGGGCGTTCTCCGGTGTGCTCGGTCCGCAGGTCGAAGCGTACGAGATGAGCGCGTGCCCAGCCGGGTCCTTTTGATCGAAGCGGACCGTCACCGTTTGCTTTCGCAGCGGCCCGACCGGCACCACGATCTGGAACACGTCGCCGACTTCGGTCACCTGGTAGCCCGCCGACTGGGCCACCGAGCGGACGAGTTGCTTGGGATCGGCAGGCGCTACCTGAGTCGCGGGCGCTAGACCGGCAAAGTCGAGTGTTCCGTGCGGAGCGCCGGAAGGAACCACTCCGGAAGCGGCAGGTTGCGGCGGCTGAAACTGGTTGGGGTTCACGCGGGGGTTCGCGGCGATCGCCTGCTGGATCATCTGCGGCATCATCATGCCGAAGCCGGCTCCCATGCCCATGCCCATCGCACCCTGGGCGTTGCCGGCGCCGCCCCCTTGGGCTTCGGCCAGCCGGCCCATGCTGTTGGCGGCCTGAAAGACGGTGTACGCCTGCAGATCGCCAATCACGCCCATGCTGCTGCGGGCGTCGATCGCCTTCTGCACTTCCTCGGGAGGCGAAATTGCGTTGATGAAGAAGTCGACCAGCTCCAGGCCATAGCGCTGAAAGTCGGCGGCGATCGAGTTGTTCGAACTGACCGCCAGCTCGTCGAACTTGCCCGGCAGATCGAGCAGGCTCATCCCCGCCGTCCCGAGCACGTCAGTCAAGCGCGAGACGATGAGGTCCTTCAGATACGACGTGATCTCTTCCGTCGTGTATTTGCCCTGGGTCCCGACCAGTTCGTCGAGCAGCCGCACGCTGTCGGCCACGCGGAAGGCGAACTTGCCGTTGGCGCGCAGGCGGACGATGCCAAAATCCTTGTCGCGCACCGTGATCGGCTGGCGGGTTCCCCATTTCTGGTCGAGGAACGTCTGCATGCCGACGAAGTAGACCTGCGCCTGAAACGGCGACTTCTCCCACGGAATCGTGAGCAGCCGGGTGAGGATCGGCACGTTCATCGTCGTGAGCGTGTAGCGCCCGGGCGCGAACTTGTCCATCGCCTTGCCGCTTTTGACGAACACGGCTTCCTGGTTCGGCTGGACGATCAGCTGCGCGCCGAGCTTGATGTCGGCCGAGCCCTCGGGGGGCACCCGATGGACGAGCGAGCGGTTGGTCTCGTCAAAAAAGTCGATGACTTCCAGGCGAATACCCATAAGGCGGTGCTTCCGTTTTCAGAGGTGTGCCGGCAGAACGAAGATACGAGCCGCGACTGGGATTATAGCCGCTGGCGATCACCAATGAACGCGAAGGCCACGCTCACGGACGACGCACGCCACAGAAGCGACGCGGGACTAAGCGAAGCGCGGTCACGTCACGGAAATGCGGAACCAGGCCGTAGCACTCCATCAGCCGTCTGCACCGACGGCTGGTTAAACCGCTTTCGCAGGCGCCCGCTGCGGCAGCTGAGGCGGGAGAAACTCCGAGAACTGGTGTCCGACGGCCGGCTCGGTCAAAGCGCGGACGGTCAGGCCGATGAGGGCAACAAGCAACAGCACGCCTGTCAGTAACATTCCCACATTAATGCTCACCAGCGCCATGGCCAGCCCTTCGGCCCATTCCTCCGGCTTGGGCTGGGCGTTCGAGCGGGCAATCACCATAAATGAGCTGAGAGCCCCGCCAACGAAGGCCAGCACCCCAACAAACGTCGGCAGCGAGACCGCAAGCAGCGTCGCTCCGACCGCCCAGGGCCCCCGGCCACGGAGAAGCATCACCGCGACGACGACAAAGGCTACCAGCGACGATACGGCGAGCAAAACCGTGTACCGCAGACCAAGCGACGCGAAGATAAATTGCAGATACGACTGCTGCGCCACCGGTTCGACGACCTCAAATTGCATCGCGACGCCCTTTCGTTCAAGCGTGGGTGATCCGGACTCATCGTATTCGTTCCAGTCCCGCCAATCTTGCCGGTCCCCGCAAAATCAAATCCGATGAACGTTCTGCAACCGTCCTACCATTCACCTTTTCCCCTCCGCTTTCCGCGTTGCGCCCGGCCCGGCCGCCGGGGGGCGG
>JAEZAS010000403.1 GCA_023430365.1 Planctomycetota bacterium
AGCACGAGATAGCCGCGCATCGTCCAGTCGAACCAGGTCGTGCGCGGAGTGCGGAGCAAGTCTTCCGCCCCGGCGAGTTGCCGGTAGCTGTTGTAGCTGCCGACTAACGAGCCAGCGCCGCCGCACACCAGGCCAAACGCAGAACCAAGCCAACCGCCGAACGCCTGCGAACCGGGATCCAGCGATAGTAAGGCGACGACCAGTAAGACGAGGCCGGCCGTGAGCAGGAAACAGCCCGCCAGCATGCCGGCGGCCAGGAGCAGGACGAGGTGAATCGCTTGCGAGGGAACCGCGGCGTGATCGCCGGCTACGTAGGGCGGTTTGGGATAGTGATAAACCAGAGCGGGCGTCGGAAAGCGAGGGGCCGACACATGCTGTTCGCTGAGTGTGCCGGCTGCGGTGACGAGCTCGCTTTTCACTTCGCTCGCGCGCTGATAGCGCAGCTCGGGTTCTTTTTCGAGCGAGCGGAGCACGACCTGGTCGATCCGCGCGTCGACGCCGGCTCGTTGCGATGGCGGCGGAAAGCGTCCGACGGGCAACTCGCCGGTGAGCATCTCGTAAATGACGACGCCGAGCGAGTAGATATCGGCCCGATGGTCGACGCTGCTGGGGCGTTCGATCTGTTCGGGGGCCATGTAGCGAGGCGTGCCCATGACTTGCTGGGTGCGCGTGAGATGCAATTCTTCGGCGGCGATGCCGAGCAGCTTCGCGAGCCCGAAATCGGCGATCTTGATGCGGCCGCTGCGATCGAGCAGCACGTTTTCGGGCTTGATGTCGCGATGGACTACGCCCTGATCGTGCGCGTATTGCAGGGCGTCGCAAATCTGCGGCACCACGGCGAGCGCTTCCTCGGGCTGCAGCCGCCCGGCGCGCAAGGTGTGTCGCAGGTTGACGCCGTCGACATACTCCATCAGCAGGTAGTAGACGTCGCCGGACTGGCCGAAGTCGTAGACCGTGACAATGTTGGGGTGATTCAGCCGGGCGAGGGCGCGGGCCTCGCGCGCGAAGCGTTCGGCGAATTCGGGATCGCGAGCGGACGCGGGAGGAATGACTTTGAGGGCGACGATGCGATCGAGATTCCGCTGGCGCACTTTGTAGACCGACCCCATGCCGCCCCGGCCGAGAAGTTCGAGGATCTCGAGCTGCGGAAAGAGCGTTTGCAGGCTGGCGACGTCGTGGTCGAGCGAGGGAGCGTTTTCGCCCGGCGGGGTTGTGGCGACCAGGAGGCGATCGGGATCGACCTGTTCGCTCGCAAAACCGCCGGCGAGCAGGCACGCCGGGCAAAGCCCTTCGGGAGCATCCCGGTCGAGCGGCGCCCGGCACGCGGGACAGAACTGTTCAGCCAGCCGGGCGACGACGGCCACCGAAGCATCGCCAACCAGCGAGGAATAGGCCGGCTGGGTATTGGTGGGCGTGAGCGGCGGAGGCTTGCCGGTTGCCGCTGGTTCGGGCGCGGCGGTGGAGCTGGAAAGTCGCTTGATTTGCCACACCAGGAACAACGCGGCGACGATCAGGCACAGCGTGAAAAACACGCCCAGGCAAATCAGTTCGGCAAAGCCAACGGCCATGGAAACCATCCTCGCGATTGCACTGAAGGAAGCTGGAGTAGTCTCTTCTTCAGGAAATCGCCCGCAAGGTTACAGAGGAGGGATAAGAAAAGCGAGAAATCAGCCCGATGCGCCTCGCAGCGCGGCGAGGAGCAGTCGCAATTCTTGCTCGACGTCGTCGGCGCCAGTTACGGTCTGGCTGATTTCCTCCCGCAGGGCGTCGCGATACCTCTGGCGCAGCCGATGGATGGCGACTTTGACGGCCCCTTCGGTCATTTGCAGCCGAGCGGCTGTCTGTCGCAGGGAGGGAGCACCGGCGTCTCCCATCAAATGCACTTTGAGGGCGTCGAAGTGGTCGGATTTACCGACGGCTTCATGGTCGGCACGGAGCCGAGCCAGCGTGCGGTCGAGAATGGTCAGGGCCCAGCGCCGCTCGAAAATGCGTTCCGGAGTCCAAGGATCGGCTGGTTCGCATTGGTAACGCGATTCGCCGTCCGACACATTCAGACTGATCGGTCGCCGTCCGCCACCTCGTTTTTGAGCGGCAGCGCGTTCTTGCTCGTTGGCCAGGAATCGTGTCACGGCGGTCAGCAGGAAGGTGCGAAAGCGGCCCCGCTGTTCATCGGCGGCTTCGAGGTAGTCCTTTTCGATCAGGCGGGCGAAGAATTCCTGCGTCAGGTCGCGGGCATCGTCCGGCTGATAGCCGCGACGACGGATGAAGGCATAAACCGGGTACCAATAGGCGGTGCAGAGTTCTTCCAGGGCGGCGCGGGCCTCAACCGGCTGGCCATGTCCTGCCGCGGCGACAAGGCTCCAGTGGGTCGTCTGAAATTGTGGGTTGCCGGAGAAGGCGGACGAGCTCATGGGGCCAGTATAGCTGTGCGACCGGAGATGCGTAAAAAAAGCGGACCGTTCCAAAGTGGAGATCATCCATTTGGGGGCGGTATTCGAACCCAGGGCGCCTTTGTGGTGAAGACGGGGCGAGAACGTTATCATCACGGGCGACTGTTTCACTCCTCCGACGGACACTCACGCATGAAACTCGGATTGATCAACTCCGCCTGGGTGCAAGCCAATCGGCCGACGGTTTACGGCCTGCAGAAGACGAAGGAAATCGGCTTCGACGCGGTCGATATTTTTCTTGATCCGCTGACAGCCGACGTCAAAGAGCGGCTCTTGATTAAACGCGAATGCGATCGCTTACAACTGCCGATCGTTTCGATTGCCTGCGTGGCGGTGGGGCTGGTTGATTTCAACCCGAGCGTGCAGCGGTTTCACATCGAGCGGGTGAAACGCTATTTGGACCTGGCTTATGAGTACGAAGCCCAGAACGTGCTTGTAGTGCTTGGCGAGTACATCTGGAATCAGGAGGTGATTCCACCGGAGGAGCAGTGGCAGCTGGGCGTGCAGAGTTGTCGCGAGCTGGGTGACTATGCGGCGAACCTGGGCGTGCAGATTGCGCTGGAATTGGAGCCCTTTCATTTGTCGCTATTGAACTCGGTCGACACGATGGTCCGCTTCATCGACGAGTGCAATCATCCGGCGGTGCGGGCCAACATCGACATCTCGCATCTCGAGCTGGCTAAGGTGAAACCGGAAGAACTGCGCCGGCTGAAGGGGAAGGCGATTCACGTGCACATCTCCGACTGCGACGGCAAGCGACATGGCGACCTGCCGCCGGGCCGAGGCGTGGTGCCGTTTGAGCCTTACCTGCGCGAGATCAAGGACCTGGGGATCGATGGGACGATCTCGATTGAGCTCGAGTACAGCCCCCAGCCGGAGAAGATCGTGGAATGGGTAACCGAGGCGTATCAAGCGACCGACCGCTTGATGCAACAGGCTGGACTGCGCGGCTAGCGGCTGGAATGTGATGACCGATCCAACTTCGCGACGGCTGGCAATCGATGGGGGCGAGCCCGCGTTTCCTGAAGGGCCGCCGGGCTGGCCGATCCAGGACGAGGCGGTTCGGGACGCCCTGGCGGCCGCCTTCGCCAGCGGTGACTGGGGACGCTACGACGGCCCACTGGTCCACCAGCTCGTTGAGCGACTGGCGTCTCAGCACTCGGTCTCCCACGTGCACCTATGTTCGTCTGGGACGATCGCCGTCGAGCTGGCGCTGCGAGGGCTCAAGATCGGGGATGGCGACGAGGTGATCGTGGCCGCCTACGATTTTCCAGGCAATTTTCGCTGCATTGAAGCAGTGGGAGCCCGGCCGGTACTCGTCGACCTGGCGGCGGGCGGTTGGACGATCGACGCCGCGACCATCGAGCAAACGCTTTCGCCCCAAGTGAAGGCGGTGATTGTCTCCCACTTGCACGGCAGCCTGGCTGACATGCGAGCGATCCGCGAACTGGCGGACTGGCGGGGCTTCGCGGTGGTCGAAGACGCCTGTCAGGCCACCGGGGCCATGGTGCAAGGCAAGCCGGCGGGCAGTTGGGGAGACGCCGGAGTGCTCAGCTTCGGCGGCAGCAAACTCCTCACAGCAGGGCGGGGCGGGGCCGTGCTGACGAACCGGGACGACCTGGCTCAGCGCATTCGCGTTTACAGCGACCGAGGGAACGACGCCTTTCCGCTGAGCCAATTGCAGGCGGCTGTGCTCCTGCCGCAACTCGACCTATTGAGCGTACGCAACGCAGCGCGGTTGCAGAGCGTCCAGCATTTGAGCGAGCGACTAGGAGAGACTACATGGATCACGAACCAGTTCCAGCATCCACAGGGTCAGGCTTCGCCTTTATCCGCCGCTAGCAATCAGCCCGCGTTTTACAAGCTCGCTTGGCGGATTGGCCCTGAAGGGGACAATCAAAGAGAGGCCGGCGATGTGGCTCCTTTGGAAGCCATCGAGCGAGTCCGACGCTGGTTTACCACGGCTCTGCGGGCCGAGGGAGTGGCGATGGACGAAGGCTTCCGCGGTTTCGTCCGACGTAGTTCATCGAGGTGCCGGAGCGTGGGATCGTTGTCCAACGCCGCTGCGGCCGCAGCCGGGACCGTAATCTTGCATCATCCCGTGCTACTGCACTCATTGGAGTATCTCGATCGTCTGGCGGCCGTGATTCGCGCGGTTGCTGCGGAAATTCCTGAAAGACTCAAGCGTGCATCTACTGCTGACGAATGACGATGGCTACGACGCTCCGGGCTTGATAGCTCTGGCCGAAGTGGCCCGAAAGTTCGGTCGAGTCACCGTGTTGGCCCCCGATACCCACCAATCCGGCTGTAGCCACGGGACGACCACGGACCGCCCGCTGGAGGTGAAAGAAACCGGGCCGGGCTGGTTTGCGCTAGGAGGGACGCCGGCCGATTGTTCGCGGGTCGGGCTGCTGCACATTGCTCGCGACGCCGATTGGGTCCTGTCAGGGATCAACGACGGCGGCAATTTGGGAGTCGATATCTACATGTCGGGCACCGTGGCCGCCGCCCGTGAGGCGATGTTGCTCGGTGTGCCGGCGATGGCGATCTCGCAATATCGGAAGGGACGCCCCGCCGATTGGGCGAGGTCCGCACGAGACATTGAGGCCGTCTTAAGTCAGTTGCTCCTGCATCCACCGGGACGCGGAACTCTTTGGAATGTCAACCTGCCCGATCACGACCTGCCGATTCCCCCCGAGGCGATCGAGTGCGATCTCGACCCTCATCCACTGCCACTTACTTTGGATGTGGTGGCGGGAAAGTACGTCTACCACTCCAACTATCAGCAGCGAAGGCGTGAGCCTGGGGCGGACGTCGACCTATGCTTCGGCGGTCACATAGCCATTACCCGCGTGGGTCACTACGCTCCTTTACCCGTAGGGGGAAACGAAGGGCGAGCTACCGACGGAGAGGGAGTTGACCGCTGACCTACTTCGCCAGACGCGGCAGCGACGCGGTACGGGCGTCGGCCAGGCGATCGAAGGTCTCGTTCTTGATGGCGGGGCGAGCCGATTTGACTTGAGCAGCCACCGCTTCACCTTCGAGCGAGAGTTCGCCGCGAACGATGCGAACATCGCCCGGCGCTTCGATACCGATGGTCACCCGGTTGCCGGCAATCCGGTTGATAACCACGGTGATGTTGTCCCCGATGACCAGACGCTCGCCCACTTTTCGGCTTAGTACCAACATGACAGCAATCCTCCTTGAACTGGGAAACCAGCGGGTCTTAGGTTCCCGCGGCCTGTAATGAAACGCCTCGCGGCTGTAAATCGGCCCCCCGACTGTCGCTTCTGCCTCGTCTGCACGTGGCAGAGTTCCATCTGGCTCGTTCGCAGGTAGCAAGTGTCGCGCCAAATGGTAAGACTTGAAACAATGTTGTCGGTTCGCGGCAGATCTTGCGAATTATTGCCCGATTGCACCATTGAAAGCCGCTTGCAATGCTAGCGAACCGGTCCCATCGGACTACTTTCCGTCCTATTCTGAGACTCACATCTCACAATGAGTGGGATTGAGCAGTTGTTTCCACGTACAGACGGGCTTAGTTTGGCTCGCTGGAGTGGTGTTCTCCGCTCTGCTCGATGGCCTTCAGTGGTGCTCGCAATGTTAGAAAGGCCGAGTGACACGTTTGGTCACTCGGCTCAGCCAAAAATGAAAAAAGCAAAGAAAGTTGCAGGGTGGCGTTTCTTGGGGAGCGCGGCGCTGTTCGCTGGGCTGTTGCTTGGAGAGTGTCCCATTCTGGCACAGGAGTGGGACAAAGCTTCGGGCGCAAATCTTTTGCAGCAGGCCGTACAGGCGGCGCAGCAAGACGATAGCGCGGCTGCGGTCAAAACGCTGACGACTCTGCTCAAAAAAGAGCCGAAGAATTCGACTGCCTGGTATTTGCGTGGCCGAGAGAACTTTCGCCTCGGCCGGATCGAGCAATCGATCCAAGACTTCGATCGGGCTGTGGAACTCGACCCTAAATCGGAGTCGAGGCAGTGGGAGCGGGGGATCGCCTACTACTACGCCGGGGAATACAAGAAGGGGGCCCGGCAGTTTCAGGACTACCAGAGCTACCACGACCAGGACGTGGAGAATTCCGCCTGGCGGTATCTCTGTGTGGCTCGCAGCAAGGGAGTGGAACAGGCTCGCAGTACGCTCTTGCCGATTGAGAACGATCCGCGCATTCCCATGATGCGGATCTACGACCTCTATGCCGGAAAGGCCCAGCCGGCCGATGTGCTACGGGCGGCTCGGGACGGCACTTCGTCGAGCGAAGCTCTGAAAGCCCGCCTGTTCTACGCGCACCTGTACATCGGCCTTTGGTTTGAAGCCGCCGACGATAATGAACAGGCACGAGAACACATTCTGGCCGCCGAGAAGCATCGCATCGGCCACTACATGTGGGACGTAGCCCACGTGCATGCTGAGCGGTTGCGGCAGAAAGCGAAAACCGCCGCCGAGGCCAATCGGGATTAAAGCTGACGTCTCGCAGTATTCGCCGCACATTGATGCCCTGGTTTGACTTGTCACTGCGCCAAGCCGACAATCGGTAGGAAGTGGGGCTCGGAATACGAGTCGGAGAGCTACTCGTGCCGGTGAGCGAAACAGTCCGTGGGCGCCTTCGTTGGAATGGAGGGTATTCGTCTACTCTCCAACCTCTCGTTTCGAAGGCCACGAACCGTTCCTCGCGCCGTCCGAATAAGGAGCGACGTAGCAACGCTTCGAAGGAGCGCTGGAACGCTCCCATCGCCCCGCTTTCGCTCCAATCGCCACTCGGCCCTCCTCAGGTCCTCGCTCCGCCGCTGTCCCGCGCGGCCTTGCTTGCGCCTCCTTGGCTCGTCAGTTTGACGGTCCATCTGAGTCTGATCCTGTTGCTCGCCTTCTGGGCCGTGCCGCAGGATCGCGGGCACTCCCTGCATGTCGTCACCCTGCTGCCGGTGGAGGAGGTCGGGCAATTCCCGCTCGAGGTGACCACCCATTTGCAGACGGAAGTTGCCGGCCAGCCGACCACCGTTCAGCAGACTTCCCCTTTTGAGCCCAGCGCAACTGCTGTGACTCCGCTTGAGGTCTCGCTCGATTCTTCCATCTATGAGAGCGGCGAGGAGCGGTCCGGCGGTGACGACCTCGCTGCCATCCTCGGTTCGGCCGCCGCGGGCACAGAGCCCGACGCGAAGGACTCGGCGGGCGCGGAGTTTTTCGGTGTGCAGGCCTATGGCAGGAAGTTCGTGTTTGTCGTCGACAATTCCAACAGTATGCGGACCGGAAAGCTGGACGCCGCCAAGGAGGAATTGCTCTACGCCATACGGCGACTCAATCCCGATCAGTCCTTCTACGTGATCTTCTTCCACGGCGATGCCGTGCCGATGTCCTTCAACGAAGCGGGCGAACCGGAGCCCGAACCGCTTCCCGCCACCAGCGACAACATCCAAAAACTCGAGCAGTGGGTCGATACCGTGGACGTCGATCCTTGGACCAACCCGCACGCGGCCCTGCGCCAAGCGGTCGCCATGCAGCCGGATGCGATCTTCCTCCTTTCCGATGGCCGCTTCACCGACCGGGGCGAGACGGTGCGATTCCTGAAAACCGAGAACTACGTCCGCGATGCCAATGGGCGGCGCCCGAAGGTCGCGATTCATACGGTCGGCTTCCATCAACGGGACGGCGAGACCACACTCAAAAACATCGCACGCTCCTACGGAGGAGCCTATCGCTTTGTTCCTCCTCCGAAGTAAATGTACCGGTTGAAAAACGCCGGTCTCGAATACCGGGCAATCGATCAGCGCAATGACCAGACCGACACCCCAGCCGATTGATCCATCGCAGGTCCGCGAACTAGCGCTAGGCGTGATCGCCCACGATCGTTTTCCGCTACTGGCTACGATCGACGGAGATCAGCCCCGCCTGCGACCCGTTTCGCCGGTGAAAACCGACGGCTTCACGGTCTATGTGGCCAACCTGCGGATGTACCACAAGACGGTCGAGATAGCAGCCAACCCGAAGGTCGAACTCTGCTACGTCGACGGCGGGCACAATCAGGTCCGGCTGACCGGTGTCGCCGAAGTCGTCAGTGACCCAGGCGTGCTGGAAGAGATCTGGAAATCCAACTCGCTCCTGCGGCAGTACCTGGGGACCGTCGACAACCCGCAACTCGTCGTCTACCGCATTCGGCCGACGCAGGTTCGTTACATGCAGGAATGGGCCCTGGAATATCACGAGGCGCCTCTGGAGTCTGGCGGACCAAAATCGGTCCACGCCTGAACCAGGCCCTTGTGCCAGGATGCTCGCAACCGATGCATGCATGCGGCATACTATCCCCCGTGCCGCTCACGCTTCTCCAGCAGTTCGTAAATCGCTTGCATCGCCCGGATGTGCTCGTTCATCCCTTTACGGAGCAGGATCGAGATCACCCAGATGCCAACAACTCCGGCCGCCAGAAGCAGCAGCACTACCTGTTGAAAGTCCGTCATGATCCACCTCGAAGAGAGATTGCTATGTCGAAGAAGATGATCGCCGGGTCCACGTTCATCCTTGCCATCACCGCAGTTGCCGCCTACTGGGGCGGGACTACGGTTGCCCAGGAGAAAGCCGTGTCGCGCGTTTACGAGCTACGAACCTACACCACCGAGCCCGGTCGTCTGGCCGCATTGAACAAGCGATTCCGCGACCACACCATGAAGTTGTTCGAAAAACACGGCATGCGGAACGAGATGTACTGGGTTCCCACCGACCCAGAGCTCTCCGAGAATACGCTGATCTACGTGGTTTCGCACGAAACCCGCGACGCTGCCAACAAATCGTGGGCTGCGTTCCGAGCCGACCCCGAGTGGCAAAAGGCCCGCGACGCTTCGGAGGCCGATGGCAAAATCGTCGCCAAGGTGACGTCGGTCTTCATGACGCCGACCGACTATTCGCCCAACGTGAAGTAAAGCAGGGTGGTGGGCCTCCCCCATTCGACAAATCGGCGCGAGGACATGCCAATCCAATGGCAATGTCCTCGCACGATTCGGTCCCGGAGGCAAGTTTGCCTCCGGCTGTTTTCCGCTACGCTGCATGATCTGCTCGAGCAGGACCAGCGATGGCGAGACTACTTCTGGTCCTTCTGATCCAGCTCTTTGATCTTGATGTTCCGCCAGGCCACTTCCAGCGGCTCTTCCTTCTTGCCGACGCCGTGCACCTGCAGGCAGATGTAACCCTTGGCCGTGACGTCATCCTTCAAATCGATGGCGGGAACGTCGTTGATCCAGGTCTTGATGTTGTCGCCGCGGCACTCGATGCGGAACTTGTTCCATTCGTTTTGCTTGAAGGCGTTGCGAGCCGCTTCATTGTCCTTCAAGTCGGCCAGGAACCGGCCCCGGCGACCTTCGTCATAGATTGCGCCGCTATAGGAGCGGGCCGACGGATCGATCTCCACCTGGTAGCCATGCACGCGGTCGGCGCCGACCTTGATCTTCTTGCCTTCGACCTCAATCTCCTTCGGTTCATCGAAGACTTCGCTGCGGATCTGAACACCCGAGTTCAGGGCCGGATCGACCTTGAATTCCAGTTCCAGGATAAAGTCGCCGTACTGCTTCTCGGTGCACAGGAACGAATTGGGAGTGTTCGGCACGCTGCTGCCGACAATCGCGCCGTCCTCGACCCGGTACTTCGCCTTGCCGCCGTGCTGGTGCCAGCCGTCGAGCGTCTTGCCGTCAAACAGCGGCTTGAAACCCTCTTCGTCCGCCCCCCAAACCGTGGACACACAAACCGCCAGGGCGGCCACCATACTTCCCAGCCACATACTCGCCCGCATCATGATGCTGACCTTCATTCAGGAAACTCGGAACTACAAAACTCAAACGGCAATCGGTTCGCCCGACTGCCGGCGAACATTGTAACTAGCCCCGCTGCCGAATGCGCCCGTCGCCCCCGTGCCCAGAGTTCGTGACGCCCAACGTAGGCGAACGCCAGGAAGATGCCGGAGCCCTGCCATTTGTTCGATCAATCCACAGGCGATGAGTGCCTGTTCAAAATTTCCTGGGTTTTTTCACCACCCACCCCGGCCCCAGGGGACCCTTAAGTGGTGAAAAACCCTCCGAAATTATGAACAGCCAGTTTTCGGATCCTGTATTACTGGTCATCACAGTTACGACATCCTTCAGTTGCCACACCTGGGCTAGGTAGGGCGATGTTAATTGTAAGTAATTCGTTATAATGTGTCAAGGTTTTGGTGTGGCCGCCGGTGCCCCCCGACCGGCGGAAGCCGTTTCAACGCCAGGAGCGAAGTTAGCCCGCGGCCACAATAATCGCCCCGCTTCGCGCATGGTACTTCTACGAACGTTTGTTTCCTCTCTCTAGGACTGGTAACCATGCGAGTTTTGTTGGCGTTGGTCGTTGCTTGTGGTCTGGCGGCTCCGGGATTTGCGGCGGACGACAAGCCGAAGGAGAAGCCGTCTCCCGAACAGCAGTTCAAGCGGATGGACAAGAACGCGGACGGCAAACTCAGCCTCGAAGAGTTCAAGGGCAAGCGTCAGGGGGACAAGGCCGCCAAGGCGGAAGAGAATTTCAAGAAGAAGGACAAGGACGGCGACGGCTCCCTGTCGCTGGAAGAGTTCAAGGGCAAGGCCAAGAAGAACAAGTAAGCGGCCTCTTCCAGCCGTCCAACGCGAATCGACCCAAGCGGGCCACCGGACGAGATCCGGCTGGTCCGCTTTTTTGCGTTGATAAACGACGCCTCAATTCCCGCGGCCCACCGCAGTCGCCGTCCTGAAGCAGTTCACAGGCAAATGGCTTCGCCGTAGCACTGGCCCGGGCAGGGGGAGAGGGATAAGCTAAAAGGTGGCTTTTTGCGCCCGTTTCCTCCAGCGTGAGGTAACGAAGCGTGGGCCACCCAGCTTTTAACTCCCAGCGGGAAATCGAGTCCCGCTCGCCCATATCCGGAAGCTTCTGTGTCATTCCGCATCCATAGCCCATTCAAGCCAGCCGGCGATCAGCCCCAGGCCATTCAAGCCCTCACCGAAGGCGTCAAACGCGGGCAACGCGTGCAAACGCTCCTCGGCGTGACGGGGTCGGGCAAGACGTTCAGCATTGCCAACGTCATCCAGAATGTGCAGAAACCGACCCTCGTCATTTCGCACAACAAGACGCTCGCCGCCCAGCTCTACGGCGAGTTCAAAGAGTTCTTCCCGAACAACGCGGTCCACTACTTCGTCAGCTACTACGACTACTACCAGCCCGAAGCCTACATTCCGCAGCGCGACATCTACATCGAGAAAGATTCGTCGATCAACGAAGAGATCGACCGCCTGCGTTTGGCCGCAACCAGCTCTCTCGTCAGTCGGCAGGACGTGATCGTCGTCGCCAGCGTGTCGTGTATCTACGGCTTGGGCAACCCAGCCGACTACAAGGCGATGATGGTCCCCTTGCGCGTCGGTGAGCAGATCGACCGGGACGAAATGCTGATGCGGCTGGTCGATATCCAGTACGACCGCAACGACGTGACCTTTGAGCGAAGCAAGTTCCGCGTGCGCGGCGACGTGGTCGAAGTCTGGCCGAGCTACGAGGAGTACGCCTTCCGCATCGAACTGTGGGGAGATGAAGTCGAAAAGCTCTCCATCATCAATCCGCTCACCGGCGAAACGCTCGTCCAGCAAGAGCAACTCTTTGTGTATCCCGCCAAGCACTTCGTGATGCCGGAGGATCGCATCGCGGGCGCGGTGGAGACGATCAAGCAGGAACTGGAGGAGCGTCTGCAACTGTTCCGCGAACAGGGCAAGCTGCTCGAGGCCCAGCGATTGAATGCCCGCACTCGCTTCGACATGGAAATGCTGCTCGAAGTGGGGCACTGCCCGGGCATCGAGAACTACAGCCGGCCCCTCTCAGGAAGGCCGCCGGGATCGACTCCCGATACGCTCTACGACTTTTTCCCCAAAGACTTCCTGCTGGTCATCGACGAATCGCATGTGACGATTCCGCAGATTCGGGCGATGTACGCAGGCGACCGCAGCCGCAAGATGACCCTCGTCGAGCACGGCTTCCGGCTTCCGAGCGCGCTCGACAATCGGCCGCTCAAGTTCGAAGAGTGGGAGCAAAAGATCAACCAGGCCATCTTCGTGGCCGCGACTCCGGCCGACTACGAGCTGGAACAGACTGGCGGCGAGGTGGTGGAGCAGATCATCCGTCCGACAGGTCTGCTGGATCCGGTCATCGAAGTGCTGCCGGCGCAAGGGCAGGTGCCCCATATGCTCGGGCAAATTCGCGAACGGGCTGCCGTGGGCGAGCGTGTGCTCGTAACCTGCTTGACCAAGCGACTCGCGGAAGACCTGTCGGCCTATCTCAGCGAGCAGAAGGTGCTCTGCAAGTGGCTGCACAGCGAGCTCGATGCGTTCGAACGCGTCGAGTTGCTGCGCGAGCTGCGCGAGGGCAAGTTCGAGGCGCTCGTCGGCGTGAACCTGCTGCGCGAAGGGCTCGACTTGCCGGAAGTGTCGCTCGTCGCCATTCTCGACGCCGATAAGGAAGGCTTTCTGCGGAGCGAGACGTCGCTGATTCAGACGATCGGTCGAGCGGCTCGTAACGTGAACGCGAAGGTCATCCTCTATGGCGATAAGGTGACCGAGTCGATGCGGCTGGCCATCGAAGAAACCCGCCGCCGCCGCGAGGTGCAAGAAAAGTACAACCGCGAGCACGGCATCACGCCCGAAACGGTCAAGAAGCACATCCGAGCAGGAATCGAGTCGGCCGTGGCCGCTCACCGCGAGGCCAACGCCGCCGTCGGCCGGGAAGACGAGAGCGAGTACATCACCGAAGAGTTCCTCAACGAGCTGGAATCGGAAATGCTCGCCGCCGCCGAGAACCTGGAGTTTGAACGAGCGGCCGCCTTGCGCGACCGCATCACGCAACTCCGCGACTCCGTCGGGCAAAAGGTGCACGAAGTGGCCGTGAAGAGCTACAAGGCGGGGCCCAAGTACAAGAGTCGCAAAGGGAGCGGCAACCGCGTGCCGCGGCCGAAGAAGAAGTAGGCAGTGTTGCTCGGAACACCGCTTTACGTCCGCGAACTCGGCTGCCTAATGGCTCGATTGCGAAAGGGGAGGGGCGTTGCCGGCTGTCACGGTTTCAAAACGCTCCTCATACCGTTGGTGGTTGGTCCCCAGCAGGCGGTCCCACCAGTTGAAGTACAGGCCAAAATTGGCCCGGTTGGTTTCGTGGTGCATTGCGTGATGGGTCGTGGTGTTGAGGAACTTGCCCAGGCCGCTGCGCATGAACCACCGCGGATAAAGCTCGTGCCCGCAGTGCCCGAGCACGTTGAAGCTGATCTGCCAGATGATGAAGATCGAAAACGCGGCTGGGTGATTCGGAATCAGGAAGATGATCAGCGGGCCGATGCCCGCCTGCACGAACGCTTCCGGCACGCTAAACGAATAGGCTGCCCAGGGAGTTGGGCTCGTCGAGAGGTGATGCGTGCGGTGAAACATCCGGAACAGCCGCGGATGATGCATCATCCGGTGCGTCCAGTAGAAGTAGGTGTCGTGCAGCACGATCATCACGGGAATGCTCAGCCAGAAATACGCCAGGCCGAACTTCTCAATCCGAAAGTACATCTGCGTCCAGCCCGACATCACGCTGAACGCAATGAATCCGCCCACGATCCCGAACACGAAAATGCTGCGCAGGGAGTAGGCAAGTTCCCACCCCATTTGCTTCCAAGATGGGTTGCGATCGGCGATCCGTCGCCCCCTAAGCCAGCGCGACAGCAGGACATAGACGCCGAACCACATGCCGCTGGCCAGCATCAAGTACCAGACGCCTTCGCCCGCAAAGACGGCCGGGATCGACTGCAGCGCTCGATAGAACTTGTCGGATAGCGACATGGATGTCACTCACCTGGCCCTTAGACCCGCCAATCCTGCTACTGGGGAGATTGTCCCAGGAACGTCTGGTTGGAGCAATGAGGTCCGCTTCGCGTACGCCGCCGTTCAGAACGTGGTAGGCCGCTGCAAATACTCGATCACGCTTCAACCGGGGTCTCACGGTTCGTTCGGGCGGGGACCGCCGCGGGCCGTGCAGCCACCATGTACGTATTGCTGCCAGCCTCGCCGAGCTCGACCTCGTCGGCTGTCAGGTCCAGCGGTCCGCCGTCGGGCGTATCAAACGGAGCACGGCCGATTTGCTGCGAACCGTACTGCGGCCAAAACGGCGCCAGCGCGAACTGCCGGATGAAATACCAGGCGACATTCTTCTGGCAGAGTTCCGGATCGATCTTGTCGGCGATCTGCTGATGTGCGGCTGGCAGCTTGCTCCAGTGGAGCGCCGGTTTCTCGTGGTGGATGCCGTGATAGCCGTTGTTGAACAGGAGAAAGTTGACGATCGGGCCCACGAAGTTGCGAGAGTGGTTGTGCTCGGACCAAGGGTCGGTATGCACGTGCTGTTCGTAGTTGAAAAACATGATCACCCACAGCGACATGAGCGACGGCAAGCCGACGCCCAGCAGCCACATCACGGTCCCACGGCGGAGCCCGTAGAGCGTGACGCCGGTCAACCAGACCGCGGCCCACGTTCCGAGCCAGATCACGTACTGCGCGACGATTCGTCGGTAGAGCTTGGGATTCTTCGTCTTGGCCTTCTGAATGAAGGCCTTGATCGGCACTCCCTGATGGTAGGCCGAGACGAAAAAGAACGTCCACGCGGTCCAGGCGGTGTGATTGTTGTTGTAACGCCAGGTAATGCTCGCGTCCCCCGCCCGGTTCACGTGCTTGTGATGATTGCCGTTGTGTACGGCCACCCAGACGAACGTGGGATATCCATAGAAGAACGTCAGCACATGGCTGAACAGGCGGTTCATGCGCCAGCTCTTGAATACCGGGCAATGATTATGGTTGTGCGCGATGACGCCTGCCGCGATCGCGAAATAGATGTTGAGGGGGAACAGGTAAAACACCAACCAGGAGTAGCTCAGGTACGGAATGCTGACCAGAGTGATGGCCATGCCAATCCAAAGCAGCGCCCGATAATCGGCGGCAATTCGTGGCAGCATCGGCTCGTTCCCCCAAGTTGCAAAGTCAAAGAAGACTGCATTCTAGAGCAGACCGTGCCTGATGCTAGGGATTTGCTTCGGATGAAAGTCGGTTTCTTGCCCCCTGGATGAGCGTTAGCCCCCGGGGCAGCACGCTAACTTCGGCCAGCGGGATGCCTCAAGTCCCGGCTTGTGGATTGCACTGCAGTCCGCCTCGCCAGCGAAACGACGGCCGCCAACTCTCGGCCGCGATCGGGGCCGGACCTATAACACTAGAACGAGGGTGATGTGAGCACAGGACTTACGGAGGCTCAGTTGCGGGCGAAGCTGCGGGAACACTTTGGCTTTCGCCGCTTTCGCCCCGGTCAGGCTGAGGCCGTCCAGGCGGCCATGGAAGGGCGCGACACCCTGGTGCTGATGCCCACTGGATCGGGAAAGAGCCTCTGTTATCAGTTGCCAGCCCTCGAACTGCACGGCATGACGATCGTCGTCAGCCCCTTGATCGCCCTGATGAAAGATCAGGTCGACCAGCTACGAGAGAAGGGGATCGCGGCTCAGGAAATCAACAGCACGCTGTCGGCCACACAGCGGCAGGAAGCCGAGGAAGGCATTCACGCCGGCAAGGTCGAGTTCGTCTATACCACGCCCGAACAACTGGCGACGCCCGAATTTCGTTCGCTGTTCAAGAATCGCGCCGTCGATCTGTTCGTCGTCGATGAGGCCCACTGCGTCAGTCAGTGGGGACACGATTTTCGACCCGACTATCTGGCGCTGGGAGAAGCGATTGCGGCACTCGGCCGGCCTCCCGTGCTGGCGCTGACAGCCACGTCGACCGACGATGTGATTGACGATATCCGCCTGCAACTCCGGATCCCCGACGCCGAGATCATCCACACCGGTTTCTATCGCCCCAATCTGCACCTCTCGTCGTCCGCGGTACGCGGGGATGCGGAAAAGCAGGAACGGCTGCTCGAATGGATCGGGCGCTCCAGCGGAATGGGGATTGTCTATACGGCCACGGTGAAGGCCGTGGACCAATTGACCCACGACCTTGCGGAACGTGGCTTTCGCGTGGCTGGCTATCACGGCCGGATGGCGGCCAAGAAGCGACATCAGGCTCAGGACGCCTTCATGGAAGGTCATTTGCAGGCGATGATTGCCACGAATGCTTTTGGCCTGGGAATCGACAAACCCGACATTCGGTTTATCGTCCACTACCACATGCCCGGCGCGATCGAAGCTTTTTATCAGGAGTTTGGTCGAGCAGGACGGGATGGTGGCCCGTCGAACAGTCTGCTGCTCTACGATGCGGAGGATCGGAAGCTGCAAAGGTTCTTTCAGTCGGGGCGATACCCCGATGAAAGCGATCTCGTCAACCTGCACCATGCGCTGCGGCGCTTGGCGGATGGACCAAAACCGCCGACGTTGAAGGAAATTGAAGCAATCAGTCCGCTGGCAAAGTCGCGCTTGAAGGTCGCCTTGGACCTGCTCGCCAACCGCCGCATCATCGAAGTCACTTCGGGGCGCCGCTACCGGCTCTTACGCCCCGAAATGTCGCGTGAAGAGCTCGCTCGGGCCGGTCAATCCTATCAGGAGCGGCAGCAGCGCGATCAACTGAAACAGCAGCAGATGGCGGAGTATGCCGAAGGGGGCGGCTGCCGCTGGCAGAGCATTCTCGAATACTTTGCCAGCGACGAACTTGCCGACGGCCGATGCGGGCACTGCGATCACTGCGCCGGCCAGCCGGTCGAACAACCGCCGCTCGCTGCCTAGGTTTTGAAATTCAGCGGCTATTGGCTACTTGGTACCGGGTTTGCTCTCTGAAGCACGGCCTATCCGCCGATTTTCCCTCGAGAGCAACTGCCATGAACGATATCGCCAAGGGCACCCTGGCTGGATTTATCGCAACCGCACCGATGACGCTGGCGATGGCGGCGATGTTTCACTTGCTGCCGCGTCGGCAGCAGTACCGCCTGCCCCCGCGACAAGTAACGATGCGGATTCTCGGCACACCGACCGTCCGGCAGCAGACCGACGAGCGGGATCGTTCCAATCTGACACTCATGTCGCATTTCGCCTACGGAGCCGCATGTGGGGCCGCCTACGCGCCGCTGGCCCGTTGGCTCCGGCCGCCAGGCGCAACGGCTGGCATTGCACACGGTATCGCCGTCTGGTCCGGAAGCTATTTGGGGTGGCTGCCGGCGCTGGGCGTCATGACGCCCGCCACGCAGCACCCTGCCGGCCGCAACGCCCTGATGATTGCCGCCCATGTTGTTTGGGGAGCAGCGGCTGGAGCACTGCTGGAGCGGATGATGCGGGAAGAAGACGACGTAACCGCGGCGCGCCCCGAATCCCAAGAACCTGTGGCTCAGACGCAGTTGCAAGAACAGCCCATCGGTCAGGTGCACTGATAAGTTGCGTTCCGTTCATCCGACTCGGGACTGGCCATGAATGATCAAGCGATTCCTCCCGGCTGGAGCTACAACCCGGCGGATTGGTCGCAACGCCTGCCGATCATCGGTTTGGCGCTCGTGGGCTTCGCGATTGCGACCTACCTTTCGCTCTATCAGTACCGGGTGATCGATCAGGTGTGGGAGCCGTTCTTCGGGGACGGCAGCGAAACCATCCTGCGCTCGGAGGTGTCGGACGTCATTCCGAAGTACACCGGACTGCCAATCACCGATGGCGCTTTGGGAGCTTTCAGCTACTTGCTTGATGCAGTCGCAGGAGTGATTGGAGGACGAAAACGCTGGCGGACGATGCCCTGGATCGTCGTGTTGTTCGGCATTCTCGTGGGACCGGTCGGCGGAGTGAGTCTGCTGCTGGTGATCCTGCAACCGGTCATGTTCGACACCTGGTGCACCCTCTGCCTGGCTTCGGCTGTCGTTTCGGTAGCGATGATCGGACCAGCCATGGACGAGGTGCTGGCCAGTCTGCAGCACTTGAAGCGAGTCTCGCTCGAAGGAGGCTCGGTCTGGCGAGCGTTCTGGGGGCTTCGCCCCGACCAAACCCAGCCGGCCCGACGTGCGACCGCCTTGTCGTGACCGAACACCTGTCAAAATTCAAGCGAGCTATGTGAAGGACGAACGCCAATGTGGGCTCAGTTGCTTGTGATGTTGCTCGGCCTGTGGCTGATGGCGGCTCCATCGGTGCTCGACTACGAAGGGACCGCCGGCCATAGCGATCATATCGTCGGTCCGCTCCTCGCTTCGTTTGCCGCCGTCGCTCTATGGGAAGTCACACGTGATTTGCGATGGGTGAACCTGATCCTGGGCGTATGGTTGATCGCGGCGCCATGGCTCTTGGGCTTCGAAACATCGGCCTTGATCAATAGCACCGCGGTGGGAGTGCTTGTGGCGGCCCTGTCGCTGGTTCGCGGACGCACCAGCGACGAACTCGGTGGTGGTTGGAGCATGCTTTGGAGGACGTCATGAGCCAGCGTGAAGTAGTTGTCGTCACCGGAGCCTCCGCTGGCGTGGGGCGGGCGGTCGTACGGGCATTTGCCAGGCGAAAGGCGGCGATCGGATTGATTGCCCGCGGGATCGACGGCTTGCAGGGCGCTGCCCGCGAGGTGGAAGAAGCGGGGGGCCAGGCGCTGATTCTGCCGACCGATGTCTCCGACGCGGCAGCCGTGGAACAAGCCGCCGAGCGCGTCGAGCAGGAACTCGGTCCCATCGACATCTGGGTCAACAACGCGATGGTTTCCGTGTTCTCGCCAGTTCTGCAGATGACGGCGGAGGACTTCCGCCGTGTCACGGAGGTGACTTATCTCGGCTACGTCTACGGAACACTCGCCGCCCTGCGACGCATGAAGCCGCGAGATCGTGGCGTCATCATTCAGGTCGGCTCGGCATTGGCTTACCGCGGCATTCCTCTGCAATCTGCCTATTGCGCGGCGAAGCATGCGATTCAGGGATTCACCGACTCGCTCCGCTGCGAACTGATTTACGACGAGAGCAACGTCCGGGTGACTGAGGTCCATTTACCCGCGATGGACACCCCGCAGTTCGACTGGTCGAAGTCGCGCATGCCTCGCCGGGCTCAGCCGGTGCCGCCGATCTACGACCCTGACATCGCCGCGGAAGGCATTTATTGGGTCGCCCATCACAACCAACGCGAACTCTACGTGGGCTATCCGACGACGATGGCCATCGTGGGCAACAAGCTCGCGCCGGGACTCGGCGATTGGTACCTCGGCAATCATGGCGTCGACGCTCAAATGACCGACGAGCCGGCCGATCCCGACCAACCAAACAATTTGTACGAGCCGTTGCCCGGTGATCGAGGCGCGCACGGCCGTTTCGGCGATCGATCGATCAAGTTCAGCTGGCAACTTTGGGCGAGCAAGCATCGCAAGGAGCTTGCGCTCGCGGGCGCAGCCGTCGCGGGCCTGGCATGCCTGTTTGCCGCGGGAACAGCAGGCGGCAACGGACATGCCGCCTCGCGTGATCGTCGGTCGAAACAGCCGCAGCGAATCTTCTGACTATTTCCCGCCCGTCTCCTGCGATGGCGCCCGAACCGGATCTACCGGCGACATCAGGTAACCAAACAGGTCCCGCACCTGCTGCTGGTCGAGTTGGTCGAGCAGGCCATTGGGCATGAGCGACAAATCGGATGGCTTGATCTCTTCGACCGTGCGGCGGTCCAGCGTCAATCGCTCGGTCGGTGTTTGCACAGCGATGGTGCGATCGGTCTGTTGCAAGACAACGCCGTTGAGCACCCGGCCATCTTCCATCAGGATGAGCGACATGCGAAAGCTCGTGGCGACCGATGCCGACGGATCGACGATATTCTCAAGCCAATAGTTCAGATTGCTGCGCTGGGCGCCGGTGAGCTCAGGCCCAACTTTCTCGCCTCGGCCAAAAAGCGTATGGCACTTGGCACACGACTGTTCGTAGATCTTATGCCCAGCGAGAGCGTTTGCTGCGCTGAGCGAAGCTGGCGTCAATTGCTCTCGTAGCGCCACAATCTGCTTCAGTCGATCGTCGTTGATCAGACGCAGTTCCGGCCACAGCCGGGCGACCTGGGCCTGCACATCCTTGTCCCCCGAGAGTTGGATCTGTCGCAGTTGAAAGGCATGGATATCGCCTCGGGCGACAACTCCCCGTTCGACCGCTGCCAGAAGCTGCGGCGCCGCGGCCGGTCGAGAAGCGATCACCTCGATGACCGCCGCCTTGGCGGGCTGCGGCAATCGCTGGTAGCGATCCAGGAGCAGGGCGGTGGTTTCCGCAGTGCCAGCGATCGACAATCCCCGGACGGCTTCTTCCGCGACATCGCGATCGGCCAGCAGCCCGACGAGCAGGTCGCTCGCTCCGTCCAACCGCGCTTCGGCAAGCGAGCGAATGGCCCGTCGGCGGACGGCTGGTGGCTGTTTCTTGTCGGCGACTACGGCTTTCAGTTGGTCGGCCGCCCGGCCGCTGCCGAATACGAGCGACAGCTCCCGGACCAACTGCCGGGTTGGTTCGTCACCTTTTTCATCCAGCCGTTTGGCGACGCTTTCCCAATGGGCGGGGGGAGTCGCCTTGAGCCAACCATCGAGCGCAGCGGCCATTCCTTGCAAAATGGCTTGCCGCCGATCGCTGTTCTCGGTTTTTGCCAAAACCTGCACAAGGGCATCAACGGCTGCCGGCTGAGACTCGATTTCACCGGTCAGCCGGCGGGCGATGTACTGCGTGACGGTCGATAATTGCGACTGTTCCAGTACTTTCAGCGCCGAATCGGGACTGGCAGGAACCGCCACTTCGAGGCCATACCACGTCATCAGTGGCAGCACACGATCGTCGGCAAATTCCCCATGGGAAGTCAAGGCCGTGGCGATGGGAAAGCGAGATTCCACCGGCATGCGTTGCATCGCCGAGGCAAGATACGTCAGCACCAATCCCGACTGTTCTTTCTGAGCGTGCGCCTGCAGGGCCTGGATGGCCGCTTGGCTCGGCGAACCGGAGTCGACCAGGAGTTGGACGGCCCAGAGACGCACGTGCTCGTTCTGGTGACCGAGGCGTTCGATCAGCCACGGTTCCGAGGCCTGACCGATCGCTTGCAGCGTCCACATCGAGCGGAGGAGGCGCTTCGCGGGAGCATCGGTCACTTGCCACGGACGCAGCAGCACAGCGCCAGCCGACTCAACCGATTGTCCCGTCACGGCCCGATGCTGCAGAAGGCGGCGGGCGTGTCGGGAGATGAATTCGTTTCCCTGGATCGCTTGCCCAGCCAGTTCTTCGGTCGACAGCTTGCTGAGATTCAGCGGCTCCTTCGCTGAAACGCTTTTCGCGGCGCCTTCGCCCTTCCACTGCACCTTGTAAATTCGCCCCGAAGTGCGGTGCACCCCGTCGTTGTCGTGGCACTCGCCGATATCCGACCAGTCGAGGACATAAACGCCGCCGTCCGGCCCATAAGTCAGGTCGATCCCGCGGAAATAAGGATCGCCAACCTTCAGCAGGTCGGGACGGTGCTTGCCGACGTACGTCGCCCCTTCTCGTACCAGTGCATCCTGGTTGATGCGCCGCCCGTGGTAGTTGAGCGTGAACATCTGCCCGCGGTATTGTTCGGGCCAGCTATCGCCGAGGTAAATCATCAGCCCCGAGTGGGCGTGTCCGCCGCCGGCAGCGTCCGTGGCGGGGCTGGCTTCCTTGGTGCGGAGCGCGGTCCAGTCTTCGTTGGCCACATCCCAGTGCACGTGGTCGGCGGTCTGCTCGATCAAACCATAAACGTGCGGATTCAGGTCCTCGCCGTACATGCGGCGAAAGTGTGCTCCCGGAATGGAGTGCCACAGATGGCCGATCACCGTGTTGATGAAGAACAGCTGGCCGTGCTCGTCCCAATCGTGTCCCCAGGGATTGGTCGTGCCGTGGCTCACCGGCTCGAACTGGTGCGTCGTCGGATGAAACCGCCAGATGCCACAGTTCATCGGCGTTCGCTCCTCCGCTCCCGACCCCGGCGGACCGACGAGCGACGTCGCCAGAATGCCGTTGCGACCATAGAGCCAGCCGTCAGGCCCCCAGCGCAATCCGTTCACGATGTTGTGTCGGGCCGCGCTTGCATCCCAGCCGTCGAGCATGACGATCGGTTCGCCGTCGGGAACGTCGTCGCCATCCTGATCCGGAATGAACAGCAAATTCGGCGGCGCCAGTGCCCAGGTCCCCCCGAAGCCGACTTCCACGCTCGATAGTCGCTTTAGGCCGCTCAGGAAAACCTTGCTCTCGTCGGCCCGACCGTCGCCGTCGCGGTCTTCCAGCACGCGAATCCGATCGTTCTGGGTGAGATCGAAGTTCACCGCGCTTTCGGCGTAGGTATAATTCTCGGCTACCCAGACCCGGCCGCGCGGATCAATGGCCATTCCAATCGGCTGGCGGACATCGGGCTCGTGAGCGAAGAGCGTCACCTCAAAACCGGGCGGGGCCTGAATCGATGCGAGCGCTTCGGCCGGTGTAAGCGGGGCGATGTCTTCGGCCTGGGTGTTTCGGGGAGCGGAAGCTTCGGGTTCATGGGCCGGGACGCCCGTGATTGCGAGCATCAACAGGGCAAGGAGGGCCATAGGCGCCGCGAGGAATCGCCGGGAAGTAAGCATCGAATTACGTACGGGCATGGTCGTTGATATCTGGTTCAGCGGGTTTATTGGCTCAGAGGTCTAGCATTCTGAACAGTAACTGGAGGCTGGTCAAACGGCGAACGGAGCGGCGGACGGACGTTCATCGGAAGACGTTGGGCCATTGCCGACAGCGCTTAAGTGCCGTGAGGGTGAGGGAATAAGGGCAGCGCGCGGATTTGGTGGAATTGGAGCGGAGTTTGCATTCTCTAAGGCGTGGTGTTGTGGTCGCGCTGTATTAGTGCGCGGTCGCCGGGGCGGCAGTGCCAGTAACGACACGTGCGCAGGACGCGCGTTGACACGATTCAATCATGGGGAGCAACACGATGAAGAAGTTCTTTGCTTGGGCCGGGATGACGGCCCTGGTGATCGGCTTGATCGCCGAGCCAGTCGCCGCACAACGCGGCGGTGGTGGTGGCGGCGGACGAGGCAACGCAGGAGGTGGCGGCGGCGGTGGAGCAGCGCGTGCGGGTGGCGGCGGAGGCGGATTCTCCGGCGGCGCTCGGGCAGGCGGTGGCTTCTCCGGAGGAGGCCGCGTCGGCGGTGGAGGCTTCTCGGGCGGCCGCGCTCCGAGCGGTGGAGCCCGGATTGGTGGCGGCGGTTTCTCGGGTGGTGGAGCG
>JAEZAS010000414.1 GCA_023430365.1 Planctomycetota bacterium
GCTCTCGAGCGAGTTCATGAACGCTCGATGCGAAAGCCTGGGGGGCGAAATGCCCACGACGCCCACCACCGTCTCGTACTGCTCGCGCGACTGGGCATAGATCGACTTGATCGCTCCCAGGCTATGGCCGACCAGCAGCACGCGTTGGAGTCCTCGTTGCTGCAGAAACTTCAGCCAGGCTGCGAGGTCCAGACGCGAGTCGTCGACCGTCTCGTAAGCTGCTCCCAAGCGCCGCCGGCCCATGGCCATCGACGCCATGAAGACCGTGTCGTGCCCGCGCGTGTTGACGCTGAGCACCGAGAGTCCCAGACCGAGCAAGGTCGGCCGGACCCCTTCGAGCGTGCTGGAAGTGTAGAAGTTGGCCCCTACGCCGTGCAGGCACAGGGCAGCATCCAGCGGAAGTTGGCCGCTCGTGTTCGCGGCGGGAGAAAACAGGGCTCCATCCAGCCGAAGACCGTCGGCCGACTGGGTTCGAATCAATTCACAGTGCATGCGAAGATTCTACCAACCCAAGGATGACGCGGGTCGCCACAGAACGTAGCTGAATTCGCCAGAATTCAGACCTCCACGCGCAATGGAGGCTGAGTTTGTCTGAATTCTGGCGAATTCAGCTACGGAGAGCCCCAATCGCGAACCGCCCCTTAGGGAGCGGCCGCCGCCGAGGCGCTGGCTGGGCTGCTGAGCTGTGACAGGACCTGCAGTACGCCGTTCAGGTGGGCCAGGCGCGGTCCGAAGCGATCGACGAACTCGTTGAGCATGAAATCGCTGTCGGCGAGCGATTCCTCGTTGAACGTCACCTCTTCGGTGATGTTCTGCAGGAACTGCGTCTGGATCTTGCCGAGCGTTTCGGTCGCCATCCGGCAATTGCGGGCCAGATCGGGGTTCGCTTCCCGCCAGGCGTTCAGCTCTTGCTGCCGCTGACGCTGGGCAGCCGTCAAATGGTTGGAGATTTCCTCAAGAAGCTTGATTTCGCGTTGCTGACCTTCGACGAGGGTCCGCAGCAGGGTGACCATCAGTTCGCCCATGTTGAGCTCCGGCTGCGGCTGCTGACGGGGATCGGCCGATACGTCGATGCTGAACATGGTTTGCAGTTGACGTGGGTCGTAAGTCATTGTGGCGACGCCTCCTGTGGCTTCCGCCCAGTATACACAGGCGGCGCAAGGTGTCGAGCAATTGGCAGATTTTAGCCTTTCCGGCGAGTCTGCGGATGACCGTGACTTGGGCGACCCGTTACCGTCGTTAAAGACGGACGAACCGGCGGCCCGATGTTTCCAGACAGACCCTGACGATGCAAAGTAGCCAGCCCACTCGGTGGGCTGGCAGCCTCTCGTACGACGTTTCCCCGCCGATCGGTTCTGTCGCAGTGGCCAAAACCACTCGCAGGCGATCGGCGCCCGGATGCGTCGCCTACTTTGCGTCCTGCCGAAGTTTTGCCCCGCACCCTGAGAGCACGGATGAGTCTCAACTCCGCCCCGGCGATTGGTTTCCTCACCCTCGGAGAACACGCAGAACTCGGTCTGTTCGGAGGCTACCTAGTGTTGAATGTCGCCGGCCGGCCGCTGGAGTTTCATTGCACCGCTCCGGTGAAGGCGAACCGGGCCCAGGAGATCCTCTACGGCGCCACGCTGAAGCCCTACCTCTACGGTGAGCAGATCGGCCACACCCTGATTAAGAAGGCCAAGGCGGCGACCGCCCTGGTGCTAACCGACGTCGAGCACGCCCTTGGCGCTCGCCCGTTCGTCGACCTTCCGGTGGCGATGGTCGCCTCCGACGCGAAGACGCTCGCCCGGCCGACGCTGCTGCCGTTCAAACTCGGTCCACATCACCTGGCTGTCGACATCAACTACTCGGTGGACCGATCGTCGATCGTTGATCGCCTCGCCAGCCAGCTTGACCAACTCGACCTGCTCGAACCGTTTGCCCGCATCCGCGAAGCGCTGGACGAAGCCCAAAAGAGCGCCCGGCCCCAAGCGGCCTAGCAACGCTCGTTCCGCAGGACGCAGAGCGTCGTAAAGAGAGACCGTAGGGTGGGTCGAGCGCTAGCGAGGCCCACCGATGGAAAGGGCGAGGGATGGTGGGCCTTGCTAACGCTCGACCCACCCTACATCTGCAGGGAGCCACGACTGTGACGATTGCCTGGCACTACGAAGCCTCTCTCCCGATCGCCTCGGTCGACCTGTCGCTGACCGTCGAAACGTTTCCTGCCGGGTTCCAGTCGGCCCTCGCGCGGCCGCCGAAGATCGAAGTGGAAACGCACGCCATCGAGGCTCCCGCCCCCAAGGCAATGACGCTGCGCATCCCGCGGCCGACGCCCAAGATCATCAGCTTCACGTTCCCGGAAGCTCCCAACTGGGGCCAACCCAAGGCGCCGGCCACAACTCCTCCCAAGCCGCCGACTCTGTCGGCCGGCTTCACCGATTCGCCGGCCGAAACTCCCGAGGCGAGCGACGCAAACGAGGCTCCGCAGCCGCCGCGCAAGTTCACACGCATCAAACCGCCCGGCGACATCATCAAGCTCGAGGATCGTCTCTACTACGTTCTCCAGCCGCCGCTGGAAACGCTCGTCCGCTCCGACTCGCTCCACTTTCCATTCGAGCCGTTTCCGTACCAGTTCGCGGGCGTAGCGTTTCTCTATCCCCGCTTCGCGGCGATTCTGGCCGACGAGATGGGGCTGGGCAAAACGATGCAGTCGATCACTGCTGTGCGAATGCTCGTTCGCTCGGGTGAGATTCGCTCCTGCCTGCTGGTCTGTCCCAAGCCGCTCGTCACCAACTGGAAGCGTGAGTTCGCCCTCTGGGCGCCCGAGATTCCGGTCACGATCATCGAAGGGGACCAGGCCCGCCGCCGCTGGCAGTGGACCGAAGCGAACACACCGGTGCGAATCGCCAACTACGAGCTGCTGATGCGCGATCGCGAACTGCTCGAAAGCTCTCCCGAAGGCGAGCGTGGCTTGCACTTCGATCTGGTGATGCTCGACGAGGCGCAGCGGATCAAGAACATCAACAACACGACGAGCGAGATCGTGCGCGGCATCAGCCGGTCGAGGCAATGGGCGCTCACCGGCACGCCAATCGAAAACACGCCCGACGACCTGGTCGGCATCTTTGAGTTTCTGTCGCCCGGCTATCTTCGCACGGGCATGACGGCGAAGCGGATGGGAGAACTCGCCGGCGACTACATCCTGCGGCGAACCAAGGAAATGGTTCTCACCGACATGCCGCCGAAGCTGTTCCGCGACGCCGAGCTCGATCTCTCGCCGCAGCAGCTTGCCACTTACGAGATGGCTGAGAACGAAGGGGTGATGCACCTGAACGAGATGGGAGAGCAGATCACCATTCAGCACGTCTTCGAACTCGTGTTGCGGCTGAAGCAGATCTGTAACTTCGATCCACTCACGGGCGCGAGCAGCAAGCTGGAACGCCTCGTCGCCGACATGGAAGAAATCGCCGCCAGCGGCAAAAAGGCGATCGTCTTCAGCCAATGGGTTCACGCCCTGCACAAGATGATGCCCGCCCTCGAGCGGTTCGGCCCGCTGCAGTATCACGGCCAAATCCCCTCCGCGAAGCGCGATCCGATTCTGAAGGAGTTCAAAGAGAACCCGAAGAAGCACGTGATCCTGATGAGCTACGGCGCCGGCAGCGTCGGGCTGAATCTGCAATTCTGCGAATACGTGTTCCTGTTCGACCGCTGGTGGAATCCGGCGATTGAGGACCAGGCCATCAATCGCGCCCACCGCATCGGCGCCAAGGGAACGGTCACCGTCACGCGCATGCTCGCGATGGGAACCATCGAGGAGCGCATCAACCAAGTGCTCGACCACAAGCGCGACATCTTCAATACGGTCATGGAACAGACCGGCGCGCCGGGCAGCCTCGGCCTCAGCCAGGCGGACATCTTTGGCCTGTTCAACCTCCGCACGCCCAAAGGGCCACTCAAGGCGGCGGCCTAGCTCTTGATCGAAACCGAGAGCTACTTGAACGCAGGACGACGTTATTGGTTCGTCCTGCGCCAGGCAGCGCACTTGTTCGTGACGCGCACTCGCCGCGCGAACGCTCAATAACACCGCAGGCCCTGTCAGGTTTCGGTGATCGCTGCTTTGGTGCGAAGTTTGCGGCGACTTTCGACGCCGCCTGCGTGGAATCGCGCTTTCCGGCTTGCCAGAGAAACTTTGTTGCGCGGCCCGTGTTTCTACTCTCAAGCTCACACGCGATGGCGCACGGTTGCGACAGTCTGCTAGCGGCTGCCACGTGTCTTTTCGTTGGTCGCAGGAGCAAAGGCGGGCAT
>JAEZAS010000436.1 GCA_023430365.1 Planctomycetota bacterium
TCAGAGAAAAAATCTCCGTCCCAGGCTCCAGCCTGGGACGAAACCACCCCGAGGCTCCGCCTCGTCGCCCCGCAACATGACTTGCCACTCTCTGCCGGCTCGCCAGACTCGGCAAAAAACCACCCTCGGTCGCGTGACTGAATCTAGCTACGGCGCACCACGCCCTTCACTTCGTTCCAGGGCGTGCCACTCCTTCACACCTGCCGCCGTACCCAGTACTCAGTACTCAGTACCCAACTACCACCACCCGCAGCCCTCTGACCTCTGACCTCTGATCCCTTACCTCTTACTCTCCTCCTGCAACTCCTTCCCCGCCGGGCACGTCCCGCGTTCCGCCTCGCGCGGCTGCAGCAGCTTGGCGATCAAGCCCGTCCAGCCGGTCTGGTGCGACGCCCCGAGCCCTCGGCCGTCGTCGCCGTGGAAGTATTCGTAGAACGGCACATAGTCGCGGAAGTGGGGATCGAACTGCTCCTTCTCCCTGGCGCCGAACACGGCCCGCCGGCCGTCGGCGTCGCGGAGGAACAGCCGGGTGAGGCGCCGCGTCAGTTCGTCGGCCACTCCGTGCAGCGTGAGGAACTTGCCCGAACCGGTCGGACACTCGACCGTAAAATCATCGCCGTAGTAGTGGTGAAACTTTTGCAGCGACTCGATGATCAGGTAGTTCACCGGCATCCACACCGGCCCACGCCAGTTGGAATTGCCCCCGAACAATCCAGAGTCCGACTCCCCCGGCACATAGCCGACCGTCATCCGCTCGCCGGAGCAGTAGAACTCAAACGGCTGCTCGGCATGCCGCTTCGAGAGCGACCGCACGCCGTAGTCCGACAAAAACTCTGTCTCGTCGAGCATCCGCGCGAGCAGTTTCTTCATCCGATGGCCGCGCAGCAGCGACAGCAATCGCCGCTCTCCCAAGCCCGGCTGATGCCAGCGCGAGACAAGCCCCGCCAGGTCGGGCCGATACTTCATCACCCACATCAGCCGGCGGTTGAAGTCGGGCAGCTTTGCCAGTGTCTCGGGCTCGATCGTCTCCACGGCGAACAGCGGAATCAAGCCGACCATCGACCGCACCCGCAACGGGATCTTCTGGCCAGTCGGCAACTGCAAACTGTCGTAATAGAACTGGTCCTGCTCGTCCCACAGCCCATAGCCGTGGTTGCCACCCATGTTGGTCATCGCCTCGGCGATGTGCAGGAAGTGTTCAAAGAACTTGGTGGCGATGTCCTCATACACCGGATTGTGCTGCGCCAGCTCGATTGCAATGCGCATCAGGTTGAGACTGTACATCGCCATCCACGCGGTCGCGTCCGCCTGCTCGAGCGACGCTCCGCCGGGCAGCTCTTCGCTACGGTTGAACACGCCGATGTTGTCGAGCCCGAGGAAGCCGCCCTGAAAGATGTTGCGTCCTTGCGCGTCCTTCCGGTTCACCCACCAGGTGAAGTTGAGCATCAGCTTGTGGAACACGCGCTCGAGGAACGCCGTATCGCCGCTGCCGCCGCGCTGCTTGCGGTCGATCTGATAAACGCGGTACGCCGCCCAGGCCTGCACCGGCGGATTCACGTCGCTCAGCGCCCATTCGTAGGCTGGCAGCTGGCCGCTGGGGTGCATGTACCACTCGCGCGTCAGCAGGATGAGCTGCTGCTTGGCAAACTCCGCGTCGACCATCGCCAGCGGAATGCAATGAAACGCCAGGTCCCAGGCCGCGTACCAGGGATACTCCCACTTGTCGGGCATCGAGATGATTTCGGCGTTGTTCAGCTCGAGCCACTCGGCGTTGCGCCCCTTCTGACGCTCGGGCGGAGGGGGCGGCTGGGCTGGATCGCCCTCGAGCCACTGGCGGACGTCGTAGTGATAGTACTGCTTGCTCCACAGCATGCCCGCCAGCGCCTGCCGATGGACTCGCCGGGCATCCGGATCTTTCAAGCCGTCCTGCAGCGCCGCGTAATAATCGTCCGCTTCCTGCCGCCGCGCGGCAATAATCCCGTCGAAGTCGCCAAACGCGTCCTTCGGCTGATCCGCCGTCAGCCGCACGCGCACCTGCTGACTGCCGCCGGCGGGAATGTGGAGCATGTAGTGCGCCGCCGCCTTCGTGCCGGTCCGCGCCGGGTTCACCGCCTGGCGATTGCCGCGCACGACGTAGTCGTGAATCGCGTCCTTGGGATAGGGCGTGATCGGCGGAGCGCCGTAGAGCCTGGCGACGTTCGTTTCGTTCTCGCAGAAGAGCAGGGCAGGGGACTCGCCGCTGGGACCGGCGTCGACGTGCAGTTGATACCCTTGAATCAGCCGATGTTCGATATCGATCGTCCGCTCGTCGATCGCTTTCAAGCAGCCTTTGTCTTTCTCGTTGCCGAACCACGACCAGCGGTTGCGGTGCCAGAGCTGCGGCAGCACATGCACCGTCGCGTCGGCAGGGCCGCGGTTATGCACCGTGACGAGCATCAGCACGTCGGTCGCCGAGCCCTTGGCGTACTCGACGAACACGTCGAAGTAGCGGTTGTCGTCAAAGATGCCCGTGTCGAGCAGTTCGAACTCGGCGTCCTCGCGCGTGCGGCGACGATTCTCGGCCCGCAGTGGTTCGTAGGGAAACGCTCGCTGCGGATACTTGTAGAGCGTCTTCAGGTAGGAATTGGTCGGCGTGGCGTCGAGGTAGTAATAGAGTTCCTTGACGTCCTCGCCGTGATTCCCCTCGCCATTGGTCAGCCCAAACAGCCGCTCCTTGAGCATCGAATCCTGGCCGTTCCAGAGCGCGAGCGCCAGGCACAGCCGACCATGCTCGTCGCAGATCCCGGCCAGGCCATCCTCGTTCCAGCGATACGCCCGGCTGACGGCTTGCTCGTGCGAAAAATACTCCCACGCGTCGCCGTTGGGGCTGTAGTCCTCGCGCACCGTCCCCCAGGCCCGCTCGGCCAGGTAGGGCCCCCAAAACTTCCACCGCGTCCGCCCGATGTTGGCCTCATGCAACCGGCGACCTTCAACCGTGGCCAACTGAGGGGCGGGATTCTTCATGGGAGCAGGGACAAGGGGAGGTTCGCGTGGCAAAGATAGCGATTATGACGGTCGCCCGACGCCAATCGGCGCGAACCTCATCGCCGCCTAAGTGTACCTCTTGGATAGCCCCCGTTCAGGAATCGCCCCCGCCGATCCACTTCCACGCGGACGGGGAAGGGGGGATCACGAAAGCACGAAAACACGAAAGGAAAAAAGACCAGAAGGACAATCTGCCGACGCAACAGCCCGCTGCACCGCTCCCCACACCCGTCACCCCTTCATCCCTTTTTTCGTGCTTTCGTGTTTTCGTGATCCTCCCCCGCCCTCCTCCCCGTTTTCGTGTTTTCGCTTTCGTGATCCCCGCCCACCTCTCCTGCCCGTTTTCGTGCTTTCGTGCTTTCGTGATCCCACCCGTCTACCAGAGTCTCGGGCCCAAGAAACCAGCCGATTCCACTGTAGGGAACGCCCTCCGCGGCGTTCCCGCCCGCCGGTCTATTGCCCTTTCCGCCAGTTTGCTAGAATCAAACCGTCGCAGGCGGCCGCTGGCCGCAGACGCGCCCGTGGCGCAATTGGATAGCGCATCGGTCTTCGGAACCGAGGGTTGCAGGTTCGAATCCTGCCGGGCGTACTCTTGTCCTAGCAAGCACTTAGGACGATCTCGGTCGCGAAGCTCCGACCGATCTCTACACCCCTTCGGGTGTACGGCGCGCTTCCCACGGACCGTAAGAGATCGCCGCACGTAAGCGGCAAGGCCCGCCGACGTCGCCGCCTCGAAGCGGGCACGAAGTCTTCACCGCTGAGCGAATCCGCTTGCTCCTGCACGAGTGCAGCACGCCGCCTGCGAGCCTTCTTTACTGCCGGCGAGCCTACCGCGGTGGTCCCAGGCAGATGCGGAAACCGTCGCGGGAGTCGGAGTAGTGCGGACCGGCGAGCCCCAGGCGCACAGCGCAGCGGGCATTGCCGGGAACGTCGAAGTAGTTGCCGCCGCGACAAACGGGACGCGGGTGCTCTTTGTTGACGTGCAGCTCTTCGTGCCCGCCCTTGGGATCGAAGTCGTCAAGAACCACTTCCCAGACCCCACCGCACATGTCGGCCAGGCCGAAGCCGTTGCGGCCGCGCTCGCCGTAATGATCCACCGGCGAGACGAACGAGAAGCCGTCACTCCACGGGGCACTGGCCAGCGGCCACTTCTGCTTCCGATCGGGCAGGAAATCCACAGCCGAGATGTTGAGCCGCCCTTCCCCCTGGCTCAACTCATTTCCCCACCAATAAAAGCTGCTGTCTTTGCGTCCGCCGCGGCAGGCGTATTCCCACTCGGCTTCGGTGGGCAGGCGATACTCCAAACCACTCGGCAGTCGTCCAGCCGCCCGCTCGTGTTTCGTCAGCCACTCGGCAAAGGCCCGGGCATCCGTCCAACTCACGCAGACCACGGGAAAATCGTCGCGCAGCGGAAACTGAAAATTGGGATCGCGCCAGCTTTTTCCTTGCATCGGCTCCCACGGATGCGTCACCTGCGTCGTCAGGTTGTAGCTCGTCCATTTCGGATTGAAACATTGAGTTCGGCCGCCGGGCTTCTCCGCGTCGGTGACGTACCCAGTCTCCTCGACGAACCGCTTGAACTGGCCGACGGTCACTTCCGTGCGACCCATCCAGAATCCGTGCTTCACTCGCATGGGTCGCGGTTGCTCGCCTTCGTACGACTCGCGATCGGTGCCCGGCTGGGCCCCGCCCTCGATGCCCGTCGCCCACGCCTTTTCCTCTGGCGTACTCCCCATGAGGAACTCGCCCGGCGGAATGTAAACCGTCTCCAAGCCGACTCCGTTGCCCAGCTCGGCTAAGTGCACGGCGCCTTGCTTGGGTTCATCGGCAAGCGCCGCCGCAGAGGCGATCCCCAACAGGCCGACCACAAACAAGCTCACAAGACTTTCGTTTCTCATGGTGCTCTCCACTTTTGGGCCATCACAACGGGAGTTCGAATCGGACAACTCAACTCCAGGATCGAAAGCTTCGGTGGATTGTAGCTGGATGGCCTGGTGAAGGGAGTGCGGACTTCCATCACGCGCTTGCGGGAGGTGCAGGAATGAAGGAAGGCTGTTGGCGACCGCCCCTTTTTTATCTAAGCGGGTCGACGTGACTGATTCAGATTGTTCAGCGGTGTGATCAACTTCATTTCGGGCTCACGCTGGCTCGATTAATCGGGGTCCTTGTTGCATTGATGCTCCCTGCCGTCAGCGCAGCGCGAGAAGCGTCCCGAATCGCCACCGGCGAGAACAATCTCCGCCAAATCGCCCCCAGCCACTTCCCGCGATCTGCCTCTACGGCTGCTCGATCAGGCCCACCTCCACCGTGAAGCATCCCAGGCGAGAATCGAAGGGGATGGAGATCGGCGACGTCTTCGAAGGAAAGGCGATGCAGGTCGATCGGCCGATGATGACCGTCGGCAGACCGAGATTGAGTTGCAGGGATTCAAGCTGAGACTTGGCCGCGCCGGCGATCATGTTGGTCAATTCGCCGACCGCATCGGCGACTTGCGGATTGACGCTGCCGTGGACTTCCCCCGTCAGCACTTCGGTCACCGCAATCGCCATCTCGCGAGGCAGGCTCACGGCGACCGTTCCTGTGGCATTGCCGGTAAGCCCCACAATGCCCGTGACATCGAACTGCGGCGAGAACTCGTTGCGCAAGAATGGCGGCTCTCGCCGGATCTCTACACCCAGCATCTGCGAAAAGACCGACGCGGTCGAGGTCAAAAAAGGGTTGATAAAATTGGCCCGCATGAGGTTGGCTCACGGCTACGGGAAAGAAGAGACTCTCGACGCTCGCTTGCCTGACGTCACGCAACCGGAATGAAGCGATCCAGCTTGGCCCGCAGGCTGTCCGGTGTGAATGGTTTGACCAGGTAGTCGGTGACCCCAGCCTGGATCGCCTCGAGCACCCGGGCTTTCTCCGATTCGGTTGTCACCATCACGATCGGAATCTGCTTATCCTGGGCTCGAATCTCGCGGGTCACCTCCAGCCCCGTCTTTCCCGGCATGTTCCAATCGGTGATGACCAGATCAAACTCGCCCGGCCTGAAGAGCGACACGGCAACTGCCCCATCCTGGGCTTCGGAGGTGGTGTTGATCCCAATCGCTTCGAGCGACCGGCGAATGATCGTGCGCATGGTCCCAGAATCGTCAGCGATGAGCACTCGGCACATGGGTAGGTTCCTCGAAATGAATGGAAGGATTGAAAATGCGAATCGTCGGGCGCCGGATCAGGCCGGCGGAGGCAGTCCTTCGAACAATCGCAGCCGCATTGGCTCGCCAAGGCTGCTGAAATCGAATTGCAGAATCAATTCCGCCCGGCGAATGCGCTGGGAGAATTGCGATCCACAGGTGACCATCGGTAGCGAAAGCGCCGACGGTCCAGGCACGATACTTTTCACTCCGCCGCCGACAATGTTCGCCAGCTCTGCCACCGCATCCTGGATGTCGGCCTGCGAGAGTTCGCCCGCCGGTTGGTCGAGCATGATGCTGGCCGCATGACGAGCGAATTCGTAGCTCGGCTGGAACAGCACGCTGCCGTTCCACGCGCCGGTGATCTGCACGGCAGCCGTCAGTGTCGTGTCCGAGTCGCCTGGCGCCGGTTCGGTTGCTCCGCTGGTGGGCAGAGCGTCGATGCCCAGGCCGAGCATGGTGGCCCAGACCGATTCCACCATCGGTTGGATTGTCTCGTGTCCGATTTCCAGGGTCGGCATGACTGATTCTCTCGGGAAAGTTTTCAGACTCGTCGCAGGCGATAGCTGGAGGTTTTGCCGTGATTGACTCGCTCGAAGTTCTCGTCGACACCCAGCGTCGTTTCGGCGCCTCCCAGCAGCAAGGAGCCATCCGGCGCCAACTGACGGCGAACGCGGGCAAAGATCTGGCGCTTGGTTTCCAGGTCGAAGTAGATCAACACATTCCGCATGAAAATGATGTCCATCGTCGGTAGCGGTAGCCAGCTCCTCGCGAGGTTCATGCGCATGAACTTCACCGATTTGCGGATCTCATCGCTCAATTGCCATTGCAGGCCGGTCCGCTGAAAGTGCTTCAACAGCGAGGCCGGCAGCCCGCGATTCACCTCCAGTTGGGAATAGACGCCGGCCTGAGCGCGCTCGACCATCTGCTGCGACAAATCGGTGCCGATAACGCTGATCTTCCAGCTCGCGAGCTCGGGAAAATGTTCACGGAGCAGCATCACGACGGTATAGGCTTCCTGGCCACTGGAACTCGCAGCCGACCAGATGTTTAGGGTCCGCTGCGATTGCCGGCTCTGAATCAATTTCGGCAGGATATCGCTTCGCAGCGCTTCGAAGGGATGGGCGTCGCGAAAGAAGCTGGTTTCGTTAGTCGTCATCGCTTCGACGACTTTGGCATGCAATTCCCCCGCAGGCCGCGACCGCAAGTGCGCGACCAGTCCGGATAAGTCGTGCAGGCCGGACTGTCGTGCGATCGGACCGAGGCGAGACTCAACGAGGTAGGTCTTCTCGGGTTCGAGCGCGATAGCCGATTGCTCATACACAAACTTGCGGATGAAAGCGAAGTCGGCCTGATCGATCGTCGGAGTCGCCGTGGCCATCCCTTATCCTCCCACCGATACAGGAACCGCAAATGCTCGGCGAGCCGATCGTCGCACCAACGCGGGCGCGATCTCCGCAAGCGGCAGAATTTCGTCGGCCAGACCGTGGCGAACCACCGCCCCAGGCATTCCCCACACCACACTGCTCGGCTCGTCCTGGGCGAGTACGATCCCGCTGCGCTCGCGAATTGCTTCGCAGCCGCGGAGACCGTCCTGCCCCATTCCCGTAAGGACCGCCGCCAAACTGCGGGAACCGTAAATTTCCGCCACACTGCGAAAGAGCACATCCACAGCAGGCCGACAGGAGTTTTCCGGGGGACCTTGGTGCAATCGAATCGCGATTCCCGACGACGTGCGCGCCAGCGCCATGTGATAGTCGCCCGGGGCCAGCCAGGCTTTGCCGGCCTGGAGCACTTCACCGCTGGTCGCCTCCCGGACGCTGAGGGGCGAAACATCATTCAGGCGGTCCGCCAGGTACTTCGTGAATACGGCCGGCATGTGCTGCACGATGACAACCGGAACGGGGAGTTCGGCTGGAAGTCGCCGGAACACTTCGGTGAGCGCATTTGGTCCGCCCGTCGACACGCCAATCGCGATGATGTCGATCTGCCTGCCAACCGCATCGGTTCGCCCTTTCAGGTTGCCGGCTATCGCCGCCGCACTGCCGCGCCCCGAACTCGGAGGAAAGGCAGCCGGAGAGGTCCATGGGCAAAAGGCCTTGATCTTGGGTATTAGCTGGGCCTGCACCATCTCCAAGGCAGCCGTCACACTTCCCACGTTCGCCGGCTTGGTGACGTAGTCGCTGGCGCCGCTGCTGAGAGCTTGCAGCGTCGCCACCGCCCCTCGCTGCGTCAGCGTGCTGCACATAATCACGGGCAGTTTCGGATAGACCTTGCGAATCTCTCGCACGGTCTGCAATCCATCCATTTCGGGCATTTCGATATCGAGCGTGACCAGGTCCGGATTCACTTGCGGAATCTTCGCCAGGGCAATCTTGCCGTTGGCTGCCGTACCGACTACCTCGATGGCCGGCTCGCCCGACAGTGCGTCGGTCAGCAATCGCCGGATGACGGCGGAATCGTCGATTATCAGTACGCGAGCCTTGCGCATTGCAGTCACCCAAATCGCCAGCGGGGTTGGTGGAAGTCGACCTATGCCACACCGATGAGTTGCAGCTTGTCGGCGATCACATCCTTGTCGAAGGGTTTCATCACGTACTCGGTGACTCCGGCAGCCAGAGCGACAGTGACCTGGCCCATTTCGGTCTCGGTGGTCACCATCATCAAGGGCAAATTGCGAAATCGATGATCCGCGCGCACTTCGCGCACAAATTCCAAACCGGTCATGACCGGCATGTTCCAGTCGACGAGCACGACGTCCGGCATCGGGCCTTCACGCAGTTGCGCAACGCCCTCCTGGCCATTGGCGGCTTCGGCGACGGAGAAGCCCAGGTCCGTGAGCATGCCCCGGAGAATGCGACGCAGAGCTCGCGAGTCGTCGATGATCAAGGCATGCATGGAACGATCCTAGCCTGAGGGAAGTAATGATCTCTCGAACTTCTTCGGCTGGCTGCAGCCAACCCTCGTCTCGCCCGCCAGGAACGCAGGCGAGACGGTTGCGATTGCCGATTCCGAGGTCGGCGCCGCTTACTTGAAGCGCCCGACCAACTGCTGCAGGTCAGCCGCCATCCGCGACAGTTCCACCGCAGCTTGCTGTGCGTTGGTGGCTCCCTGCGTCGTGCTCTGGGCCGCACTGGCTACGCTCGTGATGTTCTGAGCGATTTCGCCGCTGCCCTTGGCCGCTTCGGCCACGTTGCGGCTGATCTCGTTCGTCGTCGCGGTCTGCTCTTCGACGGCGCTGGCGATCGTATTGGAGATGTCGTTGATCTGGCCGATGATTTGGCTGATCTGGCGAATGGCATCCACTGCGCCCCGGGTATCGCCTTGGATCGCTTCGATCTTCTGGCTGATGTCCTCCGTGGCTTTCGCGGTTTCCTTCGCCAGTTCCTTCACCTCGTTGGCCACCACGGCAAATCCCTTACCCGCCTCGCCTGCTCGAGCGGCTTCGATCGTGGCGTTGAGAGCCAGCAAGTTGGTTTGCTCGGCAATCGAAGTGATCACTTTGATCACCTTGCCGATTTCGGAGCTGCTTTCGCCGAGCTTGGCGATCGTTTGGTTCGTCGTCTCTGCAACCTTTACCGCCTGCTGGGCAATGCGGGCCGCTTCGTTCGAGTTTCCGGCAATCTCGCGAATGCTCGCGCCCATCTCCTCCACGCCGGTGGCTACCGTCTGCACGTTCTTGCTGACCTGCTCGGCCGCGGCGGACACCACATTGGCCTGGGCCGACGTTTCTTCCGCATTGGCGCTCATCTCGCTGCTGACGGCTGAGAGCTCTTCCGAGGAAGCGCTCAAGGTCGTGGCGTTGCCGGCCACCGCCTGCATGATCTCGGCCAACTCCTGGGCCTTGATGCGTTCCCGCTCTGCGTTGTCCTTGATCTCCTGTTCCATCGCCAGCTTTTGCGTGACGACTTCCCACGTGACCATCGGCCCCATATAGTTGCCGTGCTGATCGCGGATCGGGCTGACGAGGAGGTCCAGCTTCTCCGGTCCAAGCTGAATCACGGAACGATGTGGCAGGTTCTTCGTATCGCTGAGGAGCTTGCGCTGGTGCGACGGGTCTCGATGGAAGATGTCGATGCTCTGACCGATCATCTGCTCTGGCTTGATCGGCAAATACTTCTGCAACGCCTCGAGCTGGCGCACCGATGCAGGATTCAGATACTGGATATTCAGGTCGGTGTCGGCAAAAATCACGTTGACCGGAGCGCTCTCCATCATCGAGCGGATACGGGCCATCTCGGTTTCGCGATCGACACGTTCGATGGCTGAGGACACCAGACGTCCGACATTTCGCAGCACATCCAGTCGGTCTTCGCTAGGCTCCAGCGTTTCCAAGGCAAAAAAGTCCATCGTGCCGACGACTTCGCCACGAACCAGGATCGGGAAACACACACCCGATTTCACTCCGGCACGCTGAGCCACCGGGGCTCGGCAGCAATCGGTCATCTGTCCGATGTCGGGCGTGAAAAACAGATCCCGCTGCCGCCACGCGCGGCCGCTGAGCCCTTCACCTTCCTTGAAACGGGCGGCGAGCGTTACGCGTCGAAAATCCTCGTTTACCGTGCCGCTGTCGATGACGAACTTCAGGGCCCGGTCCTTGGCATCGATCGCCCAGTACGAGGCGTATGCCCAACCAAAGGCCGACTTGACCGCATCGAGCGCCATTTGCGCGGCTTCCGATACGGTCGAGGCGCGACCGACGGCCTCAACCACCTTCATAATGGCAGCCGTATTGGTCCGCGCCTCCTCGAGCCTGAGCTCCAGGTCGACGGTTTTCACACGGCTCGCCAGAGAACCATTTTTTCGTGGCGCAGCGGCGCGCGACGGGACAAGAGTCTTGCTCATGGGATGCTCCAAACTGTGCAGGGAGCAAAGGCGGGTAGTCGACCGTCATCCCTCCCTGCTGAGAGGACGTCGGTCGTGGAAGGTCAAATCAGGCGGGACAAATCGCGGCCTCGTCGTCCTTGGCCGAGACGTGGATGGCTCGTTCGGTGTCGAGAATCAGCAATAAGCGGTCTTTGAGTTTGTAAACCCCTTGCACCAGGCTACGCGCCGGGCCTTGGAGCGTTTCCGGCACTCGTTCGAAACAACCGGAGTCAACCGCTTGCACGTCGCCGATTTCATCGACGAGCAGGCTGACCACTCCTTCATCTCCTCGCACAACCACGTTCATCGGCAGTTGTTCCACGGGACGGTCTGGCAGTCCCAGGCGGCGCCGCAGGTCGATCGCAGTAACAATCTGGCCGCGCAAGTTGATCAGGCCGCGAATCACCCGCGAGGCGAGTGGCACGTGAGTCATCTCCTGATAACGAATGACTTCCTGAACCTTGTGCACCTCGACGCCGAAAAACAATCCGTCCAGAACGAACGTACAATACTGGCTGGAAGTTGCCATGGGATGGGTCTCCATCTAAAGCGAGGTTTCGGCGAGGAGGGGCGCGGCCTCGCATTCGATGAGCGAAGGAATGTCCAGCAGGTCAGTGACTCGCTCCTGCACAACCGCTGATGCGAGCACTCCGCGTTTCAGTGCAGAGCGTTGGATTTGTATGTCCGCATCTACGATGTCGACGATCTGATCGACCACCAGGCCTACGCTCAAGCCGCCCTGGCTGTAGACGACGACCTGGAGCGTTGCTTGCGTCTCGTTTGTCCCTGCCGGAGGCAGATCGAGCAGCGAAGCCAGCCGAAGCAGCGGCAAGATCTGTCCGCGGTACTGCACGACCTCTCGGTTGTCCGCCATCTCGACGTCGCCGGAGGGAATCTCTTCCAGGCGAGACACCATCGAAATAGGCAGCGCCAACCTCCGGCCTCCGGCACGCAGAATGAGCAGAGTCTGACGCTGGCCTGCGGTCTCGGATGAGCGGGCGGTCTGCTCAGCCAGGCTACGGTCGCGCACCTCGGAAATAACGCGCGATCGCTGTGCGGTGCCAAGCACGTCGAGGATCAAGGCGACTTTCCCGTCCCCCATGATCGTCGATCCGGCAAACACCTCGATTCCTTTGAGCTGCTTACTCAGCGGCTTAACGACGATTTCTTCGGTGTCGTTGATCGCGTCGACGACCAGGCCAAACTGCCGCTCGTCGGCGCGAAGCACGACAATATTGACGGCCCCGTCGCGCTTCTTCGACACATCAGGCAATCCGAGTTCTTGGCGGAGATACACGATCGGAAGCAGTGTTCCGCGCAAACGATAGACCGGAGCGCCATGCAGTTGCTCGATGCCGTTTTGGGCCTGTTCACCGTCGAGGCGCACCAACTCCAGGAGGCTCACCTGGGGAATGGCAAAGCGATCACCGCCGCAAGTGACTATCAGCGCGGGAATGATCGCCAAGGTCAGCGGAATCTTCAACTTTACAGTTGTCCCAGTTCCAGGCAGGCTCTGAATATCGACAGTCCCTCCGATCTTCTCGATGTTGGTCTTCACCACGTCCATGCCGACGCCACGCCCCGAAACGTTGGTGATTCTGGAGGCCGTAGAAAAACCAGGAGCGAAAATGAGCTGCGCGATTTCGCGATCGCTCATGCGAATCGCCTGATCGGCGGTAATCATCCCTCGCTCGAGAGCTCGCTGCTTGATCCGTTCGTAGTTGAGGCCGCCGCCATCGTCAGAAATCTCGATGTTGACTTGTCCTCCCTCGTGGAAGGCACGCAACCGCAGACAGCCTTCGGCTGGTTTGCCGGCAGCGAGGCGGGCGTCCGGATTTTCCATCCCATGATCGACCGAGTTGCGCACCAGATGCGTCAAGGGGTCCTTAATGGCTTCGACGATAGTCTTGTCGAGTTCGGTTTCACGCCCTTCCATTTCGATGCGGATGCGTTTGCCGCACTGAATGGCGAGATCCCGGACCACCCGCGGAAACTTGCCCCAGATGTTGCCGATCGGCTGCATCCGGGTTTTCATCACCCCTTCCTGCAATTCAGTGGTGATCAGATTCAACCGCTGCGAGGTACTCAGAAAGAGCGAGTCGTTCATCGAACCGGCGAACTGCAAGATTTGGTTGCGCGCCAAGACAAGTTCGCCGACTCGGTTCATCAACTTGTCGAGTAACCCGACATCGACCCGAATGGTGCTCTCCGATACCCCTCCGGGGCGGCCTTCGCCGACCGTCGAGCCGCCTCCGATCGTGGCGTCCTCCTCCGCCGGGGCTGAAGGCTTGGCGCATTCCATGCCATCGGCATCGTGCATGCTCGCCGATGGCACTGGACCTGGCTGCAAATCGGCCGGCTGTCCGGCCGCTTCGTCGCTCCCTCCGCTAACCGCTTCAACTCGCCGGGCTGCCGACGCACACTCCTGAAGGCTGACGAGCGATTGGACCAGTTCGGAATAGTCTTCGCTCCCCTCGCTGCCTGTGTCTTCAATCTCCCGCAGGATTCGTCGTACTGCGTCGACCAGGGAAAGCAGCCCGGTTGTGATCTCCGGCCGCAACTTGACCTCGCCGTCGCGCATCTTGCTGAGCAAGTTCTCACCGACATGCGTGACCGCTTCCAGCTTGCTGAGGCCCAGAAATCCACACGTCCCCTTGATCGTGTGAATTGTCCGGAAAATGCTGCTCAGCGTCGCTTGCGAGCCTGGATCTTGTTCCAAAGCCAGCAAATCACGGTCGAGCTGGTCGAGGTTTTCATAGCTTTCGACCAGAAAGTCCTTCAGGACATCCTGCAAGTCGTTCATGCGAGATCCTTCACTTCTACAGGCGGGCCGGATGGCCTTAGGCGGGACCTGTTCGAGCGGTCGCGTTGTCCGGCAACCATAGCCGCGCAAGAGTGTGCGGAAGCGAGCGACGTTGCCATGTCGGTTGCTTTGCGCGACGGCGCAAGGCGATAGGAGTGGGTGACCTCTTCCCAAAATCCGATGGAGTGATTAAGGCACAAACCGTCGGGTGTGCGATATCGCACACCTTCGGGCACGATTCACGAGGACCGAGCGAATTATGTCTTCTGGGACTTGCCTTCGGACCATAATGGCGCTGCGATGCCGTGTGACGTATCGAAGCTCTGCAAAAAAATCACAGGTAACTTCAGCGATCCGGCAACTACAATCCGAAGATGCTGTCCGGCAGCGACGCCGCAAACCCTATGCTGCTAGCCCTCCCGCCACTAACGAGATTTGCCCACCGCAATTCGGTCCGAAGGCAACACTCCGAATTGCCCGCTACTCATGCCGGTGGCCCTGCCGCCGTATGTCTTCCGTCATGCCAACGTTCTACCGGCGAATCTTCAGTTCAATTCCCACGGCGATTGCCGTTTGTTCGACCGATGGCAAATTGATTGACGCCAATCACATGGCGATAGATATGGTGCGGCTCACCAGACAAGAGCTTATAGGCACAAAAATCTGGGATTGGTCCAATTGGTCTCACACGTCCGGAGTGAGAGAGCAACTGAAACATGCTGTCACCCAAGCCGCCAAGGGTATGAAGTCGCAAATCGACAGCGATTTATCGAACCCGGACTCGTCAACCGCAGAAATTCAATGGACAGTGGCTCCCGTGCTCAGCGATGAGGCGCCCAATGAGGTGTCTCATATTGTCGTCACTGCGGTCGATATCACAGACCGCAGCCGGGCCGAATCCCGCGTGCGGCTGCTTCAGCAGGAACTGGCCCACGTCGGCCGCCTCAGCACTCTGGGTCAGATGTCAACCAGCATCGCCCATGAATTGAATCAACCCCTCGCTGCAATCGCGTCCTATTGTTTTGCCGCCAGGGAGCAACTTCGCCATCCTGGGCCCAATCACCACGCCGTCAACGAGTCTTTGGAAAAGATCGAGCTACAGGCAGTGCGAGCCGGTGATGTCATTCGCCGCTTGCGCCGGATGGTCAGCAAATCCCAGAGCCTGCGGTCGACGGTTTGTGTCTCTGATCTCGTGAGCGAAGTCCTGGAAATCGTCGAACCCGACCTGCGACTTGCGCGAATCACCTGCCAGGTCGAAACGACTTCCGCGCTCGTTCCGGTCATTGTGGACCGGGTCGAAATCCAACAGGTGCTGATCAACCTGCTTCGCAATGCCATCGAGGCAGTTGCGCCGCTTGCCGACGAACACAGGGCCATCCGCATTTCCTTTGGGATGGTTAGCGATAATCAGGTGGAAGTACGCATTCGGGACTTTGGTCCTGGTGTGCATCCCAGCGTCCGAGAGCGTTTGTTTGAGCCATTTCAAACCACCAAGAACGACGGCTTGGGCGTGGGGCTGGCCATTAGCCGGGACATCGTCTCCTCCCACGGGGGAATCCTCGAACTCACACCGCACAACGAGCGCGGAGCTGAGTTCCGCATAGTGCTCCCCACGAGCGGCAAACAGGATCCTGGTCATGAATGATCGCGAAACGGTTTTTATCGTTGACGACGACCCGCATGTTGCTGAGGCAATCGCGGCCGTCGTGGCAACGCAATCACTTCACACTGCGGTTTTCCATTCGGGCGAAGATCTTATTGCCAAAATCGCTCCCGTACCCGCTGCTTGCGTGATTGCCGATCTACAAATGCCAGGGATGAGTGGCATCGACCTGATGTGCCACATGCGGGAACTCGGCTTCGACACGCCTGTCATCCTTGTCACGGGTCGAGGAGACATTCCGCAATGTGTCACGGCCATGCAAAAGGGCGCCTTTTACTTTCTCGAAAAGCCATTCCGACCCGGGCAACTGGTCGAGATCGTCAACGAGGCGCTGGCCTTCGACCGACGCCGTCGGCAGGCCGCTTGCCGCCACCAATCGCTTGCCAGCCGGTTGACTCGCCTTACTGGCGATGAGCGGAGTTTGCTCGACCTGCTTCTGGAAGGCAAATTGAACAAGGAAATCGCCGCCGACCTCGACATCAGTATTCGCACGGTACAGTTTCGAGTTACCGGACTGCTCAAGAAAATGGGCGTTCGCTCGCGGACCGAATTGGTACATGGACTTGTAATCGCCGCGAGGAAAGCGATAGAAACGCAAGTCTAACAGGGCCGCAGCTTCCGATGCTTTGCCCCGCGTAACACAGAGCAGTCCAAGCTCGAAAACATCATCTTGAGCTTCTTGATGCTGTACTTGCCTCGTGGGCCCAGGATCCGCCTCATCGGTGAGGTGAAGCTACCGTTGCTGTGGAAAGCTTAAGAGCTTGTCAGCAAGCTTGTTTCTCCGCCAGTGCGCAGGAGACGCCAGACAGGCGGCGTCATTGGCCGGAGACGAAAGGTCAAACATTAGCAGGCTAACGAATGCAAAGCAATCAATGGGCTCACATTCGAGCGGTACAGCTTAGTTGCGGGAGTCTGAGATTGCGAATCGGCAACTGCCTGGACGGTGGCATTGGCCGACGCCAGCTTCAAACCTGCAATTCCCCGATATCCGTTTCCCTACTCGAGCTCCAGAACTTGAGCCTCACTCCGTTCATTCCGTGTCTCAATGCCGCTTGGACCAAACGCTCCATCCACGCCCGCTCCATCGAGACAATCCCTTCCTCGAAGTCGTCATCAGCCAACTCGGAATCTGCCAGTCGATCGTAGCCACGGGCGAGATCGTCAAAGACCAATTGGCAGCCTTCCTTTTCGACTCGGTCAACGACAGTGCTCAGCGCAGGGAAAGCAATTACCCGACCAGAATCGGGCCATAACTCGATTCTCAAATGGTCCCAACGCACTTCCGAGTTCGCAGGTATCGTTCGTTCCTTTAGCAGCCGAAACATTTCTGCCATTGCATCATCGATCGACTCGCCGACGGCGACGGTTGCCGTCTGAAAACCACCGCGAATATCGAACCACCGCATCGTAGTCTTTCCAGGGAGGAGCATGCTGGCCGCTAATTGGGGGCTCGCCCGAACCAGGCGATCTCGCCATTCAAGGACCGCGGAAGCCGCTTACGCCGAAGATTTGAAACTCGGCTTCGAGCAGGCCCAGGTCCCAGACTTCGGGGGCCAGGCCTCGTTCGCGAATGGCGAGCAACTTCGTCCCGTCGACCGAGAGCTTGAGCCGCTTCACCGGCAGGCCGGGCAAGCCGATCGTCCCCGCGCGGCGCCACGTGCTGCCGCTCTTGTTCCACACACGCAGAAAACCCTTGCTGGTTCCGGCCAGCAACAGATCGCCCCCTGGGGAATAGATCGCACTCGTCGCCAGATCCCCGTCGAGATCGACCTGCTCCTCGCTTCCCGTGTTGATGTCGACACCAAACAGATTGCCGTCGGCGGTCACGACAGTGGCCTGATTGCCGGTCGGCGAGAATTCGATCGCCTGGACCGCCGACTTGCCGAGCAACAGCGTGCGCTCGATCTTCTTCGTCTCGGCGTTCAAGAGGAGCACGCTCCCCAGATCGCTTCCGAGCGCGATCGTGCGATCGGAAGCCGCAATGCACGTGAGCACCGCCGAGCCCGACAGGAACCGGGCCACCCGGTTGTTCCAGCCGCCGAGCAGTTCGCCGCTGGAGTGCGACCAGCAAAGGGCCTCGTCCTGATTGACGATGGCCCAGACACGCTTGCCATCGGGGCTGAAGCAGGCTGGGCCGGTGCACAGCGGTCGCCAGGTGGCCGGGTCGTCCTCCGCCGCCACGGGAAGTAGCGTCACCTGATCCACCCACACTTCGGCCGGCTGCTCGGCGGCGATCCCGATCTCCACGGGACGCTCTTGAAGCTCCGCCGATTCCAGAACGTCCAGCACAATCTGTGCGTAATCGTCGTCGGCGATGAAAGCGTCGATCGTGTGCGGGGCAAGATCACCGCAGCGACGCTCCAGCCGAAGCTTCGCGGACGATCCGCCTTCGGCAACGACTTTCACGCGCAAGATCACGGCCAGCGGACCGATCGAGCTCTGCTGCCGCTTGGGAATCGTCAGCTGCACGTTCGCTACGTCCTTGGTCCAACGCGCCGCCTGGCCTCCATTTGCCCGTAGATCACTGACGGCGGGCAAAGCGGGCGTGAGGGTGAGTTCCGTTTCTTGCCAGACCTGCGTCTTGGCTCGCCCCTCGCCAAAGTCCTGCGGATAGCTCTCTCGGCCGGCGGCATCGACCCAGTGAAGCCCCAAGGCGTCGGTGACGGCCAAATACTCTCCCGGCGATCCGGGCCGCCGCACCAAACACGGAGATTGCCGCGACGGCGGCACGAACTGAAACCGCTTACCCCCGGAATCGTGCGATTCCTGCAACGTCTCACGGAGGATTGTCCCGCTCGAGACCTGAGCGGTGGTGATAAAAGTCCGGTCGATGCATTTCTTGTTCTTGGCTGGGTGGATCGCGTCGATCCAGGCAATGGTTTGGTCATCCAGAAAATCCGCGCCCTGAAGCGTGCCTCGAGCCATTCCTGGCGCCGAGCGCACGCCGCTGGCGCGCAGTTCCAGGAGCTGGATGCCGGTTTCTCCATTGATGCCGGCGTGACGTTGATCGGGGCTGAGTTGCACGCGGGAGTCGTCCACCGCGCCCGTGGGTTCAGCGAGGACCATGGCGCCTGAAACGGCGTCGAACATGCGAAAGCGTCCGTCGTCGCCTAGAGCCACGATCATGCCGGCTGGAAACACCGGTTCAGCCCCCGTGTGAAATTGCACATGGTCGTTCTCCGGGTCCCTGAACCGCCGCAAAACCACCCGCCGCTGCGCATCGGCGACGCGGATCTCTTCGTATTTGCACCCAAACAATAGCCGGGGATCGCTGCCGACGCGCACCTGGCTCAAATCCGTCTCCGAAAGGTGCGAATGGACGGCGGACGTTTGCCGATCGAACCGCCGCGTCTCCTGGCCGCCGGAAAAGTACAGCGTCTGACCGTCGACGCTCTGCGTGATGCTCGTGCCGCCATCGGCCAGTTCGCCCAAGGGAGCATAGTCGTTCTCAGCGTCCCACCATTTGATTTCTCGCTTGGAGGAGGCAGTGAACAAGATCCGGCTGTCCGCCGCGTACTGCAGGCTTTCGACCGGCGTCGACTCGCCGGGGGCGGTCGGATAGGCGGTGACGACCTTGGGCTGTGCATCGGGAGCGTGCAGGTCCCAGATAAACAGCTCGCCGAACCGGCCGCCGACCGCGAGACTCCGGCCGTCGGGCGAAAAGGCCAATCCGCGAAAGCCCGTTTGAAACCTGCTGACCGAGCCGAACGTGAGCAACCGCGATAGATTGTCGCCCAGGGTGGACTTTGCGAGGAGTCTCGCCGGCTGCAGCGTCTCGACATCAAAAATTTGAACGTGGCAGGCTGGCTGACCCTTCACCTGCGTGGCAGCGACCTGCTTGCCGTCGGCCGAAAAGGCGACCGAGTAACACGGCCAGCCCGTTTCGAGCAGACCGACCTTGCGAAGGTCCTGCGCGCTTAAGCATGTCGACAGGAGACTCCGCAGATCGACATCCTCGTCGGACGACGGCTTCTGCCGGGCGGCGTCTCGCAGGGCTTCCAGCCCACGCCAGGTCCAACCGGGACTGCCGGTGGCGACGATCTCGCGCGACCGGCTCAGCGATGCGTAATACTGCTGCAGATCGGCCAGCTTTTGCTTCGAGTCGGCCACTTCGCGAGCCTGATCGGCCTGAATCCGCGCCGCCCGGGAGCTTTGCCAGAGCTGCCATCCCAACAGGCTCATCGTGAAGGCGATGCAGACCATCACGGCCAGGGCGGCCGACGTTGGATTGCGGCGGCACCATCGCCAGCCGCGTTCAACCACGCCTATCCGCCGGGCATGGATGGGTTCACCAGCCAGATAGCGGTCAAGATCGTCGGCAAACTCCCGGACCGATGGATAGCGCGCGGCCGGCTGCTTCTGCAGGCACTTGAGGCAAATCGTTTCCAGATCGCGCGGCACTGCTGGGTTGAGTTGACGCGGAGGGACCGCGTCGTTTCGCAGCACCTGCAGGATGGTGTCGATCGGCGTGGCCGCCTGAAATGGCGGGCGACCGGTCAAGGCGCAGTAGAGCAGGGCGCCGAGCGAGTAGATGTCCGCCGCCGGGCCGACTTTGGCCGCGTCGCCACAGGCCTGCTCGGGAGGCATGTAGCTCGGCGTGCCCATGATGGCCCCGGTGTGAGTCAAGCCGCTGTCGGTTTCCAAGCGTTTCGCCAGGCCAAAGTCGGTCACCTTCGGCAGGCCTTCCTGATCGACCAGCACGTTGGCTGGTTTCAAGTCGCGATGGATGACGCCTCGCTGGTGGGCGTAGGCGATGGCCTCCGCAATTCGCTTGACCAGTTGCGTCGCCTCCCCCGGAGGAAGCGGACCCTGCTTGATGCGCTCCGCCAGGCTGACGCCTTCGACAAAGCCCATCGAGAAGAAATGCCGGCCTTCGATTTCGCCGACTTCATATACGGGCACGATGCCGGGATGGTCCAACTGGGCGGCTGCTTCCGCCTCGACATAGAAACGGCTGATGTCGTCGTCCGAGGCCAGTTGGCCGGCCAGGATCATCTTCAGCGCGACGATGCGGTTAAGCTTTGTCTGGCGCGCACCAAAGACGACCCCCATGCCGCCGCGCGCAATCTCCTCCAGCAGCTCATAGTCGCCGAAGCGACAGTGAGAAGGCTGAGCGCGCAGCGTGAAGGAGAAGTCGGGACGCGAGACCGTGTCGTCCTTGTTTTCACCCTGCCAAGAGACGGTCGCCGTATCGCCGTGCTCAGTGGGCTTGGGATTGGCAACCCCGAGGTAGTCGATCGTGGCGCCGGTGCGCTCCCGTTCCTCAGTGGTCTGAAGCACACGTCTGGCTTTGTCGCTTTCCGAAGCGACTTTCTCGAGGGCGCAACCGCAGGTCTCACACTGCTCCAGGTGCGCAGCGAGCCGTCGGGAGTCGTCCTCTCCCAAGTTTCCTGCGGCAAACTGCCGCAGGACGGCATCCCCCGGATGACGATCCATAACATCCTCGCAAACAGGTAGCTGTCGCCCCGGCAGGCTTTTTGTTCTGCCGCCGAGGCCCTGAAGTCGAGCGCTCACCCGCCCCAGCGTCTCTCGATCGCAGCGCCGCTGTGTCGCGTCGAGAACGCTTAGGCCAGGATCGCGCGAACCACTCGACCTTCGACATCGGTCAGCCTAAAGTCCCGGCCGGCGTGTCGGTAGGTGAGTTTTTCGTGGTCGAAACCGAGCAGGTGCAGCACTGTGGCGTGAAAATCGTGGATGTGGACCTTGTCTTTCACTGCGCGGAATCCGAAGTCGTCGGTCTCGCCGTACGCCATCCCTCCTTTCACTCCACCCCCGGCCAGCCAGGTGGTGAAGCCCCAGTGATTGTGATCCCGGCCGTTGCCTCCTTCGGACGTGGAGGTGCGGCCGAACTCACCTCCCCAGATCACGAGCGTGTCTTCGAGCAAACCGCGGCGTTTCAAATCCTTGAGCAAGGCTGCGGTCGGCTGATCGATGTCCTTGCAAAGTTTCTTGGTGGTGTTGTCGTGATCGCGATGCGTGTCCCACGGCTGTCCGTTGCCGTAGTACACCTGCACGAAACGCACGCCGCGTTCGACCAACCGGCGGGCGAGCAGACAGCCGTTGGCATAGTGCGACGAACCATATTCCTCGCGAATGCTGGCCGGCTCGCGCGCCAGGTCGAAGGCGTCGCTCGCGGCAAACTGCATGCGAAAGGCCGTTTCCATCGCCTGCATGCGCGCTTCAAACCGATCGTCGCCGCCCCGAACGAGCGAATGCCGCTCGTTGAGGCGCTGCGTCAGATCGATCTGTCGCCGCTGAGCCTCCTGCGGGATGCGCGTGTTGCGCACGTGGGGCACCATCGCGGCCGGGTCGAGATTCGAGTGATTGATGTATAGCCCCTGATGCTCCCCCGGCAGGAAGCCGCTCGACCACAACTCCGAAAATCTCACCGGACGCCCCGGACAAAGGACGACATACCCCGGCAGGTCGGCGTTCTCCGAGCCGAGGCCATACAACATCCACGAGCCCATGCTCGGCCGCGTCGGCGTGATCGTGCCGTTGTTCATCAGGAACAGCGCGGGCCCGTGATTGGGATTGTCGGTGTGCATCGAGCGGATCACGCAGATATCGTCGATGCACTCGCCCAATTGGGGCAGTAGCTCACTCACGGGCAGGCCGCTCTCGCCGCAGTTGCGAAAGCCGGTCGGCACCGGCTTGAGCCCGCCGGTCTCGTTCTCGGTGCGAAACTCCACTTCGCTCGGTCGCTGGCCGGCAAATTGATTCAGAGCCGGCTTGGGGTCGAACAAGTCGGCCTGGAACGGCCCGCCGTTCATGAACAACTGGATGACGCGTTTGGCCCGGGGAGCAAAGTGGGTCTTCGGCTCTGCCGAAGCGCCGCCAGCGGCCTGGCCACCGAGCGCCTGCGCCAGCGCCAACGAGCCGAGGCCGCCGCCAATCGCCTGGATCATCTCGCGCCGTGAGTAGGGGAAGTGCATCACCGGTGGGCCTCAGTCGACAAACAGAAACTCGTTGCTTCCCAGCAGGGCATGAGCGTACTGCCGCCACGCTTCCGGCGGCTCCACGCCCGCCGCCTGCGATTCTCGCAAAAACTCCTGCCCCAGCTCAACTTCTTCCGCCGTGGCCGCCCGGCCAAAGACGATTGGGTAGAGCCACGCGATGCGCTCACGGACGCCCTCCGGTCCCTCGCGGTTCACTCGATCCACGAGCGCCGAGCTGCGCTCATGCAGGAACGGCGCATTGAACGCAAACAACTGCTGCAGTGGGGTCGTCGTCGGCTCGCGCGAGGCGGCATGGCTGACCGGGTCGGGGAAATCGTGCAGCCGCAGCAGGACATCCAACTCACGCCGCTTCACGACTCCATACACGGTCCGGCGACGATGCGTGGCATGGCTGAGTTCCATCGGCTCGCCACCAATCGCCGAGTCGAGTTCACCGGTCACCGCCAGCGCCGCGTCGCGCCAGGCTTCGACCTCCAGTCGACGCGGTGTCATGCGAGCGAGCAGCACGTTGTCCGGGTCGATCGCGTGCCGAGCGTCGTCGCGACGACTCGTCTGCTGGTACGTCGCCGAGAGCAGAATCTCGCGATGCAGCCACTTGAGCGACCAACCGTGCTCCATGAACCGAGCCGTCAGATCGTCGAGCAACTCGGGATGCGAGGGGGGCTCCGACTGCGTGCCGAAATTGCTCGGTGTCGCCACCAATCCCCGGCCAAAGTGGTGCCGCCAGATGCGATTGACGAACACGCGAGCCGCCAGCGACGCCGAATCGGTCACAATCGCCTCGGCGAGCTCGCGTCGCCCGCTTCCTTCGCGAAAAGGCGTGGGTTCCTGCGTCAGGACCGAAACATACCGCCGCGGGATGACCGGGCCTTCATTCGCAGCCATTCCGCGAATATGAAGCGCGACATCCTGCGCCACGCCGTCGCGATACTCGATCTTCGTCCGATGCGCGCCATCGGGCAGCACCGCGATGCTCGCTTCCGAAACGCCATAGGCCGTTGGGGTGTGAAAGTGGGGCGTCTGCTGCAAGCTCTCGATCTCGCTCTTTAGCGAGGCAATTTCGCTGTCCTGCTCCGCGGTGCGCTGCTTTAGCTTCGTCAACTCATCGATCCGCTTTTGCAATTCCTTAGCTTTTGCGCGCGCAGCGGCGGCAGGAGCGGCCAGCTCGTCCGCGATCACCGGCCGATCGTCGGGCTTGCTGCTGGCGAGCACCCCCGCCAAGGCGTAATAGTCCTGCTGCGTGATCGGGTCGAACTTGTGATCGTGGCAACGGGCGCAGGCAACCGTCAGCCCCAGAAACGTCGCGCTGATCGCTTCGATGCTCTCCTCCCACTCCTCGGCGACGACCTGCTTGATCATCGTGTGATCGAGCTTGAGTTCCTTCCAGTACGACGGGCTCAAGCCAAGATAGCCGAGCGCCGCGTTGTCCTCCGGCTTCGCCCCGGGAAGCAAATCGGCGGCAAGTTGCTTGCGCACAAAATCGTCATACGGCAGGTCCTCGTTCCAGGCCCGCACGACCCAATCGCGATACAGATAGGCCTTGGCGTCCGATCGTCGCCAACTTTCGAGTACATCGCTGTAGCGGGCCAGATCGAGCCAGAACCGCCCCCAGCGCTCGCCGTACTGGGGCGAGGCGAGCAGGCGATCGATCAGCCGCTCATACGCTTCCGGCGAGTCATCGGCAACGAATGCAGCCACCTCGGCCGGCTCGGGGGGGAGACCGACGAGGTCGAATTTGAGCCGCCGAATCAGCGTCTCGCGCGAGGCTGACTCCGACGGCTCCAAGCCGGCCTGCCGGATCTTGGCCAGGATGAATCCGTCGATCCGTTGCTGCACCCACGGATCGTCCAGCGAGATCTCATGCGTGCGAGCGGGCTGAAAGGCCCAGTACTTTCGGCCCGCCTCCAGGTCGATCGTGCTTTTCGCCTTGGCGACTGCCTCCGACTTCGGAAACGGCAGCTCTCGTCGCACCCACTCCTTCAGCAGAGCGATTTCCTCGTCCGGCATTTTGCCGTCGGGAGGCATTTGCAGGATGTCGTCATCGTAGGTGATGGCGGCAATGATCCGGCTCTTCTCCGGTTGGCCGGGAACGGCTCCAATGCCCGATTCGCCACCGTCCAGAATCGCCTGACGACTGTCGACAAAAAACTCGGCCCGCGGTTTTTCTGATTGCGTCGAATGACACTCGTAGCAGCGCGTGACAAGGATCGGCCGCACTCGCTTTTCGAAGAAATCGAGGTCGTCCTGCGAGAACGTAGTTTCCGTGGCGGTCTGAGCCAACAGGACAACGACAAGCAACGAGGTGGGACTCATCAACGGCTCCGCAGGTGGGCTAAGCCGGATTGTAGCCTTGCGACACCGTCGCTGTCACTCTTTTCCGAAGATCTCGCCCTAGCTACTTCCTCTTCCTCGTAGCTGAATTCGCCAGAATTCAGAGGCCCCGCGAGTGGAGCGTGGGTTTGTCTGAATTCTGGCGAATTCAGCTACGAAGCTTGCTTGCCCTCGCGTCGCGCTTTGCTTGAGCCCACGAAGAACAGTATGCTGCTTACGCATACGCCGGTCACACCGGTCTCGCCAATCGATGGCTCCGCCCCCACGATACCCCGCCGAGGACGCACTCCATGCATCGATTCCTGCTTCGATTTTCTCTTTGCGCCGCCGCACTTCTTTCGGTCGCCCTGCCAACCGCTGCCCAAGAGTTTCGCGCCGGCGCCGCGACGAGCAACATCACACCTCCGCTCGGTGAAGAAATCATCGGCGGATTCGTCCCGTTTCCGTCGACGCATGTGCACGATGATTTGCACGCTCGCTGCCTGGTCCTCGACGACGGCAAGACCAAGCTGGCAATCGTCGTCTGCGATCTGCTGGGCATCAATCCATTGATCAGTGAAGAAGCTCGCAAGGAAATTGCGGCCCAGGCCAAGATTCCGCCGGAATGCGTGCTGATCAGCGCTACGCACACACACTCGGCTTCGAGCGCACTGGGGCGAGACCGACCAGCGGCGGTCTACATGCTGGACGACTACCAAAAGTTCGTCGCCCGGCGCATCGCCGACGGCGTGCTGCGGGCCGCCAATGAGCTGCGTCCCGCCGAAATCGCCTTCGGAACGGTCGATGTTCCGGAGCACGTCTTCAACCGCCGCTGGAAAATGCGTACCGGCACCGTTCCCGAGAATCCGTTCGGCGGCATCGATCAGGTGAAGATGAATCCGCCGGTCGGCAGCCCGAATCTCGTCGAACCGGCGGGACCGACCGATCCGACAGTCTCGTTCTTCATGGTCCGTGAGCCGGAAGGGGCTCCGATCTCGGTCTTCTCGACCTACTCGCTGCACTACGTCGGCGGAGTTGGCTCGGGACATATCTCGGCCGACTACTACGGAATGTTCTGCGAACACCTGAAGCGGCTCCTGGAGGCAGACCACCAGTCTCCACCGTTCGTCGGCATCATGGCCAATGGCACCAGTGGCGACATCAACAACGTCAACTTCCGCGAGCCGCGCCCACGCAAGCAGCCTTACGAGCAGATGCGCTACGTTGCCGAAGATGTGGCCGAGAAGGTTCACTCGAAAATCAAGGACCTCAAGTTCCGCCGGGACGTGACCCTCGACGCCCGCTATCGCGAGCCGGAGCTCGCCTGGCGCCGCCCGAACAAGGAACAGAGTGAGTGGGCCGAAGCCACGCTCGCGAAAGGCCAGCAATCGGGACGGGACTTGTCCTATATCTATGCCAAGCGCGTCATGAAGCTGGCCGAGTTCCCGGAAACCGCCAAGGTGCCGGTGCAAGTGCTCCGCATCGGCGACGTTTGCATCGGCACAATGCCCTGCGAGGTGTTCTGCGAGATTGGGCTCGAATACAAGAGCCGCAGCCCCGTTCAGCCAGCCTTCATGGTCTCGCTGGCCCACGGCTATTTCGGCTACCTGCCGACGCCGCGGCACCACGACCTCGGCGGCTATGAAACCTGGCTGGGCACCAACCGTCTCCAGCGGGAAGCGTCCGACAAGCTTCTGGCGGAACTCCTGGAAATGACCGCCGAGGTTAAACAGCCCTAAGACCTTGGGGCTGTTGAGTATCGGTCGTTTGCTCGGCGGGATCGTCATTGCCCCGCCGACGGTTGCGACGTACACTGCCAATGGTTACAGGTTCTGGCCATTTGCGCTCCTATGTTCCGTCGCATCGTCTCACTGCTCGTGCTCGCCGCCTACGCCGTCAGTTATCTGGCGGTTGTTCCGCATGCGCACGCGTCGGCGGCCGACGGCGAGCAGCAGAGACTTGAATCGGCCCCCCACATTCACCTCGAATGGTTCACGGGTGGTCATTCGCATTCGCCAGCCTCGACGGAACCTCATACGCATGAGGCTCAAACATGCTCCGACGCCGCCCCTCCGGCCGGCACGGAGCCGAACGAGCATGGCCGGGTCGATTCACCGCACGGGGCCGACGCCGTCTTCGTGCCGCACGCGAACATCGCGTCGTCACGCGAGTTGAAACCCATCGACGCCGCGCAGCTCAGCGCAGCGTGGCACGACGGATCGACCACCGCGATCGTGCTCGCACAGAATCCGTCCCTGCAGTTCTGGATGTGGCGACCGCCAGACAAGGTGCAGGACGACTCCGAGCTCTATCTCAGCCTCCGGACTCTCCGGATATAGGCCCATTTTCCAGACGCTCTCGCGTCTTTGCGTAGCACGCTGCGCGCAAGGGCTCGACTTCTTTGCGTCTGCGCGTGATCCGCCCCCTTCGACCCAGCCCGGGTTTCTCTTGAGGTGTGAGTGATGAGCCGAATCCTGAAATTTGTCGCCGGCCTATGCGCCTTCGCCGCGATCGCAGCGGTCATTGGGCTGGTCGTAACCCGGCAATTCGCTTCCGACAAAGACGCGACCACGTCCTCGCAGTCGGCTGAGCATGATCACGACCACGAGCAGGACAGCCCCCCAGCCGTCAAGCTCAGCAAGCAGGCGAGAAAAAACCTCGAGCTCGTCTCCAAGCCCCTCAAGGCAACCGAATACTGGCGCACGATCAACCTCCCCGGAATGATCGAAGATCGCCCGGGGGTCAGCGACCGCGGCGTCGTAGCGCCGATCACCGGTGTTGTCACCAAGATCGACGCCTATCCGGGCAAAGCGGTCGAGCCGAAGGCGCCGCTGTTTTCGATTCGCCTATTGAGCGACGCGTTGCATGCCTCGCAGCTCGAGCTATTCAAAGCGACCAAAGAAATCGAGATCGCTCGCCGGCAACACGAGCGGCTGGAAAAGCCCGCCCAAGCCGGCGCCGTGCCGCAATCGCGATTGCTTGAAATCCAGAACCAGGTCGACCGCCTGAACGTCGCCGTACAGGCCTATGAGCAGGATCTACGCTCGCGCGGCCTCTCCGACGAGCAGATCGCCAACTCCGCGAAGGGAGAGTTCGTCACCGAGATCGTCGTCTATGCTCCGGGAGACGAAGAGGTCGAACAAACCGAAGTCGCCCTTGCCTCCTACGAATCGGGCGAGCCGAAAGAACTGCCGTTTACCTTCGAGGTGCAGTCGCTCAAGGTCGAGCTTGGCCAACAGGTGGAAGCGGGGGAAGTGCTGTGCATTCTCGCCGACCATCGCCGGCTGCTGATCGCGGGACATGGCTTCAAGGACGATATGCCCCTCGTGCAAAAGGCGGCTCAGAACCGCTGGCCGATCGGGGTCGATTTCGACGACATGCCTGCGGGCGATTGGCCGCCGCCACCGAATCAATTTCACATTCAACACATCGCCAACTCGGTCGATCCGCAAACGCGCACCTTCGATTTCTACCTGCCGCTCGAAAACCAGTGGAAGCCGTACGATCCGGGCGGAGAGGCTCGCGTACTCTGGCGATTTCGCCCCGGCACACGCGTTCGCTTGCGCGTGCCCGTGGAGAAGCTGGAAAACGTTTTTGTCGTCCCCCGAGCGGCTGTCATTCGCGAAGGCCCCGAGGCGTTCGTCTTCCGGCAGAACGGCGACCTGTTTGACCGGTTGCCCGTGCATGTGGTGCATGAGGATCGGGAGCACTACGTGCTGGCCAACGACGGCTCCATGCGCTCGAGCTACTACATCGCCCAGAACGCCGCTTCGTCGCTCAACCGCGTGATGAAGGCCCAGGCGGCCAGCGGCATGCCCGCCAACTTCCACGTTCACGCCGACGGCACGGTTCACGCTGCCCACTAAGAAAGCTCTCCATGCTCAATGCCGTCATTCGCCTGGCGCTTCGCTACCGGATGCTGGTCGTCGTCTTCAGCATGACCTTGCTGGTTTACGGCGGCTACTTGGCCACCACGCTGCCAATCGACGTCTTCCCCGACCTCGACCGCCCGCGCGTCGTCATCATCACCGAATGTCCCGGCCTGGCGACCGAAGAGGTCGAAACCCTCGTCACCCAGCCGATCGAAGTCGCGCTGCTTGGCGCCGGCGGCGTGCAAGCGGTACGCAGCCAGACGACGGCGGGACTGAACGTGGTCTACGTCGAGTTCGGCTGGGAAACCGAGATTCAAAGCGCACGGCAGATCGTGCAGGAACGGCTGACGACACTCTCCGGAACACTGCCCGAAGGGATTCGCCCCCAGATGACTCCAACGGCTTCGATCATGGGCCAAATCGTCATCGCCGGGATGTATCGCCAGTCGGGTCCCCAAGGAGGACAACTCGTCCCGATCGAGCGGACGAACCTGATCGCCGAGCTAACCGATGACCAGACTTCGCCGCAGCTTTTCGTCTGGGACCCCGTCGACCGCCGGCAGGTGACAACCTGGAAGCCAGTCGAAGTCGACCAGGTCGACTGGAAGCCGGACGACAAGACGGAACAACGTCGGGTGGCGTTCACGATCTCGGGAGTCACGCACGACATTCGCATTCCGACCGCCGAGCAGCAGAGCATGGCCCTGCGGACGCTCGCCGACTGGGTTGTCCGTCCCCGTTTGCTTCAGATCCCTGGTGTGGCCGAAGTTTTCACGCAGGGCGGTGATCGCAAGCAGTACCAGGTGCTCGTCGATCCGAACGCGCTGCTCGAATACGACGTTTCGCTGCAGCAGGTGGAACAGGCGATTCTCGACAGCAACATCAACACGAGCGGCGGCTTTGCCGTCGAGGGAGAGAGCGAACGACCGATCCGCGTCCTGGGCCGGCTCGGTCCGGATTCAGCGACCGTGCTGGAGGACCTGCGCAAGGTGCCGGTCAAGTTCGGCCAGGAGCGGAGTGTCCTGCTGGAGCATGTGGCCACGGTCACCGAAGGGCCGCAGTTCAAGCGTGGCGACGCGGGCGTGAACGGCGAACCGGGGGTCGTCTTTACGATCGCCAAGCAGCCACACGTCGACACGCGTTCGCTCACCGTAAACCTCGGCGAGGCTATGGCCGAAGTCGAAGCGTCGCTCCCTGCCGACATCGTGATCAATTCCGAGCTCTTCCGGCTTAAGAATTTCATCGACCGCGGCATTTTCAATGTCGGCGAAGCGCTGGTGATTGGGGCTGTGCTGGTGCTGATCATCCTGTTCTTGTTCCTGCTCAACTTTCGCACGACGTTCATCACGCTGACGGCCATCCCGCTGTCGCTGGTGATCACGACGCTCGTCTTCCGCGCGTTGAGCCACATCACCGGCACGCCGCTTTCGATCAACGTGATGACGCTTGGCGGCATCGCGGTGGCGATGGGGGAACTTGTCGACGATGCGATCGTTGACGTCGAAAACATCTTTCGCCGACTCCGAGAGAACCACGCCAAGGGGAGCCCCAAATCGCCGCTGCTTGTGGTGTACGAGGCCAGTGTCGAGATTCGCAGCGCCATCGTGTTCGGCACGATCGTCGTGATTCTCGTCTTCCTGCCGCTGTTCGCCCTGTCGGGGATCGAAGGCCGACTGTTTGCGCCGCTGGGGGTGGCCTACATCGTCTCGATTTTGGCCTCGTTGCTCGTTTCGCTGACGGTGACGCCGGTCCTGAGCTATTACCTGCTTCCCCAATCGAAGGCCGCTCACGCGGAGAGCGATGGCCCGTTGCTACGGTCACTGAAACAGGCTGCTACCTACCTGGTTCGCCTCAGCATGGCGATGCCCGGCTGGCTATTGGCGATCACCTGGCTGCTGGTGGCCTTCGCCGGCTGGGAACTGGCCCACTTGGGACGCAATTTTCTGCCGCAGTTCGACGAGGGGAGCATTCAGGTGAACGTCACCTTGCCTCCTGGCTCGTCGCTGGAGGCGTCAAACCGGGCTGCCGCCCTCATCGACGCCCGCTTTCAAGAACGGCAGAAGTCCGAAGCCAATCCCAACGGTGAGATCCTCTACTTCGTCCGTCGCACCGGCCGGGCCGAGATGGACGAGCACGCGATGCCGGTCAGCACGAGCGAGTACATCCTCAGCATGAACCCAGCCGTGCAGCACCACCGCGAGGAAATCCTCGGCGAGCTTCTGACCGCGCTGCGCGAGGAAGTGCCCGGCGTCGACATCGAGGTTGAACAACCTCTGGCCCACATGATCAGCCACATGGTTTCGGGCGTCTATGCCCAGATCGCCATCAAGGTGCATGGCGATGATCTCGACCAGTTGCTCGCCTCGGCGGAGCGGATCAAGCGCGCCATCCAGGACATTCCCGGCCTGACGCCCCCGGTGATCGAACCGATCCGCCAGACCGACGAGTTGCACATCCGCCTGCGCCCCGACGACTTGGCTCGCTACGGCCTGACTCGCGCGTACGTGGCGCAGGTAATGCAAACCGCGCTGCAAGGCGAGATCACGTCGCAAGTGCTCGAGGGGCAGCGGCGATTCGACCTGCTCGTGCGGCTCGAACAAGGCTACCGCACCGACTACGCCAACCTGGGCCGACTGCGGATTGATCTGCCCGATCAGCGCGGGCAAGTGGAGTTGTCGAAACTGGCGGACATCGAAGAAGGCGTCGGTCCCAACGCCGTGAACCGCGAAAACGCCCGGCGGCGGATCGTGATTCGTGCCAACACCCAGGATCGAGACCTGGCGAGCGCCGTGGCGGAGATCCAACAGCAGGTCGCCGCGGAGGTGAAACTGCCCGAAGGCTACTTCATCGAGTACGGCGGTCAGTTCGAAAGCCAGCAGCGGGCCACGCGATTGATCCTGATTCTCGCCGGCGTGGCGGTCGTCGGCATGTTCGCCGTGCTGATGGTTCTGTTCCCATCGGTGCGAATCGTCCTCCAGATTCTCAATGCCTTGCCGACTGCGTTCATCGGCGGCGTGCTGGCGCTGGTGCTCACGGGACAGTCGCTCACGGTGGCCAGCCTCGTGGGTTTCATTTCGCTCGGCGGCATCGCAGTGCGCAACGGCATCCTGCTGGTGACCCACTACTTTCACCTGATGAAAGAGGAGAACGAACCGTTCTCGCAGGAGATGATCCTCCGCGGCAGCCTTGAGCGGCTCGCGCCAGTGCTGATGACGGCGCTGACAGCAGGCATCGGGCTGCTGCCGCTCGTTTGGGGCGGGCAGGAGCCCGGGCGGGAGATTCTGTACCCCGTGGCGACAGTCATTCTCGGCGGTCTGTTCACCTCGACGTTTTGCGAGTTCCTGATTCACCCGGGCCTCTTCTGGCGATTCAGCGGCCGGGACGCGGAACAGCTCGCCAAGGCGGGAGACGCTGAGGAACAGCTTTTCGAGCCCGAGCCCGTCTCCGGCTGAGAACCGGCGGCATGCTGACCGTGACAAGTGTTGTGTTTGCGAAGGACAAGGATATTGAACGAAGGAGTCTGAAGATGCGAAGCGTTACTTATTGGTTGTGCAGCACGGCCCTCTGCCTGGCCGTGATCGGCTGCGGAAAAGGCGGAGACGGCGGGGCCCAGCCGACCCAGACCAAAGCTCCGGAAGAGCATGATCACGACCATGCTCACGATCATGATCATGGCGCGGGTCCCCATGGCGGAACGATCGTCGAATGGGGCGGCGGCGCCTACCACGCCGAGTTCGTGGTCGATCACGACAAGAAGGAGGCCGTCGTCTACATCCTCGACGGCCAGGCCAAGGC